>DATJMA010000070.1:0-3077 GCA_035509055.1 Bryobacteraceae bacterium | reverse complement strand
TTTCCTGGCTTTAAACATTTCGCGCCACTTCCGTTGTGAAATCGATGCCACTTTGGATTGTACATTGGACGCGGGCAGTGTCAATAGGGGGTGAGATTTCGGAGATCGGGGACTGTTCATCCGTAATCAGGAAAAATGCCGAAACGGAGCGCGGGAAGCGGCGTATGATGCCTAACCGAAGCGTCTCGGCCGATGTGCGGCCGGGCACGGCGGCAAGGCGGAGGCGGGCTTCGGCGGCGGGCGGGCGCCGCTACACTTGGAAATGAGACGAGCGTTCATGGAGGACATGGAGATGCATAACGGGCAAGGAAACACAGGGATCTGGATCGGAGTCGCGGTAGGAGCAGCCGTGGGAATCGGCATTGCGCTTTCGCGCCGGAAGCGCACAAGGACACCGTGGGACCAGGCGCGAGATGTGACGCGACGGGTGGCCAGCCGGTCGGGCGACCTGGCGGACGCGACCCGCGACCTGATGGAGCGGGTGAAAGTAATTTATGAAGAGGGCCGCAAGGTGGTGGAGGACGCCGGCGAGCTCTGGGACCAGAGCCGGAAACTGGTGGGCGTGTAGGCCGAACCGAGCGGACGACGAAAGACGATCGCCCGCCCTACCGGGTTCCAGGGCCGAAGTCTCATATCGTACTACCGTTACCGTTACCCGCAGCATTGTAGGATGGCCGGCAAAAGGTTAAAATTCATCCAGAGTGACCGAAACCGGCCCACTACAACTGGATCTTCTTACCAAACAGCCGGTCGAAGGCGTTTTGCTCGCGGAGCGCCTGGCGCAGAGCGCGCTGACGGCCGAAGAAGCGCTCGCCTACGCGATTGAGATCGGCGGCCAACTACAGAAGGCGCATGCGGCCGGGATCGTGCACGGGGTCCTGTCTCCGGAATCGATCTGCCTGACGGCGGATGGCGCGCAGGTGCTGGCGCCGGGGGTAGAGGCGCAACTGCACCATGCGGCTTACCGCGCGCCGGAGCAGGTGCGCGGCGAAACCGAAGACGCGCGAGCGGACATTTACGCGTTCGGCGCCATTTTGTATGAAATGGCGGCCGGCACGCGCGCCTTTCCGGGAGAAGGCGCGGAACTGGACCGCTCGATTCTGCAGGACCCGCCTCCAACGCTTACCTTGCGCTCGCCGGTCTACGATGCGATGGCGCGGGTGATCGCCGGGTGCATGGAGAAGAGCCGGCCAGCGCGGCGGCAGCGCATGCAAAACGCGGTGATCGAACTTCGTTTTGCGGCCAAAACGGCGAACATTAGTATGGCCGGAGCCCGCGTGCCCGCACCGGCAGCCCCGGCGCGGTTCACGGGCGCGCCAGCGGAACCAACGCCGCAAAGCCTGAAGGCGCAGATCAACGAGACATTGAAGGCGCGCCGAAGCCCTCCTCCGCCCAAGCCGCGTCCGGTGGAACCGCCGCGATCCGAAGAGTTCTTTGCCAAGCCGGGGGAACAGGTACTGCGATACCACATGCAACCCACGACGTGGCGAATGATGCTGGCGGGCGGCGAGTCGTCGCTCAAGGGCTATCGCGCGCGGCTGTGGATGTTCATCGGATCCTGCCTGCTTCTGGTAGCCGGAGCGGCAGTGGGGGCAGCTCTCTACTTCCGGCCGCGCCCGGTCTCGCCTATGCTCCGATTCGCGGTGGCGCCGGACCACACGACATTTCCGGGATCGCCTTCGGTATCACCCGACGGGCGGCTTCTGGTATTTTCGGCGCAGGGACCGGAAGGGCAGCGCATGCTTTGGCTGCGGCCGCTCGACGCCATGGGCCACACGCCGATTGCCGGAACCGAAGGCGCGACGAATCCGTTTTGGTCGCCTGACAGCCAATCGCTGGCGTACTTCGCAGGGCGGTCGCTGAAGAAGGTGCGAATTCACGACGGGCTTACCGAAACCATCTGCCGCATCGAAGGCGGCAACGGTGGCGGGACATGGAACGCAGACGGCACCATTCTGTTTTCGCGCGACAATGATGGCCTCTACCAAGTGCCGGCGAAGGCAAACAGCACGCCTTCCCTTGTACTGAAAGTGAATGCGGACAAGGGCGAAAACAGCTATCTGTGGCCGCAGTTTCTGCCGGAAAGCACGCACTTCCTGTTTTTTATCGATACCGAGGCCACGGAGACGACGGGCGTGTACACCGGAGCGATCGGCTCCTCGGCTTATCGCCTGATTTTTCCGTCCGAGACAAACGCGCGCTATGCCGCGCGAAGCCAGGCCGAGGCACCGAAGAGCGGGTACCTGCTTTTCATCGCCAACCATAAATTGATGGGGCAGGCATTCAATCCGGCAAAGCAATCGACGACAGGCGAGCCTGGTTCGCTGGTGGAAGACATCGGCGCGGTCAACAGCATGGGCTTGGCTCCCATCTCGGTATCGCAAAACGGAACGCTGGTATATCAGGGCGCGGGCAAACCGCTGCGGCAACTCGTGTGGACGGACCGGGCTGGAACGCCGATGGCCGAAGTGCGGGAGCCGGGCGAATGGGGACCTCCGCGAATCTCACCGGACGGCGGGCGTGCAGTTGCCGCGAAGCTGGGCGATGATGGCAAGAGCGCAGACCTGTGGATGGTGGAAAACGACGGCAACGTCAAGCTGTTCAGCCATGTGCCGGATGCGAGCCAGGGTTGCCCCGTGTGGTCTCCGGATGGCTCGAAAATCGCAGAGTGGATCAGCGGGAAGGAGCAGGGGGAGTACGACATTTACGTGCAGCCGGCGGCAGGTGGACGCCAGGACCTGTTGTTCCGGGGCAGTTTCCCAAAGCAACCGACCGATTGGTCACGCGACGGGCGCTTCATCCTGTTCAACGCGATTCGCCCAGGAACAAGAGGTGACGTGTGGGCCCTCTCGACTGCCGATCGCCACGCCGGGCCGCTTGTCGAGACAACCAGCGCGGAAGAATACGGAGCGTTGTCTCCCGACGGCAAATGGCTGGCGTACGATTCCGATGAGAATGGGCGCCACGAAGTCTACGTGATTCCGTTCAACGGCACGCAGCCACAGGCAAACCGGAAGTGGAAGATTTCGACCACGGGTGGCGGACTGCCGCGATGGCGCGGCGACGGGAGAGAGTTG
>DATJMA010000069.1:0-9940 GCA_035509055.1 Bryobacteraceae bacterium | reverse complement strand
TCGCGGCAGACCGGCATTCCCTTCACGCCGCCCGCCGGGGCCACGCTGAAGATCGACTGCGCCGCCGCGCGCGATGCCGGGCCTGTGCTGGGCGAAGACGAGTCTTACACGTTGGATGTCACTTCCCAGGGTGCGACCCTGAAATCGGCCACGGTGGATGGCGCGCTGCACGGTCTTGAGACGTTTGCGCAGCTTGTGGCGCCCGGGCCGGGCGGATTCGCGGTTCCGGCAGTCCACATCGAGGACCGGCCGCGGTTTGCATGGCGCGGGTTCATGCTGGATTGCTCCCGCCACTGGATGCCGGTTCCCGTCATTCTGCGCAATCTGGACGCGATGGCCGCGGTGAAGCTGAACGTCTTTCACTGGCATCTCTCCGACGACCAGGGATTTCGTGTCGAAAGCAAGAAGTTCCCGCGGCTGCAGGAGATGGGCTCCGATGGCAACTATTACTCCCAGTCCGAACTACGCGAAGTGATCGCGTACGCCCGGGGCCGCGGCATTCGCGTGATTCCGGAATTCGACATACCTGGCCACACGAGCTCCTGGTTCCCCGGTTATCCGCAGCTTGCCAGCACGGCCGGCCCGTTCACAATCGGCCGCACCTTCGGGATCTACGATCCCGTGATGGACCCGACAAAGGAGACAACTTATAAGTTCCTCGACGCGTTCATCGGCGAAATGGCACAGATCTTCCCTGACCCTTATTTTCACATCGGCGGAGACGAGGTGAACGGCAAAACGTGGAACGAGAATCCGCAGATTCAGGCGTTCATGAAGTCGCACAGCCTGGACGGGCCGAAGGGTCTGCAGGCGTATTTCAACCAGCGGATTTCGCGCATCCTTACCCGGTATCACAAGATCATGATCGGATGGGACGAGGTGCTGCACCCCGATCTGCCGACGACCACCGTGATTCAATCCTGGCGCGGCAATGCCGCGCTGGCCGAAGCGGCGCAGAAGGGGCATCGTGCCATTCTTTCCTGGGGTTACTACCTGGATCACCTGAGGCCGGCGAGTTATCACTACGGAATCGATCCGCTGAGCGGTCCGGCGGCGGAGTTGAAGCCGGAGGAGACCGCGCGGATTCTCGGCGGCGAGGCCTGCATGTGGGACGAGTACGCCGATTCGGAGACCGTGGATTCGAGGATCTGGCCGCGTCTGGCAGCAATCGCGGAGCGGCTTTGGTCGCCACAGGATGTGCGCGATGTCGATAACATGTACGAGCGCCTCGCTGTGGTGAGCCGGGAATTGGAGTGGACGGGCGTACAGCACCGCGCGGATTACGGCCCGATGCTGGCGCGTCTGACGGGCGACCAGCCTTCAGAGGCAGTGCGCGTGCTGGCCGATGCCTGCGAAGCGACCGGCCTCGGCAACGGCCGCGGGCGCGGCACGCACAACACCACCTTCACGCCGCTCAACCGGATGGTGGATGCAGCGCGGCCGGAGAACGAGAGCGTGCGGGCTTTGGAACTCGCGGCCAAACGCATGGTCAACCACACCGGAACCGCCGAGGACGTCGCGCTGCTGCGCGAGACCTTCACCGTCTGGGCCGGCAACGACGCGCGTCTCGAGCGGATCGCGGACCAAAACCCGTTCCTGGTCGAATTGAAGCCGCTTTCGGAGAACCTCGCCGCGCTCGGCAAAACAGGCTTGCGCCTACTGGATGCGATTTCGGGGAACGGCTCCGCGCCGTCCGACTGGGTGGCGCAGGAATCCGCGGCCCTTACGGCTATGGAGAAACCGCAAGCCGAACTGCGGCTCGCCGCCGTGAGGCCCGTGAAGGTTCTTCTGGCAGGCGCGTCGAAGACCAACTGAGGTTCGCAGGCCAGGCTTCTCCGCAATTCGAGACGGCGGGCGGCGGCCCTGGGCAGCCACACTCCGGGCGATTCCTGGTGTATGATTGGCATCATTTCCACGGAGGGAAGGGTGCCATGAATCGTCGAGACTTCGTCGGCATTGCCGGCTCTGCCGCCGGCCTCATGGCGGCGAAGAGCGGATGGGCGGCCAGCAACGGCCAGGACAAGCTCTCCCGCATCGCCATCATGATGTATGGCCTCGACCGGCTGGTGAAGAACAACCGGCCGGCCAGCCCGGAGAGAACCTTGGACATCATGGACATCGGCGAACTGTGCGCCGATAAATTCCATGTCCACGCCGTCGAGCTGCAAAGCAATTATTTTCCGTCCACCGAGATGTCGTGGCTGAAGGACTTCCGCGACCGGTTGAACCGGACCAAGACGCGAGTGGCGCAGGTCAACCTGGAATTCGGAGCGGGCATGCAGTTAACCGCCCAGGCGCCGGCAGAGCGGCTGGCTATGATCGACTTGCACCGGGTTTGGTTCGACAAAGTTGCGTTCCTGGGATGCCCGCGGGTTCTGATCAACCAGGGCCAGCCTACAGAGGAGAACAAGGAACTCGCCATTTCCAACATGAAGGCGCTGGTAGCGCTCGCCAAAACCAAGAACATCAAGTGCGCCTGCGAAAACCGTGGGGGTGGAGGCGGACGAGGCCGCGCTGGCGCGCCGGCTGCGCCGACGCCCGCGGCACCGTCTTATATTTTGCTGACGGAGATCTTGAAAGGCGGTGGCGCTTACGGCTGCTGCGATTTTCTCAACTTCCCCAATCAGGAAGAACAACTGCAGGGGATGCGGGCGATGCTCGCCATTACCAGCGGCCTGGCGCACACCGGCAATCGGTACGATCTACAGAAGGCCATGGCCCTGACCCGCGAAATGGGATTCACCGGCCTGTACTCGATCAAGGCGTCGGGACAACAGGGAGACCCGATCGAGAACACGCAGAAGATCATCGACGGCGTGCTCGAAAGCCTGTAGGACAGCCCTTCCGGGCTGTCATGCCGGGCTCTGCCCGGCATGCGACCGGCGGAGCCGGCCGCCAGTCTAAATCTGTGTGTATCCGTGGCCCAATTCGGGCCCTCGTTACCACACCATACACGCATTCGCGCTGACCATCGGCTGACCGGCTTTGCACGAAAACGCCTTCTGGAATTCCGGCGAATTCTGCATCGTCCCGTTCACCCGATAGCGGCCGGGCGAATGCGGATCGGTGAAAGCGCGCTGCCGCGATTCCTGCGGCATGGTGTTTTCGCACCAGATTTGGGCGAATCCGAGGAAGAAGCGCTGATCGGGCGTGAAGCCATCGATCTTATCTTCCTTTCCGTTGAGTACGTCGTGCAGAGCCATCAGCGCCACACGCACGCCGCCGTTGTCGGCCGTGTTTTCGCCGAGCGTGAGGCGTCCGTTCAGGTGGACGTCATCGACGGCGGTGAAGCCGGAATACTCATTGGCAATGCAGGCGGCGCGCTTCTCGAATTCCTCGCCGTCCTTGGCGGTCCACCAGTTTCGTAGGTCGCCGTTGCCGTCGTACTTGCGGCCCTGATCGTCGAAGCCGTGGGTCATCTCGTGGCCGATGACGGCGCCGGCACCGCCGTAATTCAGCGCGATGTCCCGCCGCGGGTCGAAGAACGGCGCTTGCAGAATTCCCGCCGGGAAATTGATGCTGTTGTTCTGCGGGCTGTAAAACGCATTCACGGTGGGTGTGGTCATCGACCATTCCGTCTTGTCCGTCTCCTTGCCGATCCTTGCCAGACGCTCGGTGCGGATCATCTCCGCCGCCCGCAGGGAATCGCCCAGGTAATCGTCGCGCGTCACGGTCAGTTTGGAATAATCGCGCCACTTCTTCGGCGCGCCCACGTTGTTGGTGATCGCCTTCAGCTTCTCCAGTGCCGCTTTCTTCGTCTCGTCGGTCATCCAGGAGAGCCCATGGATATCTTTGCCCATCGCCTTTTCGAGCGCGTCGACCATCTGCGCGATCTGGGCTTTGGAGTCCGGCCCGAACGCGACCTCGATGTACTTCTGGCCGAGCACATCGCCCAGGGAGCGATCCACTGCGGCCACGCAGCGCGCCTGGCGCGGCCGCTGCTCCTTGGCGCCGGTCAGGTAGCGTTGCCAGAAATCAAAGTTCTCGTTCTCGAATGCCGATGCCAGTTGCGCCGCGTGCGCGTGCAGCACGTGCCAGGCGAAATAGGCCTTCCAGGGTTCCGTCGAATCCACCGGTAGCGTCGTGGCAATCTGCTTAAAGAAATCCAGGTTGCTGACGTTCAGCTTTTCAAACGCCGGCGCGCCCACGCCTTCGAAATACTCGTCCCATGGGAACTGCGCCAGCGTACCCAGATCCTTGCGCGCCATAATGTGGTAGCGCTTGTTGGGGTCTCGCATGGAGACGCGGTCGGCCGAGGCCTTCGCCAGAATCGTCTCCACATCGAGCACCGCCTGGGCCTTGGCCGCCGCCGCTTCCGCGCTGTCGCCGGCCAGTTGAAACATCTTCTTCATGTGCTCCACGTAGCGCTGCCGCGTTTCCACCGATTTCGCGTCGGTCTTCAGGTAGTAATCGCGGTCGGGCAGGGAAAGGCCGCCCTGGCCCAGGGTAGCGATGGTGTGCATGGAATCCTTGGCGTCCGCCTGTCCGCCGAACTGGAACACCACCGGCACGCCCATCCGGTGCAGGCGAATCAGTTCCGCCACGATGTCCGCGCGCGATTCCATGGCGTCGATCCTCTCCAGCTCAGGCTTGAGTGGCGCGAGGCCCTTTTTCTCGATGGTCGGCGTGTCCATGCAAGCCGTATAGAAATCTCCGATCTTCTGGTCGGTGGCACTGCGGCTGGTGTTCGCGGCGGCGCCCTGGACGATATCGAGCAGCACCTTTTCGTTGCGTTCGCTCAATTCGGTGAACCGCCCCCAGCGGGCCCGGTCGGCGGGAATGGGATTGCGGGCGATCCAGTTGCCGCATGCGTACTGGTAAAAATCCACACACGGATCGACGGCCGTGTTCATCGCGGCCGTGTCGAGGCCCGATTTTGAATCCGCCGCCAGCACGACCGCGGGCAACGCCAGGAGCAACAGAATTCGGAGATTCATGATTCGAACTCCCGATTTTAACGCAGGTGAGGTTGATATTCCCGGCCGGGCGGGCGGCCGTTTATTCCGAGCGCAACATGCCCGCCGGATCGATCCGCACCGCTCGCGTGATGGCGGGCAGGGCAGCGAGTATGGCGACCTGCAGCCAGAAGGAAGACGGCTGCGGTTGCGGCGTCAACATTGGAAAACTTCCGCCGAATCTTCCAGATGCGCTCCCGGGCCGGAGTTCCAGCTCCGCTCCCGGCTCAAAGACCGGGTGCTTTTTTTATAAAAAAAATCCGCTTGACATGGCATTAAATTAGTACTAATAAATTAGTATGCGACATCGGAGCGCGACTCTCACCGACCAGGAACTGGAGATTATGAAAATCGTCTGGGAGCGGGATGCGGCCACCGTGCGCGACGTCTACGAGGCGCTTCTCGAGCGGCGCAAGGTGGCCTACACCACGGTCATGACGATGATGAAGATCCTGGAGCGGAAGAAATACCTGAAAAAATCCCAGGCGGACCGCGCCTATGTGTACCGTCCTACACAGCCCAAGGGGAAGGTGATCGGCGCGATGGTGCGGGACTTCGTCAATCGCGTGTTTAACGGGTCGGCCGAGCCCCTGCTGGTCCACCTGGTGGAAGAGCATAACCTTTCGCCGGAAGACCTGGACGAAATCGCGAAACTGCGGAGGAAATCCTGATGGCTACGCTGTGGTGGAACAACCTGCTGCTGTACAGTGTCCAAATCGGCATGGTCGTAGCTGCCGCCGCCATTGTTCCGGCGCTGCTGCGTCTGCGGCATGCCCGCGCGCGCCTCGCCTTCTGGCAGATCGTTCTGGCCGCCTGCCTGCTGTTGCCGTTCGTCCATCCATGGCGCCAGCAGCTAGTTACGGGCGATATCTCGGTGACAACAACCGTGCTCGCCCTCAATCCTGTGCCCGCGCCCGCGCCGGCTGTCCCGTTCGCCGCTCTCGCTCTCGGCCTCGTCGGCGCCGGTGCGCTCATTCGGCTTGTCTGGCTGGGCGCCGGATTCCGGCGGCTGCGCCGATACCGCCGCACGTCGCGTCCGCTTTCCATCCCGCTGCCCTTGCGCACCGACGCCGAAGTCTGCATCGCCGAGGGCATTGCGAGCCCCGTGACGTTCGGCGCGCTGCGGCCGGTGGTCCTGGTTCCCCCGCAGTTCCCCGTGCTCTCCTCCGATGCTCAGACAGCCATCCTGTCGCACGAACTTCTGCATGTCGTCCGCCGCGACTGGGCTTTCACGGTGGCCGAAGAGTTCGTCCGCGCCGTGCTTTGGTTCCACCCCGCCATCTGGTGGCTGCTCTCCGAGATTCAGCTTGCCCGCGAGCAGGCGGTGGATGCCGAAGTGGTCCGGCTCACGCAAGGCCGGGAAGAATACGTAGACGCCCTGCTCGCGATTGCCGGGGCGCGTCCGGAACCCGATCTTGTTCCCGCGCCGCTGTTCCTGCGCCGGCGCCATTTGAAACAACGAGTGGTTTCCCTTTTCGAGGAGGTTCGCATGTCTAAAACAAGAGTGATTTCCGCACTGGCCGCCGGCCTGTGCGTTCTGTTCGTCGCCTGCTGGTTTGCCGCCGCGACCTTCCCGCTCTCGGCTGCGCCCCAGGTCGTCAATGACGCCGCGGGCGTTTCGGTGGATACGGGCGGCGCAAACCTGCTGCACCGGACCGGCGTGGCATATCCCGAATCCGCCCGGGCCAAAGGGGTGCAAGGCACGGTCGCGCTCGAAGTGCAGTTGGATGACAAGGGCAACGTTTCGGACGCCCGCGTGCTCAGCGGTCCGCAGGAGCTGCGCAATTCTACCCTGCAATCCGTCCTGCAGTGGCACTTTACGCATGACGCCGCCGGCACGACGCGGGAGGTGACGGTCGCATTCCAGTTGCCGGCCGAGGCGGGCAATCCGGCGGCCGCCACCAGTCTGGAAGCCGCAAAACGGCGCGCCGAGGCTGCCGCGGGCGTGCCGCAGTCTCAGCGCCCTTCCGTTGAAGGCCGGACTGTCAGGAGCGTATCGATCGTCGGCCTCTCTGCCACGCTCCAGCAGGAGCTGCTCGCCAGGCTGCCGCTCCACCAGGGCGACACCATCACGGAACTATCACTGAAGCAGACTGCCGAGGCTGTGAGCCAGTTTGACGAGCACTTGCGCGTGACAACCGTGCCTTTGAGTGCCGGGGATGCAATCATCCAGATCGCCGCGCCGGGCACCGTGCAACGCATCAAGATTGGCGGCAACGTCCAGCAAATGAAGCTCGTTTCGCAGGCCCGGCCGCTGTATCCGCCGGAAGCCAAGGCGCAGCGAGTTCAGGGTAAGGTGCAGTTGCAAGCCGTCATCAACAAAGACGGCACGATGCAAAGCCTCCAGGTGCTAAGCGGCGATCCGCTCCTGGTGCCGTCCGCCATGGAAGCCGTCAAGCAGTGGGTTTATCAGCCTACCCTGCTGAACGGAGAACCGGTGGAAGTCCAGACGCAGATCGACGTGAATTACACGCTGTCGCAGTAAACAGGAAGACAGAAGTCAGAGGTCAGAATGCGGCCGCGGCGCCAGCATTCTGACTTCCGTCTTCCGCCATCTACTTCCCAAACCTCTTGATGAAGTTCGTATCGAATTTCCCCGCCTGAAAATCTTCCTCCGCCAGAATGCGCTGGTGCAGCGGAATCGACGTGTAGATGCCTTCCACGATGAACATCCCGAGCGCACGCTGCATGCGGCGGATGGCTTCCGCGCGGTCGGTGCCGTACGCGATCAGCTTCGCTACCAGCGAATCGTAATACGGCGGGATCACGCAATCGGTATAGGCCCAGGTGTCCACACGTACGCCGATGCCGCCGGGTAAATGGAAGCCCGTGATGCGCCCCGGCGAGGGCACGAAGGTCTCCGGATTTTCCGCATTGATTCGGCACTCGATGGCGTGGCCCCGCAGTTCCACCTTTCCGGGCAACACCTCGGCCAGTGTCTCGCCCTCCGCGATGCGGATCTGGCTTTTGACGATGTCGATACCGGTGACGAATTCGGTAACCGGGTGCTCCACCTGCACGCGGGCGTTGACCTCGATGAAGTAGAGCTTGCCGTCTTCGTCCATCAGAAACTCGACCGTGCCGGCATTGGTGTAGCCGGCCGCGCACATGGCCTTCTTGAGCACGGCCGCGATTTCGGCGCGCTGCTCCGGGGTGACCGCCGGCGAGGGCGATTCCTCGATCAGCTTCTGGTGGCGCCGCTGGATGCTGCATTCGCGCTCCCCCAGCACTTCCACATTGCCGTGCTCGTCGGCCAATATTTGAAATTCAATATGGCGCGGCGCGGGGATGTACTTCTCCAGATACACGTCCGGCGAGCTAAAGGCGGCGCCGGCTTCGGCCTGCGCCTGCGCGAAATTCGCCGCCAGATCCTCGGGCTTGTTGACGATGCGCATGCCGCGCCCGCCGCCGCCCGCCGATGCCTTCAGAATCACCGGGTAGCCGATCTCGCCGGCCATCAGCAGGCCTTCTTCCGGTGATTTGAGCACGCCCGGCGATCCCGGCAGCACAGGGACGCCGATCTGCCGCATGAACGCCCGCGCCTGTTCCTTCACGCCCATCAGCCGGATCACCTCCGGCTTCGGCCCGATGAATTTCAGCCCCGAGGTCTCGCAGACCTCCGCGAAGCCGGCATTCTCGCTGAGGAATCCGTAGCCGGGATGGACCGCATCCACGTTCGTGATTTCCGCCGCGCTGATGATGGAGGCGATATCGAGGTAGCTGCGCGCGCTCCGCGCCGGGCCGATGCAGATGGACTGATCGGCGAAGCGGACGTGGGAGCTGTAGCGGTCCGCCTCGGAATACACGGCCACCGTCTGAATGCCAAGTTCCTTGCAGGCGCAGATGACACGTACCGCGATTTCGCCCCGATTGGCGATGAGGATCTTGTTAAACCGCGCGGATGGCAAACAAAGCCTCCCCGTATTCCACGGGCTGCCCGTTCCTCACCAGCTTTTGTTCGATGACCCCCGAGGTTTCGGCTTCGATCTCGTTCATGAGCTTCATGGACTCGATGATGCACAGCACCTTGCCCGGTTGGACGCGGTCGCCGATCGAAATAAAAGGCGGGGCGCCGGGCGAAGCGCCTTCATAGAAGGTCCCGACGATGGGAGACTTAACCAGCACCAGATTGGCGTCGGCAGCCTTGGCTGCCTCCTCCCGTTCGCGCGTGGTCTGAATGGCCGGAATCGCCGGTCCGGCTGTGGTCGCCGGCGCGGTATTCGCCGGAGCCGCCGCAGCCGCCGCATAGGCCGGAGCGGCCAGCACAATTTCCTGAGCGCTTGCCGGAGCCCCGCGCCGGATGCGCACGCGGTTCTCCCCGCGCTGCACCTCCAATTCTGCTATCCCCGTTTCCGCCGCCAGATTGATCAATTCGCGGATCTCATCGACTGTCATCAATGGAATAGCTTAGCGCAAAATAAATACGCGCCCGCGAGGGCGGCGCTCCGGGGCCAGATCGGCCGATTTCTTCTAGAGGTGGTGCCGGCCCACCAGGGAAGCCTTGGCCAGGACGTGGCCATCCATTGCCTTCACCACTTCTTCGCGCGTAGCATCCGGCCCAAGCTCCAGCTTGGTGTCAAGCGCGTACAGTTCGAAAACATAGTGGTGCAGCGGCCCTGCTGGCGGCGCTCCCGGACCGCGATAGCCGACCACGTTCCGGTTCTTCACCTGAATCGTGCCATCGGGCAGAGTCGCTTCGTTCGGAACGCCTTCGGGCAGACTGCGCGTGTCGCCAGGAATGTTGAATGCCAGCCAGTGGAGAAAATCCTCGGTGTGCCGCTGCAAGGCCACGTCGGGATCGTGCATGATCAGGGTGAAGCTCACGGTGCCGGCCGGCACGTTGGTCCATTCGAGCTTCGGCGATACGGCGTGGGGATCCGAGCCGGTGTACTTGGACGGAATCACGGCCCCGTCTTCGAAAGCCGTGGTCGTCAGTGTCAGCCCTGGTCCGCTGGGTCCTTTCCGCCCCCCGCGATTCTGGGCAA
>DATJMA010000068.1:0-10780 GCA_035509055.1 Bryobacteraceae bacterium | reverse complement strand
TTCCGTTGGTTGGGGGGTGGATGTCTTCCGTACTCAGAATCATAGCCCTTTCCGAGTAGGAGCCATCGGTCCCGAGCCAAGCTCGAAACGGTTGATGGCGGGCTCCATCACCAACGGTCTAAACCAGATTATAGCGTCCTTCCGCCTGATTTTGGAAGCTCCGGTGCTGCTGGCAAATGAGACGATACTCGGCGACCGGCAATGAATACGTCTACGCGTGTTCGCTGGTTGACCCGCAATGTCGTTGCCATCGGGCTCCTCAGTCTCTTCTCGGACATGGGCCACGAGCTGACCACTGCCGTGCTGCCTCTTTTCTGGCCACGTTTGGCGGCGGCGCGGCGGCGCTCGGCGTCATCGAAGGGGTTTCCGACGGCGCCTCCAGCCTACTAAAGCTTTAGATGTCCTACTACTCGGATCGAATCGGGAAGCGCAAACCAATTCTTGTGGCAGGCTATCTCGTGACGGCCATGATGGGCAGCCAATTCGTTCGGAGATCTTCTGTCGAGCATCGTCGTTGGCCTCTTGTGGGCACACGTATCGATCGCCGCAGGGTTCGGATACGCAGCCGTGCTCACGCTGGCGGGGGCGTTCCTCTTATTGCTCATCCCGACCCGCCACCGCCGTTGACCGGTTCGTCAGGCTTCGGCCATAATAAGCGTAGGCGTTGGAGTTCGCCACAACCGCCCCTCGCGGGGAAGATGACTCCTACAGAGCTCTTGGTTGTGAGCACGATGGACGACGCGCAGAAACCCGGCCGCCTCAACCCGTCGCAGCGACTGCATCTCCTGTCGAGTTGCCAGTACGCCGACAAGCTCCTGTCTGAAATTGAGGCAACTCTCGTAGCGTCGCAGTCGAAGTCGCCATTCCCTAAATTCAAGCCTGATATCTCGCCCGCACAAGCCAAGGTCGTCCAAGACTACATCGCCAGGATGCGCGCCCAGTTGGTTCGCGTTCTGGACAGTCAGGGTGTCCCAATTCCGTTGCCGCACATTGGGTCGGTCCGCTCCATTCGAGTGACGCTGGGATTTGTGGATATCGCCTTCGATGAGTGCCGTCCAAAGCGTATGGCTGGGTACGGAGAACTCGCGGATGCTGCCGCTCTTGAAATCGACGGTGTCGTTGATGAAATCCAGGGCATCATTTCCAGGTTGGATTCGTACCTGGCACAGGGCCAATCCGCCGACCTGGAGAAGCGTCTGCTGTGTCTGGCGGAGGCCGGCGGCGACGTCGCGCTGGTCAGGGCTCTCGAGGGCGCGATCGGCAAACACGGCATGGTCGAGTTTCGCCCGGCATTAGCGACGATCATCGACCGGTTAGAAACAGACACCTTCGAAATCGCCGTTTTCGGCCGGGTCAGCTCTGGCAAATCTTCTCTACTGAACCACATCGTCGGACGGAATCTGCTGCCAGTCGGGGTAAACCCGATCACCGCGGTGCCGACGCGCCTGGCCTACGGCCCCGAGCCGCGCGTCACCGCCTGGTTCGCCGACCGGAAGCCGGAACAATTTGACATCGAGCGCCTGGCAGAGTTTGTTACCGAGCAGCGCAACCCGGGGAACATCCAGCATGTAACCAGAATTGTGGTCGAGTTGCCGGCGCAGAGACTGCGTGAAGGCGTAGTCTATGTGGATACGCCGGGGCTCGGCTCGCTTGCCACTTCCGGCGCTGCCGAAACTAAGGCGTATCTTCCCCGATGCGATCTGGGCGTCGTGCTGATCGATGCCGGGTCAACTCTAACCGGGGAAGATCTGGCGACGATTCAGACGCTATCGGAAGCCGGCATTCCCGCCTCCGTGTTATTGAGCAAGGCGGACTTGCTGGCGCCTTCGGACCGGGATCGTGCGCTTCACTACGTGGCTGACCATATCCGTTCAGACTTGGGTTTTGAACTGCCGGTACATGCGGTCAGCATCAGGGCCGAGTGCAGCGACCTCCTCGAAAAATGGCTCGACACTGAGATTCTTTCACTTTACGATCATCATGCTGAACTCGCTCGGCAATCGCTGAAGCGGAAGATCGGCGCGCTGCGCCTCAGCGTCGAAACGGCACTCAAGACGCGGCTGAAGCATTCCGGGGCCGAAGGGCATCCCGGCGTCAAAATCGACGGGGCCAGGTTGCGGGACTTGGAAACGGAACTCAGAACCGCCGGCGGCAAAATTGCCCAGGCGCGGACAGACTGCATCGATATGACCGACGCGCTTCGCGACTGCGCGGATGGCCTTATTGAGATGGCCGCCAACAAATTGGTTGACGCGTGGGCGTCGGGCGGAAATGCAACTGGCAACGGCCTCATCCAAAACAACCTGGAACATGCTGCGGCAGATCGAGCGGCGCAAATCTCGTCCCTTGTGCAGAGCGTCATCGGTATCGCTGGCAGCGCGCTGGCGGAAACGGCCGCGGCGCTCCAACTCGAGAACAGACCGGAGCGGGACGAGCTGCTCGATGTATTGAAGAATATGCCACGCTTCGATTTGGGCAATCTCGAAATTCAAATTGGCCCGAGTGCTCTGGCCTCGTTGTTGGGCCACCGGTCGGCGGTTGCGCGAGTGAAGAGACGGATCGCATCTCAAGCCGGGGCGCAAGTCGCGGACGCCGTTGGCATCTATGCGCGCGTGCTACACGCCTGGGTACGCAAGACGTTCACGGAATTGCAAGAGCGTTTTGACAGCTACGCCGATGCCTACCGGGCGCACTTGGATCGTTTGGCGGCAAATCAAACAGGCAGCGAGGACGACCAGGCACTGCGAGACGACCTGGGGGCACTCGCCGCCGCCGCTCGGGAAGACGCGGAACAGGAGAATGCGCCGGGGACGGCCGCCTGAGGCGGCCATTGAGTTATGGGAGAGTGGACGGCAATTGATTCCCGAGACTACATCGTGGCGTTCGAGTTTCGCTCGATAGACGCTTGCCCGCCCGATTTTGAGTTGCCGCCTTCCATTGCAGGGTTCGACATCGGGCTTTTCCTGCCGCGCGGCGATCGGGATTGGTTCGGACGGCCGCTATATCCACCCTGCGTCCTGCTGCTAAAGGACGGGACGCTTCACATCGTCGCTCACCCGAGCACAAAGGAGCCGCCTCGCCAATGTGCCCTGGATCAGATCGATTCGGTCGAATCGGGCAATATGCTGCTGAAAGGATGGCTCCGTTTCGTTGGATCCGGATTCGATTACAACGTCCGCTACAACACCCGCGGCTTCCCGGCCGTTTTTCGGTTCATACGCTGTCTCCAGGAAAAGCTGCTGCCTGGCGCCCAGCCAGGCGCGAGATCCGGGACCAATTTCGGACCCGATCCCGATATCAAATTCGGAAACGCCTTATCGCTGGAACTGGATACGGGGGAAGCCGTTCGGATGCAGGTGTTCCAACCGCCTCGGGACGTGAAGTCCAGAAGTTGGCTGCTCCCGCGCCATCGATGGATGGCGGGCGATTTGCTGGCCCTGACGGGCACGCGTCTGCTGTGGATTACCGATCGCGAGCGGGGATCGTATTCGCGATACGGGAGTGTCGCTTCGTATGCGCCGCTTGGTGCCGTGCGAAACATCGGTCTGACATGGGGTCGAGAGGGACACGTCCTTCAAGTGGATCTGAAGAGCGGCTCAGCCTGGCGGATTCCGATCGCGGCTGAAAGCCGCCGGAATTTCGAACGAGTCGGGGAAAAGTTTGCGGCGGCGTTGGAGATTCAGAAGGGGCGTAGTGGAACCGGATACACAGAGGTACACCGGTAGCAATATTCCGCCCGGCGATCCGGAGGTCTGCCGGCTCCTCGCGTGTCTTCAGTTGCTGGTTGACGGCCAGTCTGCGATCGGGGCGTTGGTTGCCTGCGGACCAACGGCCATCCCTCCCTTGCGGGAATTCTTGTTATCCGGACGAATCACCAGCGTGCCACAACCTAGAATGTGGGCCGTCGAGGCGCTCGCGTTGTTGGGAGCCAGAGAGGTCCTCATGGAATACCTTCAAGCACCGCGCCGGGCTGCCGATGCCCAACTCCAGTTTGCGGAGGATTCCGTCCGCAACACTGCTGGCCGGCTGCTAAGCGCCTGGCGAGACGACCAAACCTTCCAATTCCTTCTCGAGTTTTGCAAAAGGTGCAACCTTCCTGGCGTGATCGAAACCATTGCGGAATTTGAGCGTCCGGAAGCTATCCCGTGCTTGGATCGGGCCCTCGATGATGATATGTGTCGCATAGCGGCCGAAGACGGACTCCGAAGATTGGGCCCCGCGGCCCGAAGCGCACTGCTGCTCTCCGCGGTCACACCGCTTCCCAATAACGCCGAAGAGGCCCCATCCAGTCTCTGCCGGCGGCGTTGCGTGCTGCGTCTGCTTACCGTAATCGGTGTGGAACGGCAGAATTGGGCGGAACTGCGGCCGCTGTTGGCGGAGCGCGATCCCGAATTGGTCGTAAGGCTCGCGCAGATCGCCTCCTCGATAGCGGATCCAACGGACCGTGTTTCTGTGGCAGCGAGTCTCGTGGCAGTGCTGAGCCGCCTGCCGTGGTTCGTCTGGAAGGAGGCGGAAGAGGCTCTCGTGGCACTTGCGCCGGAATCCGTGCCGGCGATTGATGCCGAGTTGTCCCGGCGCTCGTCGAAAGCGCCACTTGTGCGCGCAAGCGATGAAGTTTTGAGGATGTTGTTGCGGCTAAAAAAGACGCTCCGGGAATTCCGGTGAGGAGTAGAGGATTAATTGGCGGCGCGATCAACGGCATTGCCTGCGCGGGTGCCATGCGTTATAGTCGAGCTTCGAAATCGCATAGGTGATGGGCCTCACCTCTAACCGCTCCGGGAAACCGGTTCTGATAGCTCCTACCGAAGGGTAGGAGCTTTTTTATTTCTGGAAGTGTTTCCGTTCTCATTCGCACCAAAAGGAGTCTTCGATGAGTAAAATCGTTAGCGTGATTGGCCGCGAGATCCTTGACTCGCGCGGTAATCCTACAGTTGAGGCCGAAGTCTGGCTCGATAGCGGCGCCGTCGGTACTGCGGCAGTTCCGTCGGGAGCATCGACGGGAGAAAAGGAAGCCGTCGAGCTGCGCGATGGCGATAAGAAACGGTACGCCGGTAAGGGAGTCACAAAGGCCGTAGGCCACGTTCGAAAGGAATTGGCCGCCGCCGTCCTGGGTCAGGACGCGACCAACCAGCGAGCCATCGATAAGGCCATGATTGACGCCGACGGAACTCCGAACAAAGAAAAACTGGGCGCTAACGCAATCCTTGCGGTATCGATGGCAACCGCTCGCGCCGCGGCCAACGCTCACTCGCTGCCCCTGTATCGATATCTGGGCGGCGCCAACGCCTGCACTCTTCCCGTGCCCTGTATGAACGTCCTGAACGGTGGGAAGCACGCAGACAACACCGTCGATTTCCAGGAATTCATGATCGCGCCACACCATGCACCCTCTTTCGCCGAGGCGATCCGTATGGGCATGGAGACCTTTCACACGCTCAAACAGGTATTGAAAAGCAAGGGCTACAGCACCGCCGTCGGTGACGAAGGCGGCTTCGCCCCCGATTTGAAATCGAATGATGAGGCCGTTGAGTTGATTCTGGAGGCGATTACCAAAGCCGGCTACAAGCCCTCAACCGATATCTCCATCTGCCTCGACCCGGCCGCCAGTGAAATGTGGGATGACGGGAAGTACGTCCTCTTCAAATCCACCAAGAAGGCGATCACCTCGGAAGAGTTGATCAAAATCTGGGAATCGTGGGTCAAGCAGTATCCGATCATACTCCTGGAAGACGGCATGGGTGAGAATGATTCGAAAGGGTGGCGGAATTTGACCGTCGCTCTTGGGACAAAACTCGAGTTGGTGGGAGACGACAACTTCTGCACCAACCCGCGGATCCTTCAAGAAGGAATCGACCAGGGAATCGCAAACGCGATACTGATCAAGCTGAACCAGATCGGCACGGTTACGGAAACGCTGGACACCATGGAACTGGCCGCGCGAAACGGCTACCGCCGTTTTGTCTCGCACCGATCCGGAGAAACTGAGGACACCTTCATCGCGGACCTGACGGTCGCGACCGGCGCCGGTCACATCAAGACTGGCTCGGGCTGCCGAAGTGAGCGGGTAGCGAAATTCAACCAATTCCTCCGCATCGAAGAGCGGTTGGGCAAGCTCTCCAGATTTGCGGGGCGTGCAGCCTTCCTTGGTGCGGCCGCTGTTTCGGGCTCCGTTGCCGAGTTGGTTCTTCGATAAGCAGAGTCTCGGCGAAGGAGCAGCACTGTGATGACTGCGCCTTGCCGCGACAGGATCGTGACATTTTCGCGTGTTCGTTCCTTTGAGCACCGATTTCTTGGCCAACTTGACGCGCTAAGAGCGCATCGCGCGCAATCGTCCAACGCATGCCTGGATAGCGTTGGTCGCGCCAATTTCATTTCCCCTTAAGTCTCTGCCTGGCTCGCGCGTCCCCGGTTTGGGGGTGGCTATTTGCAATCTCTTTATAAGAGCCTGCCACGGGAGCTTATTTGGTAGCGTCCACCGCAACCTGCGCGTCCGCCACGAATTCCACTGTGACATGCCCACTGTTGTCCTCCGCCATCGCATCTCCCCGGCAATCGCGACGCGTTCGTGGGGCGCGGGACCAGCGGCGCGGATCGCTAACGGCTCGTCGATCGACGCGCGTTCCGACGCCACTTCCGGAGCTGGCGCGCAGAGACACCGTGTGAGTGCGCCGGAGATAACCAAAGGTAATGTTTTCATGAGGCGCACCCGCGCTCTTACACAGATATTACAAAAGACCCCCGCGGCGATTGTTAGAATCGAGTTTAAGAACTCTAAATCCCCAATGCCCACCCATCCGAAGGGCTCCAAAGCCCGTATTCTGCTCACGTCTGTCTTCGGACCGTACGCCCAGGACGACGAATTCGGGAGCCGCAGGATCAACCCGATGGAGCTCTACCACAATCAGGTGACCCGCGAACAGGGACCCTTTTCACTGCGCATGTTCCACCGCTCCTGGGGCATCCTGATGATCCAGGCGAACATTTCCGCCCCCACCACGGTACTCGATTTTCCCACGCGCCAGGCTTTCGAAGCCGAGCTCGCGGCGAACCAGTACGACATCGTGGGAATCTCGTCCATCATCGTCAATGTCGGCAAGGTGCGCGAGATGTGCCGCACGGTGCGCCGCGTCGCGCCGGCCGCCACCATCGTCATCGGCGGCCACGTGGCGGCGATCCCCGGGATCGAAGACCTGATCGATGCCGATCACATCGTCAAAGGCGATGGCATCTCGTGGATGCGACGCTTTTTGGGCGAGGACGAACAGGCGCCGGTCGCGCACCCGGAAATCGTCTCCGGCTTCGGCGCGCGCGTCATGGGCGTGCCGCTGCCCGAACGCAAAGGCCACACCGCCGCCACCATCATTCCCTCGGTGGGTTGTCCCATGGGTTGTAACTTCTGCACCACCTCGGCGTTTTTCGGCGGCAAAGGCCGTTACGTGAATTTCTATCACACCGGCGAGGAACTGTTCCGCGTCATGGCGGCCATGGAATCGCGTCTCGGTGTCCAGTCGTTCTTCATGATGGACGAGAATTTCCTGCTCCATAAGCGGCGGGCCATGGAGCTGCTGTCCCTCATGAAGCAGAATGCCAAGGCGTGGTCGCTCTACGTCTTCTCCTCAGCCAACGCGATCGGCCAGTATTCCATGCGCGAACTGGTCGAACTGGGCGTCTCCTGGGTCTGGATGGGTCTGGAATCGCCGCGCTCGTCCTATCTCAAGTTACAGGGCGCCGACACATTGACGCTCACTCGCGAACTGCGCCGCCACGGCATCAAGCTGCTTGGCTCGACTATCATCGGGCTCGAACACCATACTCCCGCCAATATCGGCGAGGAAATCGAGCACGCCGTGGCCCACGATACCGATTTCCATCAGTTCATGCTCTACACGCCGGTGCCCGGCACGCCGCTCTTTGCCCAGATGAACCGCGAAGGCAGAATGCTCCCCGGCGTGGACCTGGCCGACATTCACGGCCAGCATCAATTCAACTTCCGGCACGCCGCCATTTCCCGGGAGGAATCCAAAAAGTTCCTCGATGCCGCTTTCCGCCGCGATTTCGAACGCAACGGACCCAGCATCTACCGCATTTGCCGCACCACCATGAACGGCTGGCTGCGCTACAGAAATGATCCCGACCCGCGCGTCCGCGCCCGCTTCGAGTGGGAAGCCCGCTCACTTCAGGATGGCTACGCCGCCTCGCTCTGGGCGATGGAACGCCACCTGCGCGCCACCAATCCGGAGGTCGGCGCCCGCATTCGCGAACTGCGCCGGCAGATCGGGCGCGAGTTCGGATGGGCCAGCCGCATCGCCACGAACCTGCTCGGACCCATACTCTGGTGGTCCGCGCGGCGGGAAGAGCGCCGCTTGCGCGCCGGTGCCACCTACGAGCCCCAGACCATCGTCGAACGCCGCAACTGGAGCGGCGCCCTCGCCGAAATGCCGGCAGCCGAAGTAGAGTGCGTCGAGCAAGCTGCCGGCTGACCCCCTCACCTCCCGCGCCGAACCCCAATCGTGGTGCCGTGGGCTTAAAACTCCCAGCTTCACCCCCGTTTTATACTTGAACCTGGACGGGTGAGACCGATGCGGAGGGCATTAGATGGCGCGCAGTTCGGCAAGCCGGATCCAGCGCCTGTCCCCGATCCGTCTCGTGAGGCGCCGGTCCGCGCGCAGTTGGACCGCATTCTCGCCAGTCCCGGATTTCAGGGCGCCAGCCGGCGTGCGCGGCTCTTGCGCTTCCTCGTCGAGGAAGTTCTCGCCGGACGCGGCGATTGCCTCAAAGAGTTGGTGATCGCCACTCAGGTCTTCGAACGGACCCCCGACTACAATCCCCAGGTCGATTCCCTCGTTCGCGTCGAAATGGGCCGGCTCCGGTCGCGGCTTCAGGAGTATTATGCTCAGGCCGGCGATGAACCCGTGCGCATCGAAATACCGAAGGGTGCCTACCGGCCCGTGTTCGGTTTCCACGTCGCCCCCGCCGCAACCACCCCCGAAGCGTCGCCGGAAAGTGCTCCCGCCGCACGGCCTCGATTGCGGTACTGGAGATGGGTTGCGGCCATCGTGGCTGGAGCCGGACTCATGACGGCAGTCGTCTGGCTCTTGCGTACCGGTGCCGCGCCCGTTCCACGATCCATCGCCGTGCTGCCGTTCCTCAATCTCAGCGGCGATGCGGCCAATGAGTACCTCGGGGACGGCATCAGTGAGGAGTTGACCGAATCGCTGGCCCAATCGCCCCAGTTGCGGGTCGTCTCGCGGACTTCGGCCTTCCAGTACAAGGGAAAAAGTCCCGATGTTCGTGAGATCGGGCGCAAACTGGGCGCCCGCGCCATTCTCGAAGGAAGTGTCGGACGGCGCGGCGATGGCCTCCACGTGGTGGCCCAGTTGATTCGCTCGAGCGACGGGTATCACCTGTGGTCGGAAGCCTACGACGCCGGTCTTCCGGAACTGCCGTCGGTGGAAGCGCGCATCGGCCAGGCAGTGCGCGACAAACTTGCCCCCGCCGCTGCCGACGCCGCCCCCAAGGAGTCCACCTCCGCCGAAAATCCCGAGGCCCACGATCTCTATCTGCGCGCGGCATATCAGTTCAACCTCCGCACCGTGGCCTCCACCAGGCAGGCCATCGAGTTGGCCCGTCAGGCCGTTCAAAAAGATCCCGCCTACGCGCAGCCGCATGTCCTCGTAGCCTCCTGCGAGTCGCAGTTGAGCACATTATTTGCGGAAGCTCCGCGCGAGGCGTCGGCACGCGCCCGCGAAGAGATCGCCAAAGCCCTCCAGCTTGACCCCGCAAATAGCGGCGCCCACGCTTTGCTGGCCATGCTCACCTACACCGATCAGTGGGATTGGCCGCGGGCGGAGCACGAATTTCGCCTCGCCGTCGCCACCGGTTCCCACGGCTCCGCGGAGAATCTTTACGGCTGGTGTCTGATGACGCGCGGGCGCTTTGCGGAGGCCCGCCGGCACCTGGAAGTCGCGGCTGAACTGGACCCTCTTTCCCTTGGCCCGCAGCTGAATCAGGTGGAGGAGATGATCGCGGAGCGGAATTACGCCGAAGCCCGCCGCAAGGTGGACCAGGTTCTCGAGACCGCCCCTGCCAACTTCGTGGCGCTCGCCCTGGCCGCTTCGGTTTCGCTTTATTCACGGGATTGCGCGGCGGCCGCGTCCTTCCGCGAGAAAATGCTGGCGCTCTTTCCGCAGTCGCCATATGCCCACCTCAGCGCTCTCGAGACTGACTCGTTGTGCGGCCATCCGGAAAGGGCGGGAAGCGAGATGGCGGAGATTCTCAGCGGTCACCCACCGGGATATCTGTCTCCCTACGCGCTCGCCACCACGTTCGCGGTCGGTGGCGATGCCGGCCGCGCCATCTCCTACTTACAGAAATCCGCCGATCTGCGGGAGCCCACCATCCTGATGTTGAAAGTCGAGCGCGTCTTCGACCGCATGCGGCAGGATCCGCGCTTCCTCGCACTCGAGCGTCAGATCGGCTTCCCGGACTGACCCCGTCCCGCTGCGGTTTGGTTCGCCAAACGGTTGACTCAATTCCGCGGCGCCCGGCGCAGGGCCTTCCTCGGGCTCGCCGCCGCGCCCCCCGTTTTCAACCCTCGTTGTGGCCCGAAGCCGCCCACTTGTCGAGGGGCCGCTTAACGATCACAAAAACTTTCGGAAAATCGTCGCAGCCGCTCCAACCACTTACAAGCCACCCGCCTCGCGGCCCGCTGGCTCACACGTTATCCTCACGCTCTATGCCGACACCAAAACAACTCGCCGCCAATCGACTCAACGCACAG
>DATJMA010000067.1:0-2498 GCA_035509055.1 Bryobacteraceae bacterium | reverse complement strand
CAGTACATCATCAGCTACCGCCCGAACGGGGAGCGCGCTCCAGGATTCCACTCGATCGATATCACGGTTTCTCGGTCGGATGTTTCGGTTCGGACGCGCCCGGGCTACTACGTGGCGCCGCCGGCGGAGTGAATTCGAGCGCAATCCGCCACGCGCGCGGAACCTGCCGATGGGATATCTGGGTTATTCGTTGATGGCGCGCAGAGTGCCGCCAAGCACGGCCTGGCGCTGCGACGCGGGAAGCAGTTCCCTGCAGTTCTGTGCCCGGACGTCGGCGAGAATCACGTGGTGGCCCAATCCCGCAAGCCAGCGTTGGAGCCTTTGTTCAGGGCTCGACCACCAGCCAATTCGGCCGCCCAGCACGACCAGCGAATGCAAGTTGAGTATCTGCCGCAAGCACTTCCGCAGATCGCGACAGAGCCAGATCTGAACGCGAACCTCGGCCCCTCGAATCCCCGAATCGGCCACCACTCGGAGCGACCGTTGCTCCAGCTGCCGGACCGGGAATGTCGGCTCGCTTAGCGGACGTTGCTGCGGCACCACGTCCGGCACGGCCAGCGTGATGCGAGCGTCGAGGCGCGCGGCCAGATCGGCGGCGCTGCGCAGGGCGGCCACGGTTCCCTCTTCGGTTGTGAAAACCACGGTGACGTTACGGGCAGGATTGACAGCAGCGGAGCGCCGCGCTGGCTCCGTGCCGCGCGAAGCGCCGAATCTGCTGATGCTCGGTTCCATCGGTGCGTATCCTGCGGCTAGAGTAAGTCTCCGCACATAAGGAAAGCATAAGTATTCGGCGCGGGTTTTTCCAAGAAGTACACTTGCCGCGGCGACCGCTCCCGCGTTACACGAGCATGCGCCCGCCGTCCACCGCCAGAATCTGCCCGGTGACGAAATCCGCGCTCACGAGGTATGCGACCGCGCCCGCGATGTCGTCTCCCGTGCCGGTATGATGCAGCGGGACCCGCCGAATGTACTCCTCGTCGGGCGGCTCGCCCGGAAACTGGATCGTGCCGGGCGCGATGCTGTTCACCAGAATTTCCGGCCCGAGCGCCCGCGCCAGGCAGCGCGTCAGCATGATCGAGCCCGCCTTCGAAACGCAGTAGTGCGTGAAGCTCGGCCACGGCAGCAGCCCGCCCAGCGACGAAATGTTGATGATTCGCCCGCGGCCCCGCCGTTTCATGATCGGAGCTGCCGCCTGCGAGCACAGAAACTGCGATTTCAGGTTTGCGTCGAGGATGCCGTCCCATTGCGCGTCGGTAAGCTCTTCGAATTTCGCCTCGAAGAACATCCCGGCATTGTTCACCAGAATATCCAGCCCCCCGAATTCCTTGTCCACCGCCGCGAACATCTTCTCCACGTCCGCGCGCTTCGACACATCCGCCTGCATCGCCACGGCCCGCGGACCAGTCGCGCCAATCTCCCGCGCCGTCGCCTCCGCCTCGCCCTTCGACGTGGCGTAGTTGATCACAATCGCCGCGCCCTCCGCCGCCAGCCGCAGCGCAATGCTGCGCCCAATGCGCTTTGCCGCGCCCGTAATCAGCGCCACCTGCCCCTCCAGCGGTTTCCCAGCCATCTCTCCCTCCCCGTGTTTCCTCGGATACACCTTAACAAAGCTGGCGTCGCGATGGCACCTACATACGTGAAGGCATAATCCTGGACCCATCTGTGGAGAAAGCTGGGAAATGGAAGGCCAGCGTGAAATCGCGGCGCCGTGCTACTAGATGGTGGAAGCGTGGGCCTTCACAGGGTGTGTGGAAACTGCGGTTAGCCCGTGGACTGCGGGAGCTTGCTCCCGCCGCTTGCCGCCTGGGCTTGCCCGGGCGTGCTCCCAGCAGACGCCGCGTTCACCGGGGACGTCACTCGACAAAAGGTTGATACCCCTCGCCGGCATTGTGATGCTTTCGGTGCATTACCCATATTGGCTCCAGCTCGAAATCGCCGGCTACGTGTTCCCACGTGACTGCGCCTCCCAACGGATATCGGAGAGTGGTCATGGTGAGCCAATAGTCTTTGTAGTTGGAGCTTACGGCGTACACAACTGTTCCAGGATTCGGCGGTGTCTGTCCCGTGAAAGGGCCGGTGGCGTTCGTAACGATTTGCACGTCGTAAGGAATCGGCTTGTCTTGCCGGAAGTAAATCGCCGGCTCCTGCAAGGGCCGCACAGCGAGAGCCTTGCGCAACTCTTCCTCGCTCGATGGAAATTGCCCATTTGCCTCGTCCCAATCGGAAAGACTGTGGTCTGCATGCCCCAGGATTTTCTGGTTTGCGCCCGCCATGTCAACTCGCGGGCCCACGTCAGGTAATATGACTCCGCTTGCCAGACCAAGAAAAAGCGACGCCACGGAGGCTATGAAGCAGAGGCGCTTCGTCGAAATTGCCCGCGCCGCGAGACCTAAGCCAAGTCCGGAAGCCAGCAGGCAGATCAGGCCCGCAGTAAAATAGGGCCAATGGAAATATGCGCTATGGGAGCTGCGTACCCTAATCCAGTCCCACAAAAAGCC
>DATJMA010000066.1:0-42385 GCA_035509055.1 Bryobacteraceae bacterium | reverse complement strand
CGCGGCTGTATTCGGTTTCGACCGAGGGCACGGTGCGTATGTGGAACGCGGCCACGGGACAGGCAGCCAGCGATGTGGGCAAATTCGCGGCAGCGGCATCGTGGCTTGGCTTTACGGTAGATGGCTCGCGGCTGTTGGTGGGCACGGGCGCAATCAAGCTGAATCTCAACGGAGCACCGGCTACGACCATATCGGTGGCATATAGCCCCGACCGCAAGCGCATCGCGGAAGGGCAGGCTTCCGGAGAAATCGCCATTTGGGACGCCGGATCGAGGCAGAATCTGGCGGTGCTCAAGGGGCACTCGGGGGCAGTGGGCGCGCTGGCGTTCAGCCCGGATGGCAGCCGCATCATTTCCGGGGCCGCGGATAAGACGCTGCGGGTCTGGGATGCGGCGACTTACGACCCGCTGCTGGTAATGGGCGACCGCGACGAGACGATCGCGTCGGTGTCGTTCGCTCCGGAGGGGACGCGGCTGTATTCGGTTTCGACCGAGGGCACGGTGCGAGTTTGGGAGGGAGGTGGAAAGTGATGGTGGATAAGAGCCGGGTGGCGATTGGGCTGCTGCTGATGCTCGGATACGGTGCGCCGCACCTGGCGGCCGACAGCCGGGAGCAGCGCCAGACGACATGGGAAGGATTATCGGTGGTAGTGGGACACACCGTGAAGATCCTGATGCCCGATGGCGCGCGCATCGAAGGAAAAGCCACCGGCGTGGAAGTGGACGCGCTGGCGATCGAAATTCACAAGACCAGCAATAAGACGAACTACCCAAAGGGCAAATTTCTGGTGCCGCGCGCGACGTTGAAGACCGTGGACGTGGATAGGCCGACGGGGCACTGGAGAGCGATCGGGGTGTCGGCAGGCGGCGCGGTGGGCGCGGTGGTGGCGGTTCTGGCTTACGAACTGCGCGGGTTCAAGTCGGGAAGTCGATGGGAGGCAGGACTTTTGGTGGGCGCCGCAGCATTGCCGGTGGGTGGATACCTACTGGGGCGGCGGGCGGACCGGCGCACGATCACCTACGTGATCGCGCCGTAGAACATGGAGGCGGAGGATGCGGAATCAAAGCGCGATCGGAATGGCGATGCTGGCCTTACTGGCATGGATTGCGCCGCGCGCGGCGGCGGGTGCAGTCGATGAACGGCAGACCAACTGGGCCGGGCTGGCGGTGGTAGTGGGCCAGCGGGTGCGGGTGTTGATGCCGGATGGCACCCGGATCGAGGGCAAGGCGACCGGGTTGGAAGTGGATGCGCTGGCCATCGAGGTGGCCAAAAGCTCCAACCGGAAGGCTTATTCGAAAGGCCGATTTCTGGTGTCGCGGGCTACCCTGCGGGCGGTGGATGTGGTGCAGCCTTCCACCAAGTATTGGCGGATCATAGGCACGGTGTTAGGCGGCGGAATCGGATACTTGGCAATGCGAGGCGCGATCAACGAGGCAAAGGCCTCCGCGACTGGTGGCGAAATTGGATTCGGAGCGCTGGGCGTAGGTCTGCCTGTGGCCGGCTATTTGATCGGAAACGCCGCGGACCGGCGGATCGTCACGTACGTGATCGTGCCGTAGAAAATTCTGGTTGATCGAGCTGGCTTTTGTACCACCGCCCAGTTCGAGATGCTGATGACGTGAGCTCCGGTCCACTCCAAAAGGCCGTGAGATGAGTGGTGGCCTATGATTCAACGCCTCCGAGGCGGATTGTCGGTCATACTCGACACAGCTCAGATTGATCCCGCAGCCCCACCGGCCTCGCTATGGGCCCCGAAACGGGGTTCTGGGGAGCTCCAAATTGGATTCCGACCGGTTTGTCCACTCGGACAATGGTCTCGTTCGTACGCGTCGTTCGTCCATCACTCCTGTGAAGTCCGGCTCTCTTTAATCTGAAGGCTCGACGCGGTCGTAAACGTCTCCCAATTACTGACCTTTGATCGAGACTTTCTGACTGAACATGCCGGCACGCTGCCGCCGCGATTGCAGCGATCGGTGGATGAGGGGTTGCGCCTGGTACTCCAGCTTTAGGAATGCGGCGCATTGCATCTCTCTATTCACCGCGCCGGGGACGACACGCCTGTGAACTGCCGAGTAGCCAACCACCCTGGAAATGATCCCGAAAACGATCCGCGAGCGCCGCGAGTCTGCCCTTTACGAGACGCGATTGGGGTCCCTGGCGCGTGATTGCAATTGCGCTCGAGCTCATATAGAATCTCTATAGGATGCCTATAGACAATCTATACGAGCCGTCTCCCGTTGCCAACATCGCCCTACTGCAGGGCACCCTCGATGTTCTCATTCTGAAGGTGCTCGCCCTCCAACCGATGCACGGCCTCGGTATCTCCCGCCGCATTGCCCAAGTGACGAAGGGCACATTTCAAGTGAAGCCTGGCTCGCTGTTTCCCGCTCTCCATCGCATGGAAGAAGCCGGCTGGCTTGCCGCGGAGTGGGGAGAATCGGAGAACAAGCGTCGTGCCAAGTTTTATCGCGTCACCAAGGCCGGCGTTCGAAAGCTGAAGCAGGAAACGGTTGAATGGCGCCGAATCTCAGCGGCCATGGCAATCGCCCTGGAGATCTCGTAGGGACTTCCATGCGGTGGCTCATCACAATCTGGCGCAATCTATTTCACAAGCGCGCGGTGGATCAAATTCTCGACGAGGAGCTTCGTTCTTACCGGCAACTCCTCGAGGATGAAAAGATCGCCGCGGGCGCCGATTCGCAAACCGCACAGCGCGAAGCGGCCATCGAACTCGGAGGAATCGAAGTGATCAAGGAACAAGTACGCGATATCCGCCGGGGGGCCTTCCTGGAAGGCTTCTGGACCGAACTCCGCCAGTCGATCCGCGCACTGCGCCGCAATCCGGGCATGACCGCCATGTGCGTCCTCATGCTCGCTCTCGGCATCGGAGCCAGCACCATCATATTCAGCGTTTTTGAAGCGGCGTTGCTCAGGCCGTTGCCATTCAAGGATGCCAACCGGCTGGTGGAACTTGCAGAGACGCAGTTCGACCTCGGCATGGACGAGCAAAACCTTTCCGAAGCCGATTTCTGGGATCTTCATGATGGGACAAAATCGTTCCAGAGTGTTGGCGCATACAATCGCTTTCAAACCAACCTCACCGGCGATGGCGAACCCGAAAAAATTTCGGTGACGCAAGTAACGCTCGGATTCTTCCCGACACTTGGAGTCGATCCCATCGTCGGTCGAAACTTCTCGGCCGCGGAAGGCGATGCCAAAGTCGCCATTCTCGGGAATAAATTTTGGAAGTCGCGCTACGGAGCGGATGCCAACATCCTCGGCAGAGTGCTCCGGCTAGAGGGCAACGGCTATACGGTCGTGGGCGTCCTGCCTCGCGGCGAACCCTGGATTGACGATCAAGTCTATGTGCCGTATGGATATCACCCGGCGGCCGACCGGGGCAATCGGGAATTCGCTGCCGTGGGGCGTCTGAAAAAAGGCGTAACCCCTGAAGCCGCGCGCAAGGAGCTACAAAGCCTTGCCGCGGCAATGCGGGCAGCCAACCCCAAAGAAGACAAGGGGATCGGATTCAACATTTTCCCGTCTCGCCGCTGGATCGCTCCGCAGGAAACAAGCACCGCATTGCGCATTCTCCTCGCGGCGGTGGGACTGCTGGTGCTCATCGCGTGCGGAAACGTCGCGAATCTGCTGCTGGCACGCGGCTTGGCGCGCCGGCGGGAAATCGCTCTGCGCAGTGCCCTGGGAGCCGCACGCGCACGCCTCGTCCGTTTTGTAATGCTGGAGTCGTTGCTGCTTAGCGCGCTGGGCGCTGTTCTGGCGCTGGCGTTGGCGGCGGCCGCGGTACGCGGCATACGCACGATGGAAATACCCGGCATTCCGCGCCTGGACGAAGTGAGTCTCAATCCATGGGTCCTGTGCTTTAGCTGCGGAGTCGCTCTATTCACCGGCTTGCTCTGCGGACTCGCGCCGGCACTCCACACCCCGCTGCAAGGAGTCGCCGCCGCCCTCCGGGAAGGTGATCGCCAAACGGGTGCGAGCCGCCGTCAGGGTCGTGTCCGCGCGATGCTGGTGTCCGCGGAAGTCGCGCTCGCTTTCGTGCTTTTGGTGAGCACGGGCCTGGTGCTGCGCAGCTTTCAAGGCCTCTTGAAGGAGCACCGCGGCTTTCAGACCGCCCGCCGTCTCATGTTTTCGCTGAGCTATCCCGATAGTTACCGGCAAAATGGAAGAGGAAAGGAGTTGGTCGATAGCTTTCTCGAAGAGCTCTCGGCCAATCCCGCCGTTGTGTCCAGCGGCGCTGTCAGCAGTCGCCCGGTGGAAGGCCCGGACAATGGCATGAATATTGATGCCGTTACGCACTCGCACGTCTCGGGACCCCCGCCTTGGGCGAGTTGGCGCGTGGTTACACCAGGATACTTACGCACCGTTGGCTTGCCGTTGCTACGCGGCCGAAATTTCAATTCAACGGATAAGCCCGTCTGGGATGAGCCGGGTCAGCCGATGCTCTCGCATCGGACGGTCATGTTCAGTGCTGCCCTTGCCAGGCTGCTCTTCCCGAATGAAGATCCCATCGGCAAACACACAATCCTGTGGAAGGGGCAATTTAACCGCGATGCCGAAGTTGTCGGTGTTGTCGGAGACTCGTTGGAGCGCGGCCTCGACCATGGGCCGGCCCTCACGGTCTATCTTCCCTACGGACGCGTCGCCGTGCCGTCCGAGTTCGTCGTCGAGACCCGGGGCGATCCCAAGACCGTATTCCCGGACGTGCGCGCCCTCATCCAGCGCCTCGATCGTGATTTGCCCATTGAGGATGTTCGGTCGTTCGACGAAGTAATCAGCCATTCCATCTCGCCGCAGAGGATAAACTCCATTGTGCTGACAACGTTCGGCGGATTCGCTCTGCTGCTGGCGACTTTCGGCATCTATGGTGTGCTTGCTTACCTCGTCCGACGCCGCACTGCGGAGATTGGACTCCGGATGGCGCTCGGTGCGAGTGAATGGGCCATCCTCAAGATGATTGTGGCGCAAGGTATTCTGCCGGCTCTTCTCGGTATTACCATTGGGGGCGCCATCGCTTGTTGGCTGTCGCGTTACCTCAAGTCGCTTCTTTTCGGTGTACAACCGATCGATTTATTAACTTATGCCGCCGTTTCGGCAGTGTTATTGGTGACGGCCGCGTTTGCCTGTTTTATACCCGGCTATCGCGCCATGAGAACCGATCCGGCTATCGCAGTAAGGCTTGAGTAGGCTAAGGAGCCTCAGCTTTGGGTGACCCGGGTGTTGTCGGCCGTATCACGCCCAGGCCATTGATGTTGCAACGACCGGCTCTGTTTTCGGCTGGTTCCCCCGACCAAACGCGTTGCACTTCGGTGCGTTGCTGTATTCGGAAAGCAGGATAATGTCCTCGACCGCGCACCGCACCGCAACGCCGCGGCTAGCTTCGAAGATACCAGGCATTGGCGTCGCCTTTCATGACACGCCGGTAAGCATCCACCGTCATCGTCGAAACGCCGTGGGTCAGCAGCACGCGGTGATGATCCGCCGCCCACGCCTGTGGGCTCCGGTGAACCCGACATCCTGCGCTCGTACCATGTCGAGATGGAGCTTCGCGCGGAACAGGGCACGGATGATGTAGTTATTGAAATTCTCGTCCGCCAGCCAATGCAACACGGCTATCGAAGCCGCCTCTCGAGCAGGCGGGCGCGAATCCAGCCCGGCAGCCACCGGGGTTCATTTGACCTCCTGGTCTCTTCGGCGCTTCCGCTTCACTTCGCCAGATAGGCGGCCAGCGGAATGGGATTCCAATGAAAGGGAGGGATACTGTTGGGCAATTTGCCCGGCAGTTGCACCCTCATGGAACACGGCCCAAACGGTGTCCAGGGTGACTCGTGTGCCACGCACGCGGATCACATCGTCCGGGCCCGTCTCGAGCGGTAACGGCTCGCTGCTGAGAGCTTGGGACATCCCCCGTACATCCGGCTTGGCGGCGGCGCGATCGCCTTGTCCAACTCACTCGTTCGATCCCTCGCTGCCGATTACTCCGCTGATAAAACCAGCTTGCATCCGCCACTGAATCGCCGCCGGCGACTCGTACGTTGGCCGGGCGGCGTTCGCGGACACGCCGCTGGATGACTGCCAACGCGAAACCGGCTTCCGAATGCTGATTTGCTGCCGATGGCGTGGACATGACGATGTCCTCATGCCCACGCCATCGGGTTACTTATGCGGTGCGCTGGGTTTCGGACTTATCGCCCGAAATCGCCGCCTGGGCGGCTGCGAGACGTGCGATCGGCACGCGGTAGGGGGAGCAGGAAACGTAGTTCAAGCCTACGCGATAGCAGAACTGCACCGAGTTCGGCTCGCCGCCGTGCTCGCCGCAGATGCCGATATCGAGCTTGGAATTGTTCTTGCGCCCTTCCGCCACGGTCATCTTCACTAACTGGCCGACACCTTCCTGGTCGAGGACGGCAAAGGGATCGTTGGGGAAGATTTTGTAGTCCTGATATTGCTTGGAGAACTTCGGGTAGTCGTCGCGCGAGAGGCCCATGGTGGTCTGGGTCAGGTCGTTGGTACCGAAACTGACGAAGTCGGCTTCGGCGGCGATGGAGCCGGCGGTGAGAGCGGCGCGCGGAAGCTCGATCATGCAGCCAACCTTATAATGCAGGTCCTTCATGTCGGCCTTTTCGAGCACTTCGTTGGCGATGCGAACCACGATATCCTTCTGGTTCTTGAGTTCCTTGACGCCGCCGATGAGCGGGATCTCGACTTCCGGCAGGACCTTCACGCCTTTCTTGGCCACCTGGACGGCGGCTTCGAAAATGGCGCGCACCTGCATTTCGGTGATCTCGGGATAGAGAATGCCGAGGCGGCAGCCGCGAAGGCCGAGCATGGGGTTGAACTCGTGGAGATCTTCCACCCGCTTTAGCAGATCCGGCAGCACCGTCTTGAGGGTCTTCACTTCGGCGCCGAACTTGGCATACTTCTCCACCAGCTCGCGCTTTTTCTTGATGTCAGCGTAGGGCAGGACGGCGATGTCCACCATCAGGTCCTCGCGCTTCGGCAGGAATTCGTGGAGCGGAGGATCGAGCGTGCGGATCATGACCGGGAGGCCATCCATCGCCTTGAAGAGACCGGCGAAATCGGCGCGCTGCATGGGGAGAAGCTTGGCCAGCGCCTTACGGCGGGATTTTTCGTCCGTCGACAGAATCATGGCCTGCATATGTTCGATGCGATCTTCGGCGAAGAACATGTGCTCGGTGCGGCACAGGCCGATGCCCTGGGCGCCAAACTTGCGAGCCGCGATGGCGTCGCGGGGGATATCGGCATTGGCGCGGACGCCGAAGCCGCCGCGGAATTCGTCGGCCCAAGTCATGAAGGAGGCCAGGATTCCGGAGGTCGGATCGGCATCGAGGGTGTTGGCTTTGCCGGAGAAGACTTCGCCGGTCGAGCCATCGAGCGACAGCCAGTCGCCTTCCTTCAAAGTGACGGTTTTGCCGTTTACCGTGACACTGACTTCGTGTTTGGCTTCGCTGACGCTGAACGCTTCCGCGCCGGCCACGCAGGGCGTGCCCATGCCGCGGCAGACTACGGCGGCGTGGCTGGTCATACCGCCGCGCGAAGTGAGAATGCCCTTGGAAACTTCCATGCCCTGGATATCGTCCGGCACGGTCTCTTTACGGACTAGAATGACGGGCATTTTCGCCGATTTCTCGACGGCATCTTCGGCTGTGAACACGATGGTGCCGACGGCGGCGCCGGGCGATGCCGGCAGGCCGGTGGCGAGCAGCGTGAGATCCTTCTTCGATTTCGGATCGAGCACCGGGTGCAGGAGTTGGTCGAGTTGCTGCGGATCGACGCGGAGGATGGCTTCCTTCTTGTCGATGAGGCCTTCTTCGACCATGTCAACCGCGATGCGGACCGCCGCCGGACCGGTGCGCTTGCCGTTGCGGGTCTGGAGCATGTAGAGCTTGCCGTCCTGGACGGTGAATTCGAAATCCTGGACGTCGCGATAATGCTTTTCGAGCATGGTGGTGATTTCGCGGAGCTGGGTGTAGACCGCGGGATTCCAGCTTTCCAGTGCGGAAATCGGGTGCGGCGTGCGGATGCCGGCAACGACGTCTTCGCCCTGCGCGTTCTCGAGGAACTCGCCGTAGAATTTCTTTTCGCCGGTGGCGGGATTACGGGTGAAGCCGACGCCGGTGGCGGAAGTTTCGCCCATGTTGCCGAACACCATGGCCTGCACGTTGACCGCGGTGCCGAGATCGTCGGGAATCTGGTTCATGCGGCGATAGTGCTTGGCGCGCTCGTTAAACCAGGAGCCGAAAACGGCGTCGCGTGCGCCCTGGAGCTGCTCCATGGCATCCTGCGGGAACGGCTTGCCGGTCTTCTTCTGCACCAGCTTTTTGTATCCCTCGATGACCTGCTGCAAATCCTCGGCGGTCAGTTCGGTATCGAGCTTCGCCTTGGCTTTCTTCTTTTGGCCGTCGAAAACGGCATCGAAATCGTGTTTGCTGATTTCGAGCACGACGTTGCCGTACATCTGGATGAAGCGGCGATAGCAATCGTAGGCAAAGCGGGGGTTGTTGCTCTTGGCCACGAGCGCCTTGACGGTCTCGTCGTTCAGGCCGAGATTGAGGATGGTATCCATCATGCCCGGCATGGAGAACTTGGCGCCGGAGCGTACGCTGACGAGCAGCGGATTGGCGGCATCGCCGAGTTTCTGGCCCATGCGCCCTTCGAGGGTTTTCAGGGCTTCGATGGTCGCCTGGTGGATTTCAGCCGGGACGGCGTTGTTGTTCTGGAAATAGATATTGCAGACTTCCGTGGAGATGGTGAAGCCGGGTGGCACCGGCAGCTTGGCGCGGGACATTTCCGCGAGCCCGGCGCCTTTGCCGCCGAGTACATCCTTCATCTTTCCATCGCCGTCGGCGGTTTGGTTGCCGAACGAGTATACGTACTTCTTCATTCTTTGCTCCTATGAGTGAGTAACGATTTCCGAAAAATCCGCTATGGTGGAAAACTCCGCCAACAGCGTTTGAAGTAACGTCAAGCGGTTCTGCCGGACGCGAGCGTCCGGCGCATTCACGAGCACCTTGTCGAAAAACAGGTCGACTTTGGGACGCAGACGCGAAATCACGTTTTCGATCGGCTGTCCCGCGATGCCGCGGTATTCCTCGTACAAATCCTTTTCGGGGCCGGGTTCGAGCAGGCCCTCGTGCACTTCGCCGGCGCCCGGGAACTTCGCCTGCTCCAGAATGTTCCGAATGCGTTTGAAGCTGGCCGCGAGCGGTTCGAAATCGGGAGTCGGACGCAGCTTTTGGACGCGTTCCAGGCGCGCTTCCAGGTCCACCAGGTCGCTCCAGCCGGCGGCCATGCAGGCGTTGACTTCGTCGTAGGCGAACCCGCGATGGTCTTTGAAGTAGAATTTCACGCGATCGGCGAAAAAGTCGAGGAGCGCCTGATTATTCTCAAGAAATTGGTGCAGAGGGAGCTCGATTTTACCTTCCACCAGGATTTTGACCACGCCCTGCGCGGCGCGCCGGAGCGCAAAGGGGTCGCGCGAACCGGAGGGAATCATACCCACGCGGAAACAGCCGCGAAGGGTGTCGAGCTTGTCGGCGAGGGAAACGATCTGGCCGGCGCGATGGCGCGGAATGCGGTCTTCCATGCTCTCGGGCTTGTACTGATCGTAGATGGCCTGCCACACGGGCTCGGGTTCATCCTGCACGCGGGCATAAAGTCCACCGACTACGCCCTGGAGTTCGGTGAATTCCTTGACGAGTTCGGTGGTGAGGTCACACTTGGAGAGCTCGACGGCGCGGATGGCGTGAACGTCGCCGCCGAGATCCTGCGCGAGGGCTTTCATGCGTTCGGTTTTTTCGAGGTAGGAGCCGAGTTTGGCCTGGAAAGTGACGTGGGCGAGGTCGGGAATGCGGCCGGCGAGAGTTTTTTTCTGATCGGTCTCCCAGAAGAAGCGGGCGTCGTTGAAGCGGGCGCGGAGGACCCGCTCGTTACCGCGCTGGACGAAGCCCTGGGGGTCGGAAGGGATGTTCATCACGGCGACGAACTTCGGCGCGAGATTGCCGTGGCCGTCTTCCACCGAAAAATATTTCTGGTGGTGGCGCATGACAGTGATGAGCACCTCTTCGGGCAGCGCGAGGAACTGCGAGTCGAAATTGCCCGTGATGGCGGTGGGGTATTCGGTGATGTAGACCAGCGTTTCGAGCAGGGCGGGATCGGATTTCACGGGCATACCGGCCAGTTCGCGGCGAATTTTTTCGCGGCGCTGTTCGGCGGAGAGAATCACGTAATGATCGCGGAGGCGCTCGACGTAGTCGGCCGTAGTGATGGCGATTTCGCGCGCGCCGAGGCGGCGATGGCCGCTGGTGAGCGCATCGGAGCGGACGCCGGCGAGTTCGAAGGGCACGATGTCCTGGCCGAGGAGGGCGACGATCCAGCGGATGGGCCGAATGAATCGCGGACCGCTCTTGACGGTCCAGTACATGGTTTTGGGGAAATAGATTTGCAGGATGATGCCGGGCAGGGCTTCGGCGAGGAGATCTTTGATCCGGCGGCCGGGCACCTGGCGCGTGAAAGAATAATATTCGCCCTTGGGCGTGGTTTCGACGGCGAGGTCTTCCGGCTTGACGCCCTGCTTGCGGGCGAAGCCGGCGACGGCTTGCGGGGGCGCGGATTTTGCGGGGCCCATGACGCGTTCTTCGCTATCGGCCAGCTTTGCGGGCAAGCCCTCGGCGCGGAGGACCAGGCGGCGCGGGGTGGCATCCATGGCGACGGATTCGTGCGGGACGGCGAGTTTTTCGAACAGCAGGCGGAGATTCTCGAGGGCATCGGGAATCATCCAATCGGGGATTTCCTCGGTGCCGATTTCGAGCAGGAAGGGGAGGGTCTCCATGGTCATTGGGCCACCTCCTCCGCCGCGGCGCTCTGCTGGTCGGCCCACGCCTGGGCCACTGCGACGGCGATTTTACGCACGCGCTGGATCATCCCGACCCGCTCGGTGACGCTGATGGCGCCGCGGGAATCGAGGGTATTAAAGAGGTTGGAGCATTTCAGTACCTGATCGTACGCGGGCAGGAGCGGGAAGCGCTGCTTGTCAGGCGATTTCGGATCGTACAGAGAGAGCAGCCGCGCGGCTTCGCCCTCGTGCAGTTCGAACAGCTTCCACAGCGTGGGGATGTCCGCCATCTCGAAGTTGTAGACGGAGTATTGCAATTCGTCGCGATAGCGCACGTCGCCGTAGGTGAAGTTTTTGGTCCAATCGATGTCGAACACGCTGTCTTTCACCTGGAGGAATGCGGTGAGGCGCTCGAGCCCGTAAGTGATCTCGGCGGGCACGACGTCGAGATCGATGCCGCCGCACTGCTGGAAGTAGGTGAACTGGGTGATCTCGAGGCCATCGAGCATCACCTGCCAGCCGATGCCCCAGGCGCCGAGGGTCGGTGCCTCCCAGTTGTCTTCTTCGAACTTGATATCGTGCTGGCGCAGGTCGATGCCGATGGCTTCGAGGCTGCCGAGGTACTGCTCGATGACGTCGGCCGGGGCGGGCTTGAGGATCACCTGCAACTGCGAGTGTTTAAACAGGCGATTGGGATTGTCGCCGTAGCGGCCGTCGGCCGGGCGCCGGCTGGGTTGCACGTACGCGACGCTATAAGGGGAAGGACCGAGCACGCGCAGGAAAGTTTCCGGACACATGGTACCTGCGCCGACTTCCACGTCGTAGGGCTCCTGAATGATGCAGCCTCGGTCCGACCAATACTGTTTCAGCTTGAAAATGATCTCTTGAAAAGATGGCATTCGTGAATCCGCCGGTCACGGAGCGGCCACCGCCGCGAAAATCCGCGACGTGTGCAACCTTCTTTCCGTGTGGGCCTCAATCTGCTGCACCAGGAATCCTCTCAAATCGGCCGCCGATTCCTGGCTCCATTCCATCGGCGGCAACCCGGCCACGGGTTTGCGCAACATTTCCGCGGCCAGCGAGCGCGACGCGGCGCTCAGTTCCCCACTGCTCATCCCGGCGGTTTGCCGGCAATGGCTGCACATCAACCCCGCCTGCCCGCGGCTGAAGAACGCTCGCTGGGGGTTTTCCCGATCGTCCAGCACGCTGCCGCAGCCCAGGCAAACATGTAACTCCGGCAGCCAGCCGGAAAGCCGCAGCGACCAGAGTGAAAAATACGTTACAGCCCGCCAAGCCTTGGCTGCCTGCGGCACCTGGAGCGACTCCAGGACCGCCAGCAGCAGGCGGAAAAACTTCTCGCTGGGCTCCGCGGAAGGGAGTAACTCATCGGCCACTTCCGCGAAATAATCCAGCGCTACGCTTGTCCAGTAATCGGAAATAAGAGCGAATTGAGAGCGAATCAACTCGCAGGATTCCAGATTGACCAGTTCGCGCGTTTCGTTCTGGTAATACGCCATGCGCACGTGCGACAACCGCTCCAGCCCCGCGCCGAAACTGCTTTTCGGACGGCGCGCCCGTTTGGCCACGCCGCGCAACTTACCCTGATCCCGGGTGAAGAAGCTGACGATGAGGTCCGCCTCTTTCAGTGGGTAGGTACGCAAAACGAGAGCTTCGCTAACACACGCTGGCACACGTGGAAGTTTCAGAGTATCACAGGTGAAAGAGGGCTATCAGCTTGCGGCGGCTGAAAGCCGCCTTCCCGCGCAGTAATGCGGGGCGGTTGCGGCGCGGTAAATGGCGCTTATCACCGATTTCGATTTGACCCTTTGCTTTCAGCCGATTACAATGTGAGCAGGGGAGACTCATCCGGAACCATGCCGAGCGTTCCGCCAATCAAAGCGCGCCACCTGGAAATCCTCACCGCCATTGTACGGGAGTACATCGAGACGGGTGAACCTGTGGGTTCGCGCACACTTTCGCGCCGGCGCAGCCAGGCGCTGAGTCCGGCAACCATCCGGAACGCCATGGCGGACCTTGCCGACGAAGGGTATCTTTCGCAGCCGCACACTTCGGCCGGGCGCATCCCGACTGAAAAAGCATTTCGCTACTACGTGAGCTCCCTGACGGCGGCGCGGATGGCGGCGGCCGATTCGGACCGGCTTCGGAACGAGTTCAGCGGACTGGATACGGTGGGCGCGCACGTGGAGCGGTCGAGCCACATTCTGATGGAGTTGACGCGCAACGTGGGGATTGCGGCGGCGATTCCGGCGCTGGCTCAGGAACTCGACCAGATCGAGCTGGTCCCCCTTCCCGACCGGCGGGTGCTGATCATTCTGGTGACCCGCGACCAGATGGTGCGCAATCGGGTGGTGGTGCTCGATCAATCCGCGGGGCCCGATGAGCTGACATCTATCCGCAACTACGTGAATCGTAATTTCAGCGGCTGGCAATTGGGTGCGGCGCGGCGCGAACTGCTGCGGAGAATTCTGGAAGAACGGGCGTTATACGATGCCGCCCATTCCCAGTTGCAGGCACTGTGCCAGCGCGGCCTGCTGGAAGTCGATACTTCGCCCGCGGTATTCATGGAAGGCGCTTCCAACCTGCTGGCGCTGGATTTACGCATGACGCGCGAAAAAATGCGGCAACTGCTGCAGGCGCTGGAAGAAAAGAATCGGATTATCGAACTACTGGACCGTTTTCTGGATCTGCCCCCGGGCGAACTGGACGTGCGGGTGGGGCTCGAAAAGATCCATCCGGCCATGAAGGACCTGGCGCTGATCGGCGTCAACGTGCGGATGGGGAGCGGGATGCCCGCCAAGGTCGCGGTGCTGGGCCCCATGCGCATGCATTACGAGCGCGTGATGGCCGCGGTGCTGCAAACCAGCCGGGCGCTCGAGCACGCCCGCTTCTGGAGTTGAGTTAAGCTAAGAACAGTGGACACCCCAAACCCCGACACCAACATTTCCGACGTGTCTCCCGACGCCAACATACCCTCCGAGACTCCGGAGGGGCGGATGGCCGCTTTGGCCGCTGAACGCGACCAGCTGGCGGCCGAGAAAGCGGAGTTGCAGGATCGCTTGTTGCGGGCGCGCGCGGAGTTCGACAATGCGCGCCGGCGCGGCGAACGCGAGCGCTCGGAATACCTGCAATTCGCGGCCATGGACCTGGTGAGGGACGTGTTGCCGGTGCTGGACGATTTTGAGCGGGCGTTGAAGGTCGAAACGGCAGACCGGGATTATGCCAAGGGAGTGGAACTGATCTACCAGCGGTTATTCGAGACGCTGAAGAAGCTGGGACTGGAGCCGATCGAGACCGCCGGACGCCCCTTCGACCCCAATCTTCACCAAGCGGTGGAACGCGTGGAAACCGATGAAGCGGAAGACCATACGGTGGTGGGTGAGTTCCAAAGAGGCTATAATTTCAAGGGCAAATTGCTGCGGCCCGCGATGGTAAGGGTGGCGGTGAAGCCGTAAACACTGGGAAAGCCGTGTCAAAAAGAGATTATTACGAAGTTCTGGGTGTGGGCAAAGATGCCGGTGACGCCGATATCAAAGCGGCGTATCGTAAACTGGCGCTCAGGCACCATCCCGACCGGAACCCCGACGATCCGCAAGCCGAAGAGAAGTTCAAAGAAGCTTCGGAGGCTTACAGCGTTCTCAGCGATTCGCAGAAGCGCTCGGTCTACGATCGCTTCGGTTTTGCCGGACTGCAGGGCGCCTCGCAGCCGAGCCCGGACGCCTTCGCCGATTTCGGCGATATTTTGGGCGATTTTTTCGGTTTCGGCGATCTTTTCGGGAGTGGAGGCGGCCGGCGCCGCACTCGGGCGCAGCGCGGCGAAGACGTCCGCTATGACCTGGAGTTGTCCTTCGAAGAAGCCATTTTCGGCATGACCGCGGAGATTCAGGTGCCGCGGATGGAACGGTGCGACCACTGCCACGGCACCGGCGCCGAAGCGGGAACGTCGCCGGTTACGTGCCCCACCTGCCATGGCCGGGGCGAAGTTTTGTACCAGCAGAGTTTTCTCTCCATCCGGCGCACCTGCAGCTCCTGTAACGGCTCGGGACAGATTATTCGCAATCCTTGCGGGCAATGCCGGGGGCAGGGATACCGGCAGGTGCAGCGCAAGCTGAAAGTCACGATTCCCGCGGGGGTTGACGAGACTACCAGAATCCGGCTGGCCGGCGAGGGCCAGCCAGGGGGCAATGGCGGACCCGCGGGCGATCTTTATGTATTTCTCAAGGTGCGCCAGCACCCCTTCTTCGAGCGGCACGAGCAGGACCTGCACTGTACCATTCCGGTGAATGTGGCGCAGGCGGCGCTCGGCGCCGAAATCGAAGTGCCGACGCTCGATGAACCCTACAAGGTGAAGATCCCGGAGGGCACCCAGAGCGGGGCGCAGATCCGCATTCGCCACCGCGGCGTTCCGGTGGTGAACGGCAACGGCCGGGGAGACTTGTACGTTCATATCGAGGTCAGGCTGCCGGCGCGGTTGACGCGCGAACAGCGCAAGCTGTTCGAACAACTGCGGGACACGCTTCCGGTGGACAACGCACCGGCGGAAAAAGGACTCTTCGAGAAGGTCAAGAACTACTTCATGTAGCGAGCGCCGCCGGCCGCCGGGCTGCCAGAATTCCGTGTGGGATATGGGGCAGCGCCAGTACCTGTTCGGCGGCGCCGAGCGCGATGGCTTCCCGCGGCATGCCGAATACCACGCAACTGGCTTCATCCTGGGCGATGGTGCGCGCACCGGCCTGACGCATTTTGAGCAAGCCGTGGGCGCCATCGGCTCCCATGCCTGTGAGAAGGACCCCGACGGCGCCATTTCCGGCCACTTCCGCCACGGAACTGAATAGGACATCCACGCTGGGCCGCTGGTAACAGACTCGGGGACCGGTCTTGACGGCCACCTGGTATCGGCCGGCGGCGCCGCGGAGCAGCATGTGGAAATCGCCGGGCGCTACCAGGGCGCGCCCCGGATGCAGCGTGTCCCCGTCGGCGGCTTCTTTGACCTCGAGTTGGCAAATTTCGTTCAGACGGTTGGCGAACGCGCGAGAGAATTGCGGCGGGATGTGCTGTGCGATGACGATTCCGGGCACCGATGCCGGCAGCCGCGTCAGGACGGCGGCGATAGCCTCGGTACCGCCGGTGGAAGCTCCGATGGCGATGACGGTATCGGTGGTGAGCGGCTGATACGCGGAGGAGAGAGATTTGGGAGTTTGGGGCGGGGGCGGTTCGGTTTCGGGGCGGTGCCGGCGCACACGGGATGCCGCCGCGGCGCGGATTTTAGACGCGAGTGAATGGCGCAACTCTCCCACTGAGTAGGGACCGCCGGGTTTGGCCAGCACTTCGACCGCGCCTAATTCCAGCGCCTCCACCGCTGTACGGCAGGACGGTTGGGTCAGGGAACTGATCACCACTGCCGGCATGGGGTGGAAGTGCATAAGCTTTTTCAAAAATGTCAGCCCGTCCATCCGCGGCATCTCGATATCGAGAGTCAGAACATCGGGATTGAGCGCAAGGATCTTATCGCGAGCTACATATGGGTCCGGCGCGGACCCCACGACCTCGAGGTCCGGTTCGCCGGCCAGGGCTTCGCTGAGGATCTTGCGGACGATGGCGGAATCGTCGACGATGAGTACGCGGATGGGACGGTGCAGGGGCATGGTTCAGGTGGCGATGCACACCGCAATGCGCCCCTTGGAAAGCTGGACGCAATAGGGACTGTGCGGGGAGGAAGCTGCCGGGGGCTCTTCCGGGGACGTCACGATCCGGGGCACTCCCAGGCGGAAGGCGACCGTGCTTTCCACGCGGCTCAAAACCGATCCGCAGATCATGTTGGCCAATTCGCAGGCCACCTCGGAGACCTGAGTCGGGGAGATTTCCGCTGCGTCGATGCCCAGGAAATCGGCGGCGATTTCGTGTGCCGAAGCGGCGGTCAGGTGCAGGCACATGACTCCCGCCAGCTCGCCTTCAAAGGGAACCTCCACGGCGATGTCATCCGGCTCCGGCCGCGCATCGGAAGCTTCTCCCAAAGTCTCGGCGAAAAACATTTTTTCGAGCACCTCGTCCACCGAGTCCCGCAAAGCCTCGTGGAGCACGGTTTCAATCACAGGGCACCCCCAGGGTACGTTCGAGTTCGGACCGCAAAGTTTCCGGAAGGAATGGCTTGGTGATGTAGCCCCGGGCGCCCAGCGACGTCATGCAGGCGATGCGATGGCTGGTAGCATCGGTGGAAATCACGATCGCCGGAATGGAGCGCAACACTTCGTCCTCCGACAGGCGGTGGAGGAATTCCTGGCCGTCCATTACCGGCATATTGATATCGGTGAGGATGGCGTCCACCCATTCGGATCGCAGCAGATCCAGGGCCTCGCTGCCATTGGACGCTTCGAAGCAATTGGACATCTCGAATCCCGAAATGGAAATCACGCGGCGCACGAACGCGCGCATGGCCGGCGAGTCATCGACAATCAGCACGCGATACGCCATCAGATACCTCCCATCTTGGAATGGCTGGCCGGGGAACCACCGGCCGGGGAAAAGCCGGGCGGCAGTTCGCGCACCTCGCCGCCCTCGTGCACCAGGAACTTCCCGCTTCCGATTTCGAGGCGCACGGTGCGCGAGCGCACTCCGCCCACAGCTTCGGCGTGTACCATGACGCCCGCCTTCCAGAGAATCTTGCGCATGGCCAGGTAGTTGCGGCGCCCGATGTCGAAGACGTTCTCCTGATCCATCATGCTGGCGCCGCCGGCGGCGCGTACCGTCAGGCGCCGCTTCGAAGCTCCGCGGGCGAACAGCCGTTCGAGCATCATGGGGATGGCGGTATCGGCGAACATCCACGGGTTCTGGCGGCCGCGGTCGCGATCGATGGCCGAATCGGGCAGCATGAAATGCAGCAAGCCGCCGACACGGGCCGCGGGATCGTGCACCGCCAGTCCGATACAGGACCCCAGCGCAAACGTCGCCAGCACTTGCTCGGGGTTGTCGCCGAAGCGGCAATCCGCCATACCCACTACGATCTGCTCCACGGGCCGTCCTTCTTCCGCGGCTTGCGGTAGACCGCCGGCCGCACGTAATCGAGCGAGTGCGCAATACGCGTAAAGCTTTCCGCGTGGCCCACAAACAGGTAACCGCCGGGTTCGAGCGCCGCCGCGAGCCGGCCGACCACCTGTTCCTGCGTCTGGCGGTCGAAATAGATCATCACATTGCGGCAGAAAATCACCGGGAATCCGCGGCCCCACGAGAAATTCTCCACCAGATTCAAGCGGCGAAAGCTCACCTGTTGGCGAATCTTTGGAACGGCGCGGTAGGTCTTCGCCGGCCCCTTGGAAGGGACAAAATACTTCGCGAGCAAAGCCGGTGGGATGCCCGTGCAGCGGTCCGGAGGGTACTCGCCGGCCTGTGCGGCGAGGAGAGCCTTATTCGAGATATCGCTGGCCTGAATCGCGATCCGCCTCTGCGGGCAGGCTTCATTCAGAAGCATGGCGAGGGTCCACACCTCTTCACCTGTGGAACATGCCGCACACCACAGGTCGATGATGTCGCGGTTGGCGAGCATCGGCAGCACCTGTTCGCGCAGGAACTTAAAGTGATCGGATTCACGGAAAAAGGAAGTGTGGTTGGTGGCCAGCGCGTCGACCATGGCCGCCAGCGCGGCGCCGGTCTGATCGGCCAGCACGTGCCGGTAGTAATCCTGAAACGAGCGGAAGCCGCCGCTGCGCAGAAGCCGCCGCAGCCGTGCAGCGACCAGTTCTTCCTTGCCAGGTTTCAGGTCGAGGCCGAAGGTGCCATGAGCCAGCTGGCGAATCTGCTCGAAATCGCGGGCCCCCAATGCCGGCGCTAAGTCCTGGTCCATCCAATCAGCGGCTCGATTCATGGTCTCCATCCTTGAGAAGGCGATCCAGATCGAGAATCAGGCCGACGCGTCCGTCGCCCAGAATTGCTCCGCCGGCAATTCCAGTGACCCCGCGGAACGTTTCCCCGAGCGACTTGATTACCACCTCCTGTTTGCCGATGAGTTCGTCTACCAGGAGACAGTAGGACGCCCCTTCCACTTCGGCCACTACCAGGACGCCGTCGGCGGGGTTGGCGGAGCGAGGCCGCACGCCGAAGCGCTGGTAAAGCCGCAATACCGGGAGCAGATTGCCGCGCACCAATGCCATCTCGGCGCGCTGCTGGACCGTCCAGATGGTCTCGGCCGTGGGCCGGAACATTTCGCGCACCGCGAACAGAGGAAGGATATAACGCTCGCTGCCCACTCCCACCGCCAGCCCGTCGATGATCGCCAGGGTGAGCGGCAACTTCAGGAGAAAAGCGGCGCCGCGTCCCGGGGCGGACCGGACTTCGATGCGCCCGCGCAGTTTTTCGATGTGCCTCCGGACCACGTCCATGCCCACGCCGCGGCCAGATACATTGGTAATCCGGGCAGCGGTGGTGAAGCCGGGCTCGAAAATCAGATTGAAGATCTCATTTTCGGAGAGGGCTTTTTCCTGCGCCAGCAGTCCTTTCTCGACGGCTTTGTTTCGGATGCGGGCGGCGTCCAACCCCCGGCCGTCGTCGGCGATTTCGATGACCACCTGGCCGGATTGGTGCTGTGCCTTAAGGAGAAGACGGGCAGCGGCACTCTTACCGGCGGCGAGGCGTTCCGGCGGCATCTCAATGCCGTGGTCGAGGGCGTTGCGTACCATATGCATCAGCGGGTCGGCCAATTCCTCCACGATGGTGCGGTCGAGTTCGATGTCGTCGCCTTCGGTCTCCATCCGGACCTGCTTGCCGAACTGCCGGGAAAGATCGCGCACCAGCCGCGACATCCGGCGGAACAGCGGCCCGATGGGGACCAGTCGCATGGCCATGGCGGTCTTCTGCAATTCCGCGGTGATCCGCGTCATTTGCGCCAGCTTGCGCTGCAACCCCGGGCTCTTTATGCCGCCGAGATCGGGATCGTGCCGGACCAGCGATTCCGCGATGACCAATTCGCCGGCCATGTCAACCAGGTAATCGAGCTTGGCGGTATCGACCTTCACGGCCATGGCTTCGCTCCGGGCGCGGGCCGGTTCGGCCGAGGGGGCGGGGCTATCGACGGCCGGAGCAGTTTCCACGGCCGATGCCAAGGCGGCCAGATCGGCGGCGGCTTCGACGGGTTGGGTGGAATCCGCCGACAGGGCGCGGATCCGCTGAACCAGCCCGTCATTTGGCGCCGGCGCATCCGACTGTTGGCCCTGCATGGCACCTTCGAGGTGAGTCAGCCAGCGGCGCAAATGATCCGCGCTTTCAAGAATGACGTCGATGGCATCGGGAGTCAGGGCCCAGTGCGAGCTGCGCGCGCGATCCAACACCGTCTCGGTCTCATGCGCGAGCTTCTGTACGTCCCACAGTTCCAGGAAGCCAGCCAGCCCTTTTATGGTATGAAAGCCCCGGAAAACGGCGTTGAGAGCCTCGGATGCGCCAGGATCGGTTTCGAGGATCAGCAATTGCGATTCGATGGAGGCCAGGTGTTCGCGGCTTTCGAGAACAAAATCGCTCAGCAACTCAGGATCCTGCGCCAGCGACGAGGGCGGTCGCGGTTCCTCGACCGGCGGGACGGTCTCTCCGTCCAGAATCTGTTGCAGGCGGACGATGCCGCTTTGCATGACTTGCGCGGCCGCGTCCCTACCGGTGTCCGGGGCCGCTGACAGAGATTCCAACAGGGCTGCGGTGGCGCTGGCCAATTGGCTTGCCTGATCGCTCTCGGCGCGATCGCGGATGCGCTGTAAAGCCATCAGCCACTCGCAGGTGTCCGCCGCTGTCGGCGGCTCCGCGACTATCAATCGGAGCGCCAGGTCTTCAATCAGTTGGCGTAACTCGGTCGAATGTGCCACCGAAACCCCCTCTTAGAAAGTTCGCTCCGGCTCGTCGGTACCGGCTCCCTGACGGAGCAGACCGCGTAGTTCGGCGGCGAGACGGCCGGATTGCGAGCCGCCTTCCGGCACTCCGCCCGCCTCAACGGCGGCACCGAAGTCGAGAAGGCTGGCCAGAAAGCCGATATTCGCGAGGGCTTGGATGTGAAGCGAAGTTTTTCGAGGAGAACCGGCAGATTCCTTCATGTGCGTGCCTTAGTGGAGGATGGCGCTCAGCCCGTGCAGGTCCTGGCTGGACAAGACACGATCGATATCGAGCAGGATTTTGACTTTTCCTTTTACCTTGGCCATACCCAACAAATAGTTGCCGGAGATGGCCTCGCCGAAGTCGGGCGTGTCTTCGATTTCCTGAGCAGTCAGGTTTAAAACCTCGGAAACGCCGTCCACCACGATGCCCATGAGAATCGAGCCGGACTCGCCCTGAACCTGAGTGACGATGATGCAGGTGCGTTGCGTGTACTCCGCGGCTTCCAGTCCGAACTTCAGGCGAAGGTCGATCACCGGCACGACCTTGCCGCGGAGGTTGATCACGCCCTTGATATGTATGGGTGTTTGGGGGACGGCGGTAATCTCCTGCAGCCCCATGATCTCCCGAACCTTCAGGACCCGGATGCCGAATTCCTCACTGGCCAGATGAAAGGTCAGGTATTTGCCTGCGCGGGCATCGCTCGCGGCGGCGGCAACTGATTCACTCGCGACTAAAGTGCTCGATGGCATAGATTTCATTTCCCGATATTCGGCTCAAACATCGAGCGCGCAAGCGTCTGTTGAGGATGTGTGGAACATGACGTGGGCCGCCTGTTCCTTCGGTTCGAGGCAGAGTTTGACCACCAGGTCCTCGCCGTCCCACTGGAAATGCATCACGATCCATTCGGCATTGCCGGCGCTCTTGGTCTTGAAGTTTCGCCCGTAGACGACGGTTGGAATGCTCAATCCCAGCGGGCCCAGATGTTGTTCCAGTTCGGTTTTGACGCTGCCGATAATCATGTTGGTCAACTCGGCGACGGTGTCCAGAACTTCCTCATTGACGGCGGGGGCCTCGCACATCAACATTTGGGCGCAGATGCGGCAAGCCATTGCCGGGGTGCAACTCACGCTTCCCGTGCCGGCCCAGGAGCCCGCCACTCCGATAAAGGAGACCACGCCCTCATTCGCTTCCGGCATTCCCGCATTGACGGTGGTGTCGCCACATTGGATTTCCACGCCCAACATGGTGGAAAATACCTGAATTGTGGACTGGGTCAGGGACTGAACAATGATTTCGTTGAGGTTCATAATGGCAGCGCCGGCTCCAAAATACCCGCCAGCTTCTCCTTGATTTGATCGGCCGTAAAAGGCTTCCGGACATATCCCGCGGCTCCCAGTTTGACGGCTTCGCTAACCTTGGTCTCCCCGCCTTCGGTCGTGATCATCACCACGGGAATACTCCGCCACTGCGGCGAAGCTTTCATGGATGCCAGCAGTTGCAGGCCGTCCATTTTGGGCATGTTGATATCGCTCAACACCAGATCGACCTTTTGGGCTCCGAGCACGCCCAAAGCCTCCTGCCCATCGCCTGCTTCGTGGATGGTGTGGATCGACATGCCGGTCTGGCGCAACACGCGTTGCAGGATCTTCCGGATCGCCGCAGAATCATCCACCACCAAAACGTTCGATTCCATTGGACTCCTTACACACTATTCATCGGAACCAAACCGGGTTTTCATTAGGTGGGGAAGAGAAAAAGTGGAGCGGGAGCAGGTTTTGGCTGGGGCTACCGGAATTGGAGGAAGATGTCGATATGTAACGAGGAGGTGTAGCGTGTGAGCCGGGAGCTATCGCAGCAGGAAATTGATGCGGTCTTCCAGAACAGAACCGATCGGAAACGCGAAACTCCGGCCGTCAAATTCGATTTCCGGCGCCCGGACCGAATTCCCAAGTCCCAGGTCCGCGCGATTCACCTGTTGCACGATACCTTCGTGCGCAATCTGGTGTCCAGCCTTTCGGCCTATCTGCGTTCTTACCTCACGGTCAACCTGGTGAGCGTGGAGCAATTGTCCTATGCGGAATTCCTGGACGGCTTGCCCTCGCCCACCTGCATGGTTTCCCTGGGGCTGAGTCCGTACGACGGGAACGGCGTGCTGGAATTGAACCCTTCTTTAGTCTTCCCCATTTTGGAAATGCTTTTGGGGGGTACCGGAAAGGGCTCGGGAAATATCCAGCGCGACATCACGGAAATCGAGCAAAAGCTTCTGGATGGGCTCTTCCGCATCATTCTGCACGACTTGCGGGAAGCCTGGAAGGGCGTTACGGAGGTGGACTTCACCATCGAGGCCATGGAAACGGAGCCGCAACTGCTGCATCTGCTGGCGCCCAACGAGGCGGTAGTCTCCATCGGCGTGGAAGTGCGCATCGGCGAGTCGGTGGGGATGATGAACATAGCCATGCCGTCCATCGTGATCAAGATGATGCGGCAGAAGTTCGACCAGCAATGGTCGGTTCGCAAGACGCATGCCAATGCCACCGAACAGGTACGTGTGCTGCGCATGCTGCGGGAAAGCCCGCTTGAACTGGAAGCGCGTCTGGAAGGCCCCACCCTGACCATGGGAGACCTCCTGATGTTGCGTGAAGGCCATCTGCTGGTGTTCGATTTCCCGGTGGAACGAACTGTGGAACTGCTGGTGAACGGCACACACAAATATGGCATCCAAATGGTAAGCACCGGCCGGAGAAGAGCCTGCCAGGTGGAGCAGGTGCGGCCGGTTCAGCATCAGGGCAAGATCAGCGAGGAACCGCCGCCGGAGTCGATTTCGAGTGAATAATAGTCCAGCAGAGCATCGAGGAAAGCGCGTCCGCGGGGCCGCCCGTTATTGTATGAAATCGCGAAATGCTGAAGGAATACCAGCAGGCCGAGGATGGTGCTATCCCGGATCTTATGGACACCCAATTGCTCTGCTTCCTGGCTCCGATACTTCGAAATGGCGTCCTCCAGGGCGCGATACATTTCCGCCGCCAGCGGATTGGCCGGAAGGCTTTCGTATACGAGGCCGCTTTGCAGCGTGCGGTGGGTACGAACACAGGCATCCAACGCCTCGCGTATGTCGCTGTCTACGATGGCCGGATTGGCGGTGGCGGCCGCGGCCAACCGCTCGGCAAGGAAAGCCAATGGCTCTTCCTGTTCCGCGAGTTTTTCCCGCGGCAACTCTATGTCGCGATTGGGCAGAGTTTCGGGATCGAGCGGCAGGGGTTTTTCATGCCGGTGGGCTTCACGGAGGTATTCGCAAGCCAGCGGACAATCGACGCTCACCTCCCGCCCGGTGCCGCAACAGATGGTACAGATGTCGCCCCGCACACCGGGACAGAAGCGGCGCGGGCGGCGCGTGTGGCAGATGGCGCAGACCATTTTCTTAGTATAAAGGTGTAGGGAAACAGGCACCGATGAGCCGCACGAATTTCTTTTTCAAGGTCGAGGTGGAACATGACGCGGAGGACAATCCTGCGCGGCTGGGCGAGGAGATCCGGCGCCAGTTGAAAAAACTCTACGGCGTGCGTGAAGTGGAACTCGCCAACCTCGTTACCGAGGAAGGCTGAAGCTCCGCTTCCTCCCGGTTGCGGCGCAGTCCGTGCTTGGTTTCAGGCGGCCGGGTTGCCCACGTTTGCCTCGAAGGTGCGCATGAAAAATGCATCGGTCATGCCGGCGATATAGTCGCACACCACGCGGTGGACGGGGCGGCGGTGTGTCTCCTCGCCGTAAGATTCGGGCAGGCGGCCGGGGCTCTGGCAAAAGAACTGAAACAGTTCCGCCACCATGGACATCGAGCGCCGGCGATCTTCCGTAAGCACGGGCGAAAAGTAGACCGTACGGGAAAGGAACTGCTTCAAGGCGCGGCTCGTCCCGGCGGCGGCCGGCGTGAATGCTGCCAGCCGCCTGGGCGCGGCGCGCACTTCCTCGGCGTCGCCAACGCCGGCCTGGCGTGCCGCGGCGGCGGTTCCCTCGATCAAGCCCGACACCATCAGATCGACCAGTTGGCGCAATCCTTCGTGGAACCGCTCGCGCGTCGTGGCGCCCGGGAATTGCGTCTCCATGGCCTCGTGGATGGCGGCATATTCCGGAACGGAAGCGGCCACATCCTGGCTGGAAAACATTCCGGCCGAGAAGGCATCGTCCAGGTCGGCGGTGTTGTACGCCACTTCGTCGGCGAGGTCGATCAACTGCGCTTCGAGGACTGGCCGGAGGCCCGGCAGGTAGGCATCCAACTCGGGCTGCCGGCCCGGGACAATATCGTGGGAATGTTTCACAATTCCCTCGCGCACTTCAAAAGTAAGGTTGAGGCCGGGAAAGCGGGCGTAGCGCTGCTCGAAGCTGTCCACGATCCGCAGGGCGTGCAGGTTGTGGTCGAAATGTTCGCCGAAGCGCTCCATCTGGCGATTCAGCTCCTCTTCGCCGGCGTGGGCAAACGGTGGATGGCCGATGTCGTGCGCCAGGGCCAGGGCTTCGGTAAGGTCTTCGTCGAGCGCGAGCACGCTGGCGGCGGTGCGGGCGATCTGCGCCACTTCGATGGTGTGGGTCAGGCGATTGCGGAAATGGTCGCAAAGGCCGGGGGCAAAGACCTGGGTTTTGGCCTCCAGACGGCGAAACGCGCGCGAATGGATGACGCGATCGCGGTCGCGCTGGAAGGCATTGCGGTAGGGGTGGGCAGGTTCGGGGTAAAGTCTTCCCCGGCTTCGCTCCACCGGGAACCGCAGTCGCGCCAGCATGCAAGCTCCGGCCTGCTACTGCGGCGGGAGCTGGGCGGACAACGTCTGCGCGATGGTGGCGACGGGCGACTTGCTCTCGCGAATGGGGGCGAGCAGCTTGCGCGCCTCGGCATTGTCGTGGCCGATCAGGTGTTTGGCCAGCGTCAGAGCCGCCTGGTCTTTAGAAACAAATGCCGTGGGATGCGCCATCAGGTCCTCGAGGATCTTCTTACCTTGATCGAAGCGTCCCTCGGAGAAATAAATTTCCGCCAGGGCGAGTTTTCCGAGAGAGCCGTAGCTCTGGTTGCCGTGATCCGCGACATTTTGAAAGTTCTTTTCGGCTTCCGGCAATTTGCCTTCGTCGGAGTGAATGCACCCCAGATAATACTCGGCGATTTGCGCTTCATCGCTGCCGCCGTACCTGGCTTCGAGGTCTGAAAAGGCTTTAATGGCGGCCTGGTCTTTGACCGCCTGAGAGGGGAATGTTTGCTGTCCGCCCACGGCCACATCGGCCACCGGAGTCTCCTGAATGCGAATCGCCATGGCCAAAGCTTGCTCCCGGGCGGCGTGTTCATGGTTCCGGTAGACGAAGAAGCCGCCGACCAGCACGACCACGGCAAGGCCGATCCCGCCATAGCGGACGAGATCTTTCTGGTGCTCTTCAAAGAATGTAACGGTCAGGCCGACTTCTTCGGCGAACTTGTCGGACTTCAGCTCTTTACGGGTAATTCTAGCCACGGAAACCTCAGATAGGATTGGAATTTTTATCTTATCACGGGCGCGGACGGGAGGCGGAAGAAGCCACAAGCGCAGCCCTTTAGTAGTTCGCCGAGGCCGGGGCGGAACTTCCAGCGCTGCTCGTAAGCACCACCGAGACTGAGCTTAACGACGCGTTTCCAGTCAGTGTAAACGGCAGCGTAAGGCTGAATTGGCCGCCGTAAGAGGCGGCTGCGGAGCTGGCAAACCAGGAACTCGCGGCGGGACCGAGCGGCACCGTCAACTGGGACGATGCCAGCGTACTGCCGGCAGACGGCTGGAAGGAAACGGTTGCCTGCGTCAGGTCGCGGGTGTCGGCCACGCCGGCAATCTGCACTTCGAACCCGCCGGCAGTTGGCACCACGGAAATGGTTTCGATGGAGGGCGGATCGGCGCCCAACTGAACGGTCTCCGTCAGCCCACCCGGGACCGGGACCGACGAGCCACCCGCGGCGAGCGCGGTAACGCTGAGCGTGATCGCGCCCTGCACGCTGCCGGTCTGTACTTGTAATGGAGGTGAGGCGAACGTCGCCTGCGTGGCGTTCGCGGGAATCGTGAAAGATGCGCTGCGGCCGCCGGTTGAGAATTGAATCGAGGGATCGTTAATTCCATTGGCGCCGGCTGGAGTGAAAGTCAGGGTGAGGGTTCCGGTAACCGGCACGGGATAAGGCTGGCTGACGGCGATTCCCACTGCCGGCTGTTGCAGAGGCTGCATTGTGCCTGAAAAGCCGGTAATCGAAAATGCCGGCAGGCTGGGAAGGCCGATCGAAATGCTCATCGCCGCCGTGGCGGAATATTTTTGGGAGTCCGTCACCGCGACGGTAAAGGTGAAACTGCCGGTTGAGACCGGCGTCCCGCTGATGACGCCGGTCGTGGGATCCAAACTGAGTCCGCCGGGCAAAGCGCCGCTCACGATGCTCCACGTGTAAGGAGGTTGACCGCCCGATGCCAGCACCGTCGTACTATAGGCGGCTCCCGCGGTGCCCTTGGGCAACGACACTGAGGTGGTAATTTGAAGCCCCGCACCGATGGCGAGGGTGAATTGCCTGCTGGCGGTTTGGGAGTTGGCATCGGTCACCGTGATGGCGAAGGTGAAGCTGCCGGCGGTGGTGGGGGTTCCGGTGATGATACCTGTGGACCGCTGAAGCGACAGACCGCCTGGAAACGTGCCCGATGTCACCAGCCAGGTGTAAGGCGGAGTCCCTCCGGAAGCTGTGAGCGTCTGCGAGTATGATGCCTGGAGCGCCCCCGCCGGAAGAGTCGCCGTGGTAATCGTCAGGCCGGCGGTAGCTACCAGCGTGAGTTGCCTGGTGGCATGAGTGGAGGTGGTGTCCGTCACCTGTACGGTGAAGACCGACGTACCGGCGGCGTTGGGTGTGCCGGTGATGTCGCCGGTTGTGTCCAGATTCAGACCGGCGGGAAGCGAACCGGAGACGACTGTCCACTGATACGGGGAAACACCGCCGGCCGCCGTGAGGGAAGCGCTGTAGGCCGAGCCGACAGTCGCGGGCGGCAGCGCGGTCGTCGAAATGGAAAGGCCGGAACCCACCGAAAGGGAATAGGCGGCGCTGGCTTGCGCGCCGGCGGCATCTGTCACTTTGATGCCGATGGCAAACACACCGGGCTGCGCCGGCGTGCCGCTGAGCAGGCCCGACCGAGTAGCGAACGTGAGGCCCGGGGGCAGAGTGCCCAAGAGCTGCCAGGTATAGGGCGGGGTTCCGCCTTGCGCGGTGAATGTCTGGCTGTAGGCTGCGCCCGCCGTTCCCGCCGGGATCGTGGAGGTGGTAATGGTAAGCAAGCCGATGACCGCGATGGAAAGCTGGGCGGCGGCTTTTTCCCCGGAACTGTCCGTGACCTGCACAGAAAAATCGGCCGTTCCGGCCGCCGACGGCGTCCCAAAAATCATCCCCGCGGGACTCAGGGAGAGAGCCGCGGGCAGGAAGCCGGCGGCGATCGTCCAGGTATACCCGCCGGTTCCTCCGCTGGCAGCGAGGTTCTGCTGGTATGCGGTACCGACCATCCCGTTGGGCAGCGACGACGTCACGATTGTCAGCGCGGGCGAGGCAATCGCGATGCTGAAAGACTTGGTGGCGCTGGAACCGTTGCTCGTTGCCTTTACCGTAAAGTTGGCTGTCCCGGCGGATGAAGGCGTTCCGCCGATGGTGCCGCCGGCGACGAGAGTCAGCCCGGCGGGCAGTGCTCCGGCGGTGACGGACCAGGTGTAGGCTGCCGTGCCTCCTGTCGCCGAGAGCGTTTGCGAATATGGGACGCCCACCATGCCGGCGGGCAAGGACGCCGTGGTGATGGTCACCGCGGCTGTCACCGTAAGAGTGAGCGGCCGGGTGTCCGTCGCCCCGTTGGAATCTTTCACCTGGGCCGTAATGGGAAAGGTTCCCGCCGCCGAAGGCGTGCCGGAGAAAGCCCCCGCGGGGCTCAGCGCGATACCCTGGGGGAGCGATCCGGAAGTGACGCTCCACTGAAACGGCGGCGTCCCGCCGGAGGCCGTGAGAGTTTCCGAATAAGCTGCTCCCACCGTGGCGGTGGGAAGCGAAGAGGTGGTGATGTTTACGGCGGGGTCGATGGTAATGGCTAGCGGCTGAGTATCGGTGCTGCCGCTGGCATCTTGTACCTGGACCTTGAAACTGCCCATGCCGGCTGCCGATGGAGTGCCGGCAACCGTCCCGTCACCGGCAAGGCTGAGCCCGGCCGGGAGCGCGCCGGAAGTGACGGACCAGACATACGGCGTTTTCCCGCCGTTCGCGGATAAGGTCTGGCTATACGCCGTGCCCACAAACCCATCCGGTAAGTTCGCGGTTTGAATGTGTACCGCGGGCTGCGCGCCTACCGAAAGGGCAAGCAGCAATCCGATGACAGGAGTCTGGGTGCGGGAATGGCGCATAAGGGCTCTGTTTTTCCACCGAAGGTCAGTGCGGCGGACCAAAGATCGGACTGCCGGCGGTGATGGAGCCGGTGGCGGTCGTGGTTTCAGCCGGGCTGGATTTGCCGCGCATCGCCAAGACCGCGCCGCCGGCGGCGGCGCCCGCCACCGCGGCCAGAATCACGTAAAGCTTCGTGTGTCCGGACCGGGCCACGGGCTCGGCGTTCGTCTGGGCCAGAAAAGCTTGCGCCACAGCGCCGTGCCAGGAAGCCGTCACGCGGATCTGGAATTCACCGGCGCGCGAGTTTGGGCGTAATCCGTGCGCTTCCGCGATGCCTTGACTATCGGTTTGGACGGTAGAGGTCACTCCCCCGTCCGGGAGGGTTGCGCTGGGACCTGTGGCAGGCAGGTGGAAGGTGACGGTAGCTCCCGCGACGGGTGCTCCTGCCGCGTCCGTGACCCGCACCACGGGATCGTGCGCGCGGTGCATCCGGATGCTATTGAGCGCGCCCTCGCCCTCCGTGACGTCGATGTGAATAGCGGCCGCCTGGCTGGGAGGCCGGGGGCCGGGAGGTTGGCCCTGCGCAGTAAGTGAAAGGGAGTAAATGAGCAGAAAGATACAAACGCCGACCCATCGCCACATAGCGTCTGTCTATTAATACCTGACTCCTGGCGGCATGGCTGTGCGCCTACGTCCAAACTGCCGGCGCCGGCGCGTTGATTCCTCCCGGTTCCGCATTAAGCTGGAGGGGGACGCACATTCCCGCACCCAGACGAGTTGCTGAGTATGACATCCGATATTACGGCCGACATGGTTCAGGTCGAGTTAGAGGACGGAACGTCGATCGAGTATTCGCGCGCCTTATTGGAAGAGGTGCGGCAGCTTGCGGTGAGTGGATTCACTGCCTTTGGACGCGGGGGGCTGGAGATTGGCGGTGTGCTGTATGGACTGCGCGAGGGGGCGCGGCTCACCATTCATGCTTTCGGGGAGTGTCCGTGCCAGCACGCCCTGGGACCGGCATTCGTGCTCACCGGCGCCGACCGTCAGCTGCTGGCGCAACTCGTGCGAGGCCCGGCCGGTCTCGACACGCTCGGCTGGTATCGCACGCACACACGCCGGGGATTGGAACTCGACGCGAGCGACCGTGAATTGTTCGCCGAATTTCCGCCGGGCATGAAGACCGTGGGGCTGGTTCTGAAACCGGCGCGTTGGGGGGCCTCGAGCGGGGCGTTCTACGTCCGCGACAGCGGGGGCAAGATTCTGCCGCAATCGGCGCGTGAGTTTGCGGTCGAGCCGCCGGCGCAGTCCATCCAGGAATCGCAAAAATCCAGCTTCGAACCGAATGCCCCCGCAGAGCCGGACGATGCCGTAATACCGCCGGCATTCGTGCCGCAGCGGGCGGTATCTCCCATGTCTCCGCCGAGGCGCCACTGGCCGGCTGCCGCCGTGGGCGCGGCGGCGGCAATCCTGGCAGTAGCGGCACTGGGCTGGCACTACTACTTTTCGCTTCCGCCGGCGAACCTCGCGCTGGAAGCGTACGCCATCGCCACGGGACAGGTCCGAATCTCCTGGAATCACGGCTCGCGTCCGGCGCTCGAAGGCACCTCCGGAGTGGTCGAGATCCGGGATGGCGATGCCGATACCAGGATTCCGCTGGACGCCGCCGCGCTGCGCCAAAGCAGTCTCACATACACTCAGAAAACCGACCAGATCGAGGTGGATTTGCGCGTCAATCGAGGGGCCGGCGACCCGCTCGCGGAAGAGTCGATCGAGTTCATGGGTCCGGCTGAAACAGCTGAAGCACAAGCGCGGGCTCGCATGGCCGAGATTCCGCCCCCGGATCCGATCTCCCACGTGAAAGTGGAGCGAGACTCCCGCGCTGCGGCGCCGGCGGCCGAACCGCTTATGAAGCGTGCCACGGATACGCAACCCGCCGAGCCGGCTGAACCTTCCAGACCCAAGTTCGAGATCCGGAACCAGCCATCAACCCCAGCCTTGGTCACGCCGGTAGATTTATCCACTCCGCCTCCCGCCATCTCCGCGCCGGTCCTGCAAGCGAAGTTGCCCGATCTTTTCTCCCAAACGCCAACGATCGCCAAGCCCGCTCCTCCGCCCGCGCCGGCGAAGCCGGCGCTGCCGCGGTCGGGGCGCCTGATCTGGACGGGCAGGCTCGACCGTCACGGACTTCTGGAGATCAATGGCGGCCACGCCAGCAGCGGTTCGCTGGCCGGCTCGCTTTTGGGAATCCCGGCGGATTTCCGGATCGAACCGGCGGAGTTCACGCGCGACGGCTTGATGGTCTACACGACCGACGGAGCGGCCAATGGCCGCACCGAGGCGCCTTCGCAGTCGAATGGCTGGAATGCGGTGGAGTTTGCTTTCGATCCGGTGCGGGTAGGGACACTGAAGGTGTTGGAGGCGCCCGATCGGGCCAACAATTTCAAAAGGCTGGTCGTCCTTGGGGAGAGCAAAAGCTGTCCCGTCATCGTAGTGGATTGGAAGGCGCGCTAAGGCGCACCTTCCGGTTCCACTTTTCCCATCCATTTCGTGGCAGAATGGTGATTTCCGGACGTAGCGTGCTTTTCGAAGACCCCCGGGCGCCAGCGGGGTCCGGTTGTCGGTGTGAGTTGCGAAAACTGAGCGAAGCTAGCTAAAATCAACGCGTCCGTAAAAGATCCCAGGAGGATTCATGGCTGTTGAGCAGAAGGTGAAGCAGATCATTGTCGAGCAACTCGGCGTGGATGAGAGCCAGGTGGATAGCAACGCGTCGTTCGTGGACGACTTGGGCGCCGATTCGTTGGACATCGTCGAGCTGGTAATGGCCTTTGAAGAGGCGTTCGAATTGGAGATTCCCGACGAAGACGCCGAAAAGATCACCACCGTCAAGGACGCCGTCGAATACATCGAGAACAAGACCGCCAAGAAATAAGCCGCTTTTCACATCAAGGGGAACATTTTGACGCGAAGAGTGGTAGTGACGGGCGTAGGTCTGGTGACGCCGCTGGGAATCGGAACCGAAGCCACCTGGGAGGCGATTCGCGCGGGAAAGTCCGGCATTGGCTCCATTACGCAGTTCGATGCGGCCGGCTTCTCTTGCCGGATTGCCGGCGAAGTGAAGGCCTTCGACCCGTCCAATTACATCGAGAAAAAAGAAATCAAGAAGATGGGGCGCTTTATCCAGTTCGCCATCGCGGCGGCGGACTACGCGCTGAAGGGATCGCGCCTGACGGTGACGCCAGAGAACGCCGAGCAGGTGGGTGTTTATATCGGCAGCGGCATTGGCGGGTTCGAGGTGATCGAGCGCGAGCACCAGATTCTGCTCGAACAAGGCCCGCGGCGGATCTCGCCGTTTTTCATTCCCGCCACCATCATCAATCTGGCATCGGGCTATGTTTCCATCCGCAGCGGCGCCAAGGGACCGAATTCCGCCACCGCCACGGCTTGCACCACCAGCGCCCATTCGATTGGCGATTCCTACCGCATGATCCAGCGCGGCGATGCCGACGCCATGATCTGCGGCGGCACGGAAGCGGCGGTCACTCCGATGGGCATCGGCGGGTTCGCGGCCATGCGCGCGCTTTCCACGCGCAATGACGAACCGGAGCGCGCGTCGCGGCCGTGGGACAAGGATCGCGACGGCTTCGTGGTGGGCGAGGGCGCCGGGATTCTGGTAATCGAAGAGCTGGAGATGGCGCGCGCGCGGGGCGCCAAGATCCTGGCCGAATTGGTGGGCTACGGGATGAGCGCCGATGCGTTCCACGTCACCGCGCCGCCGGACGATGGCGACGGCGCCTACCGCGTGATGCGCAACGCCCTGCGCGACGCCGGTATCGAGCCGCACCAGGTGGATTACATCAACGCCCACGGCACTTCCACGGACGTGGGCGACCGCGCCGAAACCATGGCCATCAAGCGGGCGTTCGGCGACCACGCCTACCAGGTCGCGGTGAGCTCCACGAAATCGATGACCGGGCATCTGCTCGGCGGCGCCGGCGGGCTGGAAGCGGGGATCACCGTGATGGCCATCCAGGATCAGATCGCGCCGCCGACCACCAACCACGAAGCTCCCGGCGAATCCTGCGACCTGGATTACGTTCCGCTCCACGCTCGTCCCATGAAAATCGAGTATGCGCTCTCCAACAGCTTCGGCTTTGGAGGCACGAACGGTTGTTTGATTTTCAAGCGATACTCGGAGTAGACACCGCTTACCGAGCCGCGGCCAAAGGCGCGGTTTTTGAGGCAGCCTCGATATGAAAATTATTGTCGCCATCAAACAGGTACCCGCGCGCGATTCGCAATTGCGCATCGCGTCTTCGGGGAAGTGGATCGAAGAATCCGATCTTTCGTACGAAATCAACGAGCCCGACGCCTACGCGCTGGAGGCGGGCTTGCAACTCAAGGAGAAGCACGGCGGTGAGGTTGTGGCGCTTTGCGCGGGTCCGGCCCGCGCCGCCAGCACCATCCGGGAAGCGCTCGCCAAGGGCGCGGACCGCGCCATCCACATCGAGGAAGAGATGGGGGAGTTCGATCCGCTCTCTGCCGCGCAATTGCTCGCCGCCGCGGTGAAAAGCGAAAATGCCGATCTGATTCTCACCGGGCTGCAATCCGACGACCTGGGGTACGGGCAAACCGGCGTGATCCTGGCGGAACTCATCGGCGTGCCGCACGCCACCATCGTCATGCAGGTGGAAAAGACCGCCAGTGGCATCCGCGTGAAGCGCGAACTGGAAGACGGATGGTTCCAGCACGTGGATATGCCGCTGCCGGCGTTGCTCACCATTCAATCCGGCATCAGCAAGCTGCGTTACGCGACTTTGATGGGAATCAAAAAGGCCAAGACCAAGGAAGTGAGGCGCGTCACCGCGGAGAGCCTCAGCGTTGCCAAGGAGGCCTCCGGCGTGACGTTCGAGCGCATCTATTTACCGGAACGCAGCAAGCACACGCAGCTTTTCGACGGCAGCCCCAGGGAAGCGGCCGCCAAACTGGTGGAGAAATTGAAATTCGAGGCGCGCGTCATATGAGCATCCTGGCAGTTTTGGAACAGCGAGGCGGCCAGTGGAACCGCATGTCGTTCGAGACCCTGGCGGCGGCCCAGCAACTGGCGCAAGAACTCGGCACTTCGGCAAGCGCCGCGGTGGTGGGCCAGGACGTCGAGGCGCTGGCGCAGGAATTGGGATCGAAGCGGCTCGAGAAGATCTACGCCATCGAGCACGACTTGCTGAAAGACTATACGCCCGACGCGTACTGCGCGGCGCTCGCTCAGTTCATCGGCCAGGTTCATCCGGCGATCGTGCTCTTTCCGCACACCTACCAGGTCCGCGATTTTCTGCCGAAGCTGGCGACGGCGCACCGTCGCGTGGCGGTGAGCGACGTGGTATCGCATCGCATTGCGGAGGGCGGCGTGATCCTGGTGCGGCAGCTTTTCCAGGGCAAGGTGAACGCCGATATCCGGCTGGCGGGCGACGCGCCGCAATTCGCATCGCTGCAAGCGGGGGCGTACCGCGCGGACCAGGTGGCGGCAGGCGCCGCGGCGGTGGAAATCTTCCAGCCCGACCTGGACGCCGGACAGATTCGCACCGCGCCGCGAGAGCTCTTCCGCGAATCGCAGCGCGCGGTGGATCTGGGTTCGGCGGAAATTATCGTGTCGGTCGGACGCGGCATCAAAGAGGCCGACAATATCCCGCTGGTGCAACAACTGGCCGACGTTCTCGGCGGCGAGATCGCCGCATCGCGCCCGATTTGCGACGCGGGGTGGCTCCCGATGGAGCGCCAGGTGGGGAGTTCCGGACAGACGGTTGCGCCCAAGCTCTACCTTGCGGTCGGGATCTCGGGCGCGATTCAGCACCTGGTGGGAATGAAGGGCTCCCGCACGGTGGTCGCGATCAATAAAGATCCCGAGGCTCCGATCTTCGAGGTTGCGGACTACGGCATCGTGGGCGATCTGTTCCAGGTGGTGCCGGAACTGATCGAGGCGGTGAAGAACGCAAAATAGTTTCACGCCCTGGGCCGGGCGCGCGAAGATTTCTGCGATTTGCGGGCCTGGGGGGAGATGAAAGCAGGTTGCCATTCGAGCTTGCCGGCGTCGCAAAAGCCGGCGTCCGCGGTTCCCCTGTAAACTTCTGTAAATCTCTGTCACAATTTGACTTTTGCGCCGTCATACGGGTATACTGCCATGGCTGCATACGAGCGGATCCTGCAACTTTTATGCCGGTATCTGCGTCCTATATCTCTGACAGAGAGTTCATAAAGCCATCATAAAAAGAGAAATGAGTACGATTATGAAAAACGGACAGAAACCCAAAACCGCGCACTATCGCGAGCTCCTGGAGAGCAAGGCGGAAGAGGTCCGTCAAAGCATGTCCGCGCAAAAAGCGGCCCAACTGGTATCCCGGCTTGACGTGCCTTCCGACGAGGGCGATCTCAGCCAGCAGCATCACGAAGAGTGGATTTTCCTGAACCGCAACACCATCGACATGAAGCTCCTGCGGGAGATCTCCGACGCGCTGGTTCGCATCGACCACGACACGTACGGAGTTTGCCTGGAGTGCGATGAACCGATCTCTACCAAGCGGCTGGACGCCGTCCCGTGGGCACGTTATTGCGTGACCTGCCAGGAGATGATCGCTAATCGAATCGCCGACGGCGAGATCATGGAGTACGAGGAAGCCGAGCGATGAAGCTCGGCGACCTGCGCAAGTTCGCCATCCGCCAGCAAACCCGCATTCGTTTTTCGCTGACTAACGGGTTGGAGTGCGTGGTGACGGAGCAGGGCGTGGCGCAGGTCCCGGAACTCCATCGGGTTCCGGATTTCAACCTGGAACAGGAACTGGCCGCCGCGCAGAATTTCCAACTGGATGCGCTGGCGGCCGACCCCAAAACTCCCGTCCGCACCCGCCCGGTCGGCCGCGAAGAACTGGCGGCGCTGACCGCCGGCGGGCCGGGCGCGGAAGCGCACGATCACGAAGAAGATTGAGCTCTCTGAAACCGCACGCAGAATACCACCGCAGAGACACGGATTGGAAGAGATCCAGGAAGGAAGCCGCTGCGTGAGATTGCGGCTGTCGCGTCTTCCTCCCAGCAGAGGTGGCAGAGGCCGCAGAGTTGGCCGCCTGCGGGCGGCCTGCAGAAGGTTCACGCGCTGGAAAATTGTCGCGGCCCGCGCAGACTTGCGGGAATTTCAGTACAGAGACAGAGAGAAACGCAAAATCTGAGCTCACGGAGGTGGCCGAGGTCAGTGAGGCGGCGCCGGATTGCCGTGACGAACTGAGGGTCCCGGATGTTCTGATGCTCAGGCGACCGTAGAGCCGCCAGGGTCCTGGAGGGACTCTACATACATCCGTTGCCCAAGGCTGCGTTGAGGACAATCTGGATGTCGATCACGTTTACGATTCCGTCGTGATTCAGGTCGTCAGCCGGGTACGCCGCGCCGAGAGCTTCGTTGATCATGAGTTGGACATCCGCTACGCCCGCAGTTGCATGCCCGGTAACCGCGCAGTAGGTGGTGGTGGGAAGCATGCCGCAAACATCGACGGTATCCTGGCCGGGGCACTGGAGAACGGCCGTCTCGCCAGTTCCCATCTCCTTGTTACCGCTGTAAGTGTAGCCATTATAATCGAGGCCGGAAACGGTACTAGTTCCGGCGTTGGCCGCAGTGCTGCCGGAGAATGCAATGCCGGCCGCGCTGGCGATAGGGCTGCGGGATGCGGAGACGATGAACAAGGCTCCCCCGCGGCCCTCACCGCTCTCGGCGCCGGCACCGCCTAAGGCAGAATTATTCTGGAAGGAGACATTGGTGAGCGAAAGGGTGCCGTAGAGGTCGAAGATGGCGCCACCGAATCCCGCGCCGCCACCGCCCGCGCTGCCGTCGCCCATCGCGGTGGGGCCGTTGCCGCCGCCGAAGCCGCCCAAGCCTCCGATCGAGGGGTACGGTCCCGTAGCGGTGCCGCCGCCGCCGCCACCGAAGCCGCCGTTGCCGCCAGGCGCTGTGCTCGCACCGGCGCCACCGCCCCCGCCGAAGCTGCCGTCCCCGAAGTCGTAGACACTCACCGCTCCGCCGCCGCCGAGTGTGGCGGCAGCATCATCCGTGGCGCCTGAGCCGCCCAAATCGCCGCCGCTTCCGCCGTATACCAAACCACCGGTGCCGCCGAACCCACCGCCCCCGTTAGGGTCTCCTGTGATGTCTATGCTGCTACCGCCTATCGCCCGATTCCCTCTGAACACCACGTTGGCCACGTTGAGAGTACCGCCGTTCTGGAAGATCGCCCCTCCCATTCCCGCCCCGCCCCCACCGTAACCGCTGCCGCCGCCGATGGCAGAGCCATTCGCGAGAGTGACTCCGTTGATGTTTACCGTTCCGCCGAATCCCGTCAGCGTTCCCGTGCCGAGAAAGAAAATCCGCGTGGCGTACTGTCCGCTGATCGTCAGGTTTGTCGCTCCCGGCCCTTGAATCGTCACATTCCGATTGAGCAGAATGCGCCCCGCCAGGGGAATCGTCCCCGTCACCGAAAACGCGATAGTGGCTCCCGGGCATGCGTTGAGCACGGCGTATCGCAGCGACGTCGTAGTGGGAGCGCTGACGGAATCCGTGAGGTCGGAGACCACGGGATTGCTGAGGCATTGGATGATGGTCAGCGTGTCTGCATTAGAAGGCGTGGTCCCGCCGCCGCCGGAGACGGCGGCCTGAATGGTTTGCGGGCTGCCGGCATTGCCGGCCACTTGGAAATGGACGCCGAATGCGGCGCTGGCGCCCGTCCCCAGCGCAGGAGCAGCGGTGGAGGAGCAGGAAGTCCCGTTGCACGTCCAGCCGGTGGGAGCGCTCACCCCGTTGAAGGCCAGACCGCCGGAGAGCGTAAACGCAACCGTCACCTGGCTGATGGTGGGGCCGGCTCCGTCGGCCGCGGTGTCGTTGCTCAAAGTGAAAGTTGCGGTGCCGCTTGCGGCATCGTAGTAGGAGTGGGTGGGGCTGCCGTCGTCGGTGTTGGAGAGGCTCAGCAGCGGCTGAATCACCGTCGTCGGGCCATCGATGCCACTGCCGGAGGTCATACCGTTGCCCGCCGCGGTTGCGGTATTGGTGACGGCCAGTGGGGCGCCGACTGACGGAGTGACGGTAACGACAATGTTGGAGAAGCTCCCATTCTTCCCAATGGAGGTGGTGTTGGTGCAGGTCACCACGGTGGCCGTGGAGGTTCCGCAGTTCCAATCCGCGCCGGCCGAAATATTCGACTGGGTAAAGCCGCTTGGCAAAGGATCGTTGAGCGTGACCGCGGCTCCGCCGGTTGGAACGGAGCTGCTGTTTCCGACGGTGATGGTGTAACTGCCCGTCTGGCCGAGCACGAAGGCGTTGTTGGCGCCGGGTCCGGTGTGCGTCTTGCTCACCGTCAACAGCGGCCCGAGGATACCGCAGATATCGACGTTATCCTGGCCGGGGCATTGGAGGACAGCTCCCTGGCTGCCGCTGGCATTGCCGTTGTAATCGAGGCCGGAAGCGGTATTCGTTCCGGCGTTGTTGGCGATGCTGCCGGAGAATGTGACGTTGTTGGCGCTGACAGTGGCGTTGGTATAGATGAACAAGGCTCCGCCGCGGCCCTCCCCGTTGGCGCCGCCGGCGGCGCCGCCCGTCGCGGTGTTGTTCCGGAATGTGGTATCTACCAACGACAGGGTACCGGCGTACGCGAGGATCGCTCCCCCGAATCCCGCCCCGCCGCCCGCGAAGCCGGTGCTGCTGCCGCCGTTGCCCCCGCCGAAACCCGCGAGGCCTCCGGGGTATCCGCCGGAATTACCCCCGCCGCCGCCGCCGAAGCCGCCGTAACCGGTGGAACTGGAATAGTCGCCGGCGCTGCCGCCGCCGCCGCCGAAGCCTCCTGGCCCGCCGGCCGCCGGTGCGCTGCCGCCGCTGCCTGGACCGCCGCCGCCACCTGGCCCACCCGCGCTGCCTGGATTGCCCGCGACGACGGCCGCTGTACCGCCGAGGCCGCCCAAATCGCCTCCGCTACCACCGCTGTTGGCATCGCCGTTGCCGCCGAATCCACCTCCACCCGTGATGGTGGTTGAGGGAGTGCTACTTCCTCCCACAGCCTGATTGCCGCTGAAGACCACGTTGCTCACGTTCAGGACGCCGCCGTTCTGGAAGATTGCCCCACCCATCCCGGCCGCGCCTCCACCTTGTCCGCCGTTGCCGCCAAGGCCCAGGCCGTTCGCCAGCGTCACGCCGCTGATGTTCACCGTCCCGCTGAACGGCGCGAGCGTCCCGGTGCCGACGAAGAAAATGCGGCTCGCGTTCTGTCCGCTGATGCTCAGGTTGGCCGCGCCCGGCCCCTGTATGGTCACGCTCTGGTTCAGCAGAATGCGCCCGGCCAGATTAATGGTGCCGGTCACGCTGAAAGTGATGGTGGCCCCGGAGCAGGCCCGCTGGATGGCATACCGCAGAGACGTCGTGGTAGGAGCGCTGAGGGAATCCGTCAGGTCGGAGACCACCGCATTGCTGAGGCAGCCCGACGGAGTGCCCGTGACCGCCCCGTTCGAGTTGGTGCTGCTCCCGACCACGTTGTTGCTCCCGTAGAACACGGTCGCCGTGGCGGCGTTCACGCCACCTCCGTCCGCCGGGACCACGTTCGCCGGTTGATTGTTCACCAGGTCGTGAGCGGCATCGATGCTGTTGTCCAGAACGCTGTCGTTCAGCGTCAGTGAAGCGTCGTAGGTGCCGGATTGCAGGTCGTAGCCCAGGTTGTAGAGGGCGCCCCCATCGTTGGCGGTGTTGGCGGTGATGATGGCGCCGTTCAGGGTGACGGTGCCATTGAGGTTGAAGATCGCCCCACCCAGTCCCTGGCCGTTGTTTCCGCCCGATCCGCCGGCCGCTGTGTTGCCCATGAGGTAGCTGGCAACGATCTGGAGATTTCCGTTGTGGTTGAAGATAGCGCCGCCGAGGCCGGCGCCACCGCCGGGAGCTCCGGAGTTGACACCGCTACCGGCGCCGAAGCCCCCGCCGCCAGCGAGGTCTGCGCTGCCGCCTCCTCCGCCGCCGAAGCCTCCACCACCGGCGGATTCCCCCGTGCCGCCGCCGGCGCCGAAGCCTCCGCCGCCACCGCCAACTTCGCCGGAGCTCCCGCCGCCGCCCACGCCGCCGCCGCCCCCACCGCTCTCGGTGCCTCCAGCGCTGCCCACGCCGAATGCCCCGCCCGATGCTCCGCTAGCCGATGTGGAACCCTTGCCGCCTCCGCCGCTACCCTTGCCGGCGCTGCCGCCGGAGTCGCCGCCGGATGCCCCCAGTCCGTCGGCGGTCCCGCCGCCCGATCCGCCGATGCTTCCGAATCCGCCGTTATCGCTCGTTCCGAAGCCTCCCCCACCGCCTCCGTTACCGACCTTCCCGAAGGTAGCGGTCTGGCCCACCCCGCCGGTGCTGCCAGCCGGAGTCACGGCGCCGCCGAATCCGCCTCCCGACGCCCCGTTGCCATCGGCGCCCAGTCCGCCGCCCCCGCTGGAGGAGCCGCTATTGCTCCCGCCGGTGGCGCTGTTGCCGGTCATGGTGACCTGGTTCAGCACCAGCGTTCCCTGATTGAAGATCGCCCCGCCCATGCCCGCGCCGGCGCCACCCTGGAAGCCATTGCCGCCGACTTGCACTCCTCCGGTCAGGGTCAGATTGTCCAGCGTCAACCTCCCGGCCCCCGGCGAATTGTAATTCAGCGTCACGGCTTGTGTGGGGTCCGCGCCCACGTAGAAGAAACGCAGCCGGGTCGTCCCGGACTGCACTTGGAGAGTAGACCCGTTGCCTTGAATCACGATAGCGGTGGCGATCGGCGGGAGTGCGTTCGGCCCGTACCAGTAGTTGTCGGGAGTGGAATAGGTGAAGGTGGTATTGCTGGGCAATAAGATGTTGTACGGCGTGCCGGCGCCGCTGAACCCGCAGAACGGCGTCTCCGATTGCGCGTTGGCCGCGGCGATGGCGAGACCGAGCGTGCAATTGACGCCATCGACCGTGATGGAAGTGCCGTTGCCGGAAAGTCGCGGGGCGGCGGCAGGCGGGCGTACGGACGCGATGGCTTGGATGCGCTCCGCATCGGCAGTCCCGGTGTATTGGCTCGTCAGCACCTCGCCGCGGCTGTCGAGCCAGGCCACAAAGCCATCTTCTCCGCCGTTCCAGGTACCGCGGGCGCGGTGAAAATCGGGCGAGGAAGTAGATCCACCCACGGCGATCAGGTTCGATTCCGTAGCCGCCAGCAAAGTGGCGGAGTCCGGTCCGCTGCCGCCCAGGTACTCCGACCACAGCCGTTCGCCCGCCGGGCTCAGCTTGGCGACAAAAGCATGGTTCGATCCGCTGCCGGCCACCAGCAACGCGCCGGAGGGATCGATGGCCAGCGCGGCGGGGAACGACACACCCAGGTCGGCTCGCCAGGCAGTTTGAAAAGCGCCTTGGGGCGACCGGTTCAGGGCCTGCACGCTCCCCACACTTCCGGCGCCGCCAGCCACGTAAATGGCGCCGGTATGATCGACGGCGATGGCGGAAGCGGCAACCGCAATTGTCTCCTTCGCGATTTGCCGCGAGAGATCCGCAGGGTATACGGCGAGATATCCGTCGCCGGCCAGGTAAACCTCGCCCGTGCGCGGATCGACGGCCATCGCCCGGGCGGCGGCAGGAAGGCCCAGGAAAGTCAGCCGCTCGCCGGACTGGGAGAAACTCGCAAGGAACCCGCCGGAAGCTTGCCGGCCGGCGGCGTAGATCTTGCCTTCGGGCGCTTGTGCCAGGGCAAGGATGGTTGCCGAGCGATCGGCGCCGGGCGCTATCGACCAGGCAAGCCGGCCGGCCAATTTCTTGCTGAGCGTGGCGCCCCCCAGGTAGACGTCGCCCTGATTGTCTCTGAGAGTGGGGTTGGATTGGGCGGCAAGAAGGCCAGGAAACAGCAGCGAAATGGCGGCAATGGCCGGCAGCAGACGTGTCATGACTACCTTGAAGCGTGGGGTGAGGCCTAGAATTCGGTACATCTTATCACGAACTCCGGTGGGAGCTAAGATGCGGCGGGAGTCCTTGTCGCGGCACGGCCCCTTTAACACAACGCCGTGGGGTCACGCTGCCGACCATGGTGGGCATGCTGCCAAGGGCGTTGAAGATGGGAACGGGCAGCGAACAATATGCCCCCTTGGCGAGGGCGATCATCGGGGGGGATGACGACGGTGATCCCGGCGGTGTTTCCTGGCGGCGGCTTATTTGGTGGTGTACCGGCGGTGGGGAGTTTGTTCACCACAGAGACACGGAGAAAAGCAAAGTCAAAATC
>DATJMA010000065.1:0-49188 GCA_035509055.1 Bryobacteraceae bacterium | reverse complement strand
TCCTCCACCAGCGCGCGGTGCAGCCGCGAGGCGTCACCCTCCACCAGAGCGCAGAGAAGGAGGTTGACCGCCGGCCCGCGCGGGTCGGCCGCGGGCGGCGCCTTGTACGCGCACTGCAGCAGTGGCGTCTGTGCCTTGCGTCGGATCAACACGCGGCGTTCGCAAAGCTGCTCCGGCTCCACTGCGCGCACGGGCGGGACCGGCGCCTGCTCCGGGATCGGCTCGAAGAAGCGTCGGACGAGGGCCAGCGCCTGGTCCACGTCGACATCACCCGCCAGTGCCAGCGTCAGATTGTTCGGAGCGTAGTAAGTCCGGTAGAAGGCCTGCAGGTCCTGCAGCCGCCAGGACTGGATGTCTGACGGCCAGCCTATCGTCGGGAAACGGTATGGGTGCGCGACGAAGGCCGTTGCCTGTACCTGCTCCGCAAGCAGGCCGTGACTGTTGTCCTCGACACGCAGCCTGCGTTCGGAAGCAACGACGCCGCGCTCGCTCTCGATCACCTCCGGCGTGAAAGCCAGATGCGCCACCCGATCCGACTCCAGATCGAGCACGAGCTCGAGGGCGCTCGCCGGGAACCAGTCCTGATAGACGGTGACGTCGTCGCTGGTGAAGGCGTTGTTGGCTCCGCCCCGGGCCTCCATCAGCCGGTCGAACTGCCCGGGCGGATGCCGGCTGGTGCCGTTGAACATCATGTGTTCGAAGAAGTGGGAGACGCCGGTGGCGCCGGGGTGCTCATTGCGCGAGCCCACCTTAAAGAAGAAGTACATGGCCACGTTGGGAATGTTGTGATCTTCCTGCACGATCACTTTCATTCCGTTGGCCAGGGTTTGGGTCTGGATGTCCTGTTGGCCTCGCAGGCACCCGGACAGAAGGAGGGCCACCCAAATTTTGCGCATGGCTCAGGGTATCACTTGTGGCGCGCCAATTTCACTGAATCGCAATGGTGACGGAGTTGCCCGGGCTGGGATATCCTCCCACCAGCAGGACAATGGGAACAGCCGCGCCTGATGGCGCGTTTTGCGGCACGTAAGCATTCACCTGGATGGCGCCCGCTACGAGTCCGGGAGCCGCTCCGGAGTATTGAATGGCCGCCGGCACGCCGCCGATTTGGACGCCGATGGAAAGCTGCGTCGCGGGAAAGGGCGGAGTCAGGGACGTGATTGCCCCGTCATTAGCGGGAACGTTCATCAATCCCGCGCCGGTGGCGTAGACAGAAATCACAGAGCCTTTCGCCGCTGGATTGGAGGCGGAATTGACAGACCCATCCTGATTCCGGACCGCTGCCTGCCCGGCGCCCGAGGCATCGATGCTGAAGATGCCGGGGATCGTTGTATTCACCGGCAGAGTGAGCGGGCCGTACCTGGCGCCGTTGTATTCGACTGTCATCGTGGTGGACGCGCCCTGCACTTCGAACGGCACAATCGCATTGACCTGATCGGCCTGCGCGTAGAGCAGCGGCGCCGGCGTGTTATTGAATAAGACGCTCGTGCCGCCGAGCGTAGTGGGCAGCGCCGATCCGGCGGGAGCGGCAACCCCGGTATCGGGCCCCAGCATGGCGCCGTAGATCGTGACGATCTCGCCGGGGGCGACCGTGCCGAAGGCGTACCCCCAATCCAGGACGGCCGGTCCGAGAGATTGAGTGGCGGCGTTCACAGCGGCGGCGACCCACAGCGGCTGCGCTCCGCCGGCCAGCGCGATCTTCATGGCGTAGGCGTCGTAACTGCCGCCACCGTAGTTTGGCCCGACCGTTCCCGGAGTGGCGAAAAACAATCCGATGCCGATTTGGCCTGTTTCATACACGTAGCCCTTGCCGTCCAGCGCGATCATCGAACTGCCGCTCGAGCCTACACCGTTTCCTCCCGCATCGACGACCGCACTGCCAGAAGGATTGAGAATGGCAACCGGCGCGGTCCGATAGGGAACGACTTCTTTAGGGAAAGGGATCTCGGTGTTCAGGTAGACATACCCGGCCTGGTCGACTGCAATCGCGCCCAGCGATGGGAGGAACGTGGAGTAGACCAGGTTGCCTGTGGGGGCGATCTTGGCGACGAAACCGGCCCACATCGGCTCGGCCGAATTTCCAGTAAGGGGCCACTTGGTTTCATACGCTCCTGAAGTGGTCGGGAAGCCGCTCGATTGCGTGCCGCCGGAGACGTAGATATTTCCAGCGGGATCGAGAGCGAGGGCCATGGCATAATCGGCGCTGCTGCCGCCGAGATACGTGGAGAAGACCAGCGCGCTGCCGCCGGGGTTCAATTTGCTCACGAACGCGTCACCATAGAGTTCCGGCCCGAGCGTGTAGCCGCCACCGAACGCCGGCTGGATCGCGTTTGCCGTTACCGGGAAATTAGCCGATGCGGTGCTGCCGGCGACAATTGCGTTGCCGCCGGGATCCACCACGATGGCGCTGCCCCCGTCGGGACCGCCGCCGCCCAGGAGCGTAGCGTACGCGGGCGCGGACCCATCGGGCTTCAGCTTCAGGACGAAAGCGGTGGCGCATTCGGTCGATTCACCCGGATCGAGTGCGAAACACGTTGCCGGCGTGTATGTCGTCTCGAACGCTCCCGTAGTGGCGGGGAAGTTTGAGCCGGGAACAGTCGCGCCCGTCACATAAACGGCGCCGCCGGAATCGATGGCGATGGCGGTGGGGTATCCGTTAATGAGGGCGGAGTAGAGCAATTGATCGCCGGCGGGGTTCAGCTTGGCTATGAATCCGGCGGCGGGATCGGCCTGGTAGGCACCGGCAGTTGCGGGCGGTATCCCGAGGCCGCTGAGATAGGCGTTGCCGCTCGCGTCCACCGCCATGACCGCGCTTGAGGCGCCGGCGATCAAAGTGGAATAGAGAATCCGGGTTCCGTCCGAACTCAACTTGACCACAAAGGCGACGTACGCCGGATTTGCCGAAGTTGGCGGCTGACCGGTCGTGGCAGGAAAATCCGTCGAGGCGGTAGTCCCGGAAACATAAATGTCACCCGCCGCGTCCACGCCCACCGATTGGCCGATGTCGTTGCCGGATCCACCCAGGTAGGTGGCAAACACCACAAAGGGATCGATCACCAGCGGCTTGCGGCGATCGTATGCGCCCAGACGCAAACGCGCACTCGAGCCGGCGAGCACGAAATCGGCCGCGATATGCCGGCGCTTTCCATCGATTGTCTGATAGGCATGCGGGTGTTTCTGGCGGAATGCTGGAACGACAAGATCGCCATTGTCCAGATGTGGACTGGCGCCGTGGAAATCCAAGCGAATGCGGCCAGGGTCCGCCCCCGGCGCGAGCAGAAAGTCATACTCGCGTCCGTGGAATTCCAGATCGATTCCCGGATATACGCCGCGATAGCGAACACGCCCAAACTGCGCGATATCGGTATGCCTGGAGGCGCCAAGGAAGTAGTTACTGCGTCCAGGAAGCGGGTCCGCCGCCGCGGGGCTAGCGCTTTGGTTGGCGCCCGCGAGACGGACAGCGACGCCACCGATACGAAAGCTCCCACCATCCAGAAGGGCAATGGATTCCGAGCCAGAGCGTGCGAGAAACCGGACATCGCCATTCGCCTGGCCGACGTTGGGTTCGAATACCAGCGGCAGTTGCGCGGCGGCGAGGGAGTTGATCCAAAAAAGGAAAGCTGCGGAGGGTCGTAGCATGAAAGGGTCCGATACTAAGACCCTTGCCTGCCACAATCCACTACAGCGCGCCCTGAGCGATCCCGTCACACTGTAGCGCCGCTTATCCCGCCACGCGTTCGATCGCGTCCGCGCCGCAAATCTCCTCTACCGCGGCCCGGAATTCCTTATCGGGGCGAACTTTCGAGGTAATATCGAGCAGCACCGAAAAATCGCGCGGCGCTTCCAGGCGCAAGCGCACCTGCGTCCCGCCCGGTTTGCGCTGGAAGAGCTCCGAAAGCGCCTGAGCGCGATCCTGGTGGCCATTCCTTCCCAGCCAGATTCGAATGGAAATCACCGAATCGAAATCCACGCGAGCGTTATCCAGAGACACGATATTCTGCACCGAAAGCTTGGGAGCGGCGCCCTCTTCGGGAAGCACCAACGCCGTGACCAACATCGCTTGATCCTCCAGGACTTCCGCCGCGAGCCTCTCGTAGCTGGTAGCAAACACGAGCGCCTCCACCGACCCGTTGCGATCTTCGAGTACGGTAGCGGCCCACGGCTTGCCCTCCTTGTTCCGCTTGCGCGTCACCCCGGTGAATACGCCGCACAGCTTCACTTCCACGCCCTTGGCCAAACCTTCGAGCGTGGCAGTGTCGTGCGTGGCGAGCTCCGTGATCTTATCGGTATACCCATCGAGTGGGTGGCCGGTGACCCAGAATCCCAAAAGTTCCTTTTCGCCGGCAAGCTTCTCTTTGTCCGTCCAATCGGGAACGTTGGGCAGGGCCACCTCGACGTGTTCGGCCAGCATCTCGCCGAACAGGCCCTCCTGGCCGCATTCGCGATCGCGCCAGGCGCGCTGGCCCGATTCCATCGCGCTATCGAGCACCGCCATCTTCTGGCTGCGCGTGCCTTCGAGAGTGTCCATGGCGCCGGCTTTGATCAAACTCTCGATCATGCGCCGGTTGACGGCGCTGAGATCGACCTTTTCGCAGAATTGATGCAGCGACCGAAACGCGCCCACTTCCTCGCGCGCTTTCGCAATCGCTTCCACGGCCGACTGGCCGAGATTCTTCACCGCGCCCATGCCGAAGCGGATGCCGCGGCCGCCGGGCGCCTTGGCATCGGGCGTGAAGCCCCAATCGCTGTGATTCACGTCGGGCGGCAGGACCACGATGCCCATTTCGCGGCATTCGTTGATGTACTTCACGACCTTCGCCGTGTTGCCGGTTTCCGAAGTAAGCAGCGCGGCCAGGAAATCCACGGGATAGTGCGCCTTCAGGTACGCCGTGACGAACGCCAGGAATGCGTAGGCCGCCGAATGTGACTTGTTGAACCCGTAGCCGGCGAATTGCTCCATCAGGTCGAAAATCTTCTCGATCTTTTTCTGCGGATGACCCTTGGCGGCGGCGCCCGCGATGAAACGCTCGCGCTGCTTGACCATTTCCTCAAGCTTTTTCTTGCCCATGGCGCGGCGCAGCAGGTCGGCGTCGCCCAACGAATAACCGGCCAGCTTGTTCGAGATCTGCATCACCTGTTCCTGGTAGACGATGACGCCGTAGGTCTCTTCTAGCAGTTCCTTGAGCTCGGGCAGATCGTACTTTACTTCTTTGCGGCCCCATTTGCGGTCGATGAAATCGTCTACCATGCCGCCCTGGATCGGACCTGGGCGATAGAGCGCGTTGAGCGCGGTCAGGTCTTCGAGGCGGCTGGGCTGGTAGCGGCGCAAAATGTCGCGCATGCCCGGCGATTCGAACTGGAATACGCCGCTGGTGAGGCCTTTGGTGAAAACTTCATATGTGTCCTTGTCGTCGAGCGGCAGGTCTTCGGGCACGATCTCGACACCGTGGCGCTTCTTGATCAGGCGGAGCGCGTCCTGAATGAGCGTGAGCGTGGTGAGGCCGAGGAAGTCCATCTTGAGGAGCGACAGTTTCTCCAGCCCGCCCATGTCGTACTGCGTCACGATTTCGTCGCGGTTCGTCTTGTAGAGAGGAACCAGTTCCTTGAGAGGCTGCGGCGAAATCACCACGCCCGCGGCGTGCACGGAGCAATTTCGCGCCAGGCCTTCGAGGCGGAGCGCGGTCTTCAGAACTTCATCGATCTTCGGGTCCTTCCGGGCGGCCTCATTCATCCCCGGCTCCTGCTCCATGGCCTCCTTGAGCTTGATGTTGAGCGTGGTGGGAATGAGTTTGGTGAGGCGTTCGACGTCGGCGAAAGGCACTTCGAGCACACGCGCCACGTCTTTGATCGCGGCGCGCGCGCCCAGCGTGTTGAAGGTGATGATCTGCGCCACCTGCTCGCGGCCATATTTCTCGGTGACGTAGTGGATCACCTCGCCGCGGCGATTCATGCAGAAATCCACGTCGATATCGGGCATGCTGATGCGCTCGGGATTGAGGAAGCGCTCGAACAGCAGACCGTATTGGAGCGGATCGATATCGGTAATGGCCATGGCATAGCCCACCAGCGATCCAGCGGCCGATCCGCGTCCCGGGCCGACGGGTATGTCCTTGGATTTGGCGTAGCGAATGAAGTCCCAAACGATCAGAAAATATCCCGAGAACTTCATCTTCTGAATCATCTGGATTTCGCGGTCGAGACGCTCCGCGTATTCTGCCAGATCGTGCTTCAGGATTCCCTTGGCGCGCATCGCTTCCAGCCGCGGGCGGCGTTTCTCAAATCCCTGGCGCGCGACATATTCGAAATAGGTGTCGGCGGAGTGGCCTTCCGGAACGTCGAACTTGGGGAAGGGCTCCTTCACCTTTTCCAGCTTCACCTGGCAGCGCTGTGCGATCTCCCAAGTGCGATCGAGCGAGTCTTCCAATTCGCCGAAGAGCTCCATCATCTCGGCGCGCGACTTCAGGTAGAAATCGGGCGAATTCCAGTGCATGCGGTTCGGGTCGTTCATCATCTTCCCGGTCTGCACGCAGAGCAGAATCTCGTGAGCGCGCGCGTCTTCGCGCCGCAGGTAGTGCGAATCGTTGGTGGCCACGAGCGGAAGGCCGGTTTCCTGCGAGAGGCGATTCAATTCGGGCGTTAGTTTGCGGTCCTGGTCGAGATGGTGGTCCTGAATTTCCAGGAAGAAATTGTTGCGGCCGAAGATATCGGCATAGGTGAGCGCCAGGCGCTTGGCGTCGTCGTACTTGTCGGAGAGGATGGTCTCGGGGATGTGGCCGCGCAGGCACGCCGACATGGCAATGAGGCCTTTCGAGTGCTGATTCAGCAGGTCCATGTCGATGCGCGGCTTGTAGTAGAAGCCGTCGAGATAGGCGGTGGAGACCAGGTTGATGAGGTTGCGGTAACCGTCCTGGTTTTCGCAGAGGAGCACCAGATGGTTGTAGCGGTCGTTTTCCGACCGAGTCTTATGACCCTTCTGCGAGACGTAAACCTCGCACCCGATGACGGGATGGACGCCATGCGCCTTGGCGGCATTGTAGAACTGCACGGCGCCGAAGAGATTCCCGTGATCGGTCATGGCCACCGCCGGCATCTTCTGCTCGACCACGATTTGCATCAGTTGGTCGATTTCGCATGCGCCATCGAGCAGAGAATAGTCGGTGTGGCAATGCAGGTGGACGAAGGACATTGCGCGATAAGACTCCTGGCCCGGGGGAGGGTGGGTACCTTCCATTTTACGACGCGCTATGGCTGAACGCAGATGGCGACGCCATCGCGGGAAATAATAGGGAGTTTTGATGTCGATGGCGAGATTGCTGGTGACGGTGAGATTTCCGTTGACTCCGCACGCCGGGATAGCTGGAAACTCCGCCTGCAACTGAAAATTGATCTGGTCGATACCGATCTGGCCAGGCGTCAGGCCGGAGAATGTGACGCGAGCAGACTAGTCCGCCGGCGGGTTATCAGTTGGCACCGGCGGCCGCGGGCCCACGAAGACACCACTCACGGTGGCGCGGGGTTTGGTGTCATTTGCCCGGTGAAGCAATGGAACGGGAGCGCCCGGTCCCAACAGGTAAATGGTGAGAGTCTCGCCCGCTACCGGCAGATTGTCCCACGAAATCAGCGACCCATCCGCACGGGTGATACAGGGAACGAGTCCGCTACAGGAAAGGATGTTAGGATCCGGCCCGGGGATCGTGTACTCGTGTACCTTTCATTTCACTCCGCGCAAGAGTCCGTTCATTGTCTTCCGATATTTTTCCAGCGCCGAACGGCCGGTCTTTGTCAGCCGGACCAGTGTGAGTGGAATCTTGCCGCGAAAAGTTTTCTCGATGGCGATGTAGGCCGCTTCTTCGAGCTTGGCGAGGTGGCTGGAAAGATTGCCCTTCGTAAGGCCCGTTTCGCGCATGAGAAAGAGGAAATCCGCCTCCTCCGCGCCCGAGAGCAGAGCCATAATGGTCAGCCGGGCGGGCTCGTGAACCATGCGGTCGACGTCATTCATGGGTGTTGTGTTCCGGAAGAGGGTGCGATTTGAGGAAAATCAACAGTCGAATGGCCCCGAATCCCGCCATCGGGAAACCGACGGCGACAGCGAGCCAGAGGAACCGGTCGTACAATCCGCCGGGGATCCACCAGAGAACCGGGGCGATCGCCAACAGGTACGCGCCGAACCATGCCGCCGGAGCACTTCTCTCGCGGACGCCGGCCGCAAAAGAAATGCCGGCGAAGATGACGGCGAATGCCGGGCAAATCGGGCGAGATTCCAGGTTCAATCGCCCCGCCCAGAAAATGGTTCCGAACAGGGCGCCGGCGGCGCCGATCGCGCCGGCGACTGAGATTCCCGCCACTCGCCGCTGGCGCGGTTCCACATAGCCACCCCGCGGAAACACGTACTTTCGGTAGACCGCGCGTGCGATCCAGATATTTGTGACGCAAAACAGAACCGCGAGCCATCTGGGGCCTTGCTGGGCCAGCGAGTTCCTGGGAAGAACGCTCGTGACGAGCTCGCTACCTCCAAAAAGGAAGACGAGCAGACCGCATATTAACTGGGGCACTCCAGTTTCGTTGATGTATGCCGAGGGACGGTGAACGAGCCTGTCGATATCCGCCATAATCACTTCCGCATACTAGTCTGCGCTGCAAACCAGTCGGTGTCAAGAGGAATTTCGGCCTCGATTGCTTTTACCCGTTGATTCTTTTTTAGAAAATGTGCCGCAAATAGGCCGAAATCGCGATGATGATCAGCCCCGAGATGGCCGCACCCGCCATCATCCGCGCGCGCCGCTTATTGTGCGGGCGCGTGACCAGCACCGCGACGGCGAACACGTGCATCACCAGCAGCAGCTTAATGCCCAGCAGCATGTGGTAGAGCACGGAATGTCCGGGGGCGGAGAGGATGTTGTAAGTGCCGGAAATCAGCAGGCAACCCATGGCGGCGAACACCAGCGGCCGGTAGTATCCCGCCGCCTTGTCCATAAAGCTCTCGCGCGCATCGGGCGAGAGCCCGGCGGCCGCCTTCGACATCACCGCGCTGCCGAAAATCATGCCGCCGATCAGGGTCGCCACGGAAGCGATATGCATCCAGCGCATGAGCACGAAAAGGACGTCAGCCATTCCATAGAGTATAGTTGATGAGCCGCGACCGCGAGGGAGCCGCGCGTTTGGCCCGTTATAATCGGGTTGATGATCCACGAAGTCCTGCCCGTGGGAATGCTCCAGTGCAATTGCTCGATCTTCGGAGATGAGCAGACGCGTGAGGCCATTGTGGTCGATCCCGGCGACGAAATCGCCAGCATTCTTGAAATCGTCGCGCGGCACGGGCTGGCCGTGAAAGCCATCGTCATCACGCACGCCCATATCGATCACATCGGCGGCGCGCAAAAGCTCAAACAGGCCACCGGCGCGCCCGTCTATATGAACCGCAACGACGCGGAACTGCAAAAACAGATCGGCGACCAGGCGGCCTGGCTCGGCATGCGCACGCCGGAAGCTGTGACGATCGACAGCGACGCCGGGGACGGATCGGTTCTGGCAATCGGCGCCACCGAATTCCACGTGCTGCACACCCCCGGCCACACACAGGGCAGCATCAGCCTGTGGATTCCTTCCGAAAACAAGCTTGTGGCGGGCGATACGCTCTTCCGCGACAGCATCGGCCGCACCGACCTGCCGGGCGGCGATGGGCGCCAGATTCTGCGCTCGATCCATGAGAAACTGCTACCGCTGCCGGAAGATACGGTCGTCATCCCGGGGCACGGCGCCCACACCACCATTGGACGGGAAAAACGCTTCAACTATTTTCTCCGCGAGTTGTAAGCCAGGCGATTTTGATACCATGCTCCTCATATGCCGGAGCCGATCTACCCTCCCAGTTCTGAGTTTGTGCAGCATGCTCACGTAAAAGGCCTGGAAAGCTATCGCGAGCTTTATCGGAAGGCCGCTGAAAAACCGGAGGAATTCTGGGGCGAGCTGGCAGAAAAGGAGCTGGTGTGGTTCACCAAATGGACGCACGCGTTCGAGTGGCATCCGCCTTTTGCCAAATGGTTCGCCGGCGGGACGATCAACGCCTCGTACAACTGCCTCGACCGTCACCTATCCACGCACCGCAAGAACAAAATAGCGATCTTGTGGGAGGGCGAGCCAGGCGATCAGCGGCAGATTTCCTATCAGGAACTACACCGGCTGGTATGCCGCTTCGCCAACGTGCTCAAGAGCCGCGGCCTGAAGGCCGGCGATCGCGCCATCATTTACATGGGCATGGTGCCGGAGTTGCCGGTGGCGCTGCTCGCTTGTGCGCGCCTGGGCATCATCCACAGCGTGGTCTTCGGTGGATTCTCGTCGGAAGCCCTCAAAGCGCGCATACAGGACCTGGAAGCGCAGGTGGTGATCACCTGCGATGGCGCCTGGCGGCGCGGCAAGGAAGTGCGTTTGAAGGATGCCGTCGATGAATCGCTGGCCGATTGCCCCACGGTGAAAGACGTGATCGTCTACCAGCGCACCGGTGGAACAATCGCCATGAAAGAAGGGCGCGATCACTGGTGGCACGAGCTTGACGAGGGCGTTTCCGAAGATTGCCCGGCGGAGCACCTTGATAGCGAACATCCGCTGTACGTGCTCTACACATCGGGAACGACAGGCAAGCCGAAAGGCATCGTACACACCACCGGCGGGTACCTGTTGCAGACCACGATGACCATGAAATGGGTGTTCGACCTGCGCGATTCGGACACGTACTGGTGCACCGCGGATATCGGTTGGGTAACCGGCCACAGCTACATCGTCTATGGACCGCTCTCCGCCGGCGCCACCAGCATGATGTACGAAGGCGCGCCGGATTTTCCTCACCCCGACCGTTTCTGGCGCCTGATCGAAAAATATCGCGTCAACATCTTCTATACCTCGCCGACGGCCATCCGGGCCTTCATCAAGCAGGGCGACCAATGGCCCAAGGCGCACGATATGTCGAGCCTGCGCCTGCTCGGGTCGGTAGGTGAGCCGATCAACCCGGCGGCATGGGAGTGGTATTACCGGACGATCGGCAAGGAACGCTGCCCTATCGTGGACACGTGGTGGCAGACGGAGACCGGCGCCATCATGATCGCACCGATGCCCGGCGCGGTCCCGCTGAAGCCCGGATCGGGCACCCTGCCTATGCCCGGCGTGCTCGTGGACGTTGTGGATCTGATGGGCAAGCCGGTCGCGGCCAACCAGGAAGGCTTCCTGATTATCAAGCGGCCGTGGCCGAGCATCGCGCGCACGCTGTGGCGCGATCCCGATCGCTACCGCCAGAATTATTGGGAGCGAATCGAAGGCGTGTACCTCGCCGGCGATGCCGCGCGACGGGATGAAGACGGATATTACTGGATTCTGGGCCGCGTCGATGACGTGATGAACGTCAGCGGTCATCGCCTGAGCACCATGGAAGTGGAGTCGGCGCTGGTAAAACACCCGGCCGTGGCGGAAGCGGCGGTAGTCGGCAAACCGCACGAGATCACGGGCCAGTCGGTAGCGTGCTTCGTGACGCTGAAGAAGGGAAACTGGAATCACACCGAACTCAACGAGGAACTCCGCAGGTGGGTGGCACATGAAATCGGCAGCTTCGCCAAGCCCGAGCAGATCCGCTTCACCGATGCGCTGCCCAAGACGCGGAGCGGCAAGATCATGCGGCGCTTGCTGCGCGAGATCGTAACCTCGAATACCGTGGTGGGCGACGTGACCACCTTGGAGGACCTGTCGGTAGTGACGAAGCTCGCGGCGCAGCACGATGAAGAATAGCCGTGGCGTTCCCCCGGCAAATTTACGCGAATCGTAACATCGACGGCCAAAATTGCGCCCAACGTGCGCGCGCTCACTGAAAAATCAACCTCGTTTTGCGATGCTGGGCTTCAGCGAGGTTCAGCATGGCAGCCCAACCGTCACCCTTTTCCAGGAAGCAACAACGCCGCCGAAACGAACAAGCGGCGCAGCCGGCCCAATCCGTAATCCCGCGCGAGGAACAAATCCGGCAGCGGGCGTACGAGATCTATCTGCAGCGCGGCGAATTGCCGGGCTCGGAGATCGAAGACTGGCTGCAGGCCGAGTCCGAAGTGGCCGATACGAAGGAAAAATAGCGCTCGCCTTTCCCCACACCGTGTTTGCCCGTACTTTGCCCATGAAATTGCACCCTCCGCGCCAGGGAGGATGCTATGAGAAATTTCCTGCTGTTATGTTGCGGCGCTGCCGTATTGCTTTCGATTTCCTGCCGGACAAATGAGTCTCCCGAAAAGCAGGTGGACGATGCCGAAATCGCCGCTCAGGTGAAGTCCAAACTGGCTAGCGACGTCGGTCTTTCCACCGTTACCAACATATCGGTGAACTCTACCAATGGAGTTGTCACGCTTTCGGGCCAGGTGGACAATGCCGGTAAGAAAGCCAAGGCGGAGGCAATCGCCAAGGGCGTTCCAAAAGTGGTCCGTGTCATCAATAACATTCAAGTGGCGACTTCCGCCGTTCGCCCAAACGATTTTCGGTTTCTTGCCCTCGTGAGGATCGATACATGGGCCGGGCGGAGTGGTCCCTGTGTTGCACATCCAACGGGAGCATGAACGAGAGAAAACAACCGCGACGAGCGAGCACACTGCTGTTGGGCATCTTGTTGGTCGGCACTGGCACCGCCTGGGGGCAGGATGACGCCAACCGTGCGGTCCAACCGGTGCCACACGCTACCACCCGCGAAAAACTGGCCCAGCTCACGCAGACCGAACGCGCGCGCGAGTACGTGAAAGAGCTTTTCAATCCGCTGTCGGTCGTTGAAAGCTCGGCGAGCGCAGGTTGGGGGCTATTGCGTGACCGGCCGCACGAGTGGGGCGAGGGGGGCGCCGGATTCGGCCGGCGATTCGCAAGTTCGTACGGGCAACACATCGTTGAAGATACGCTGAAGTTCGGCCTCGCCAACGCGCTGCATGAAGATAATCGCTACATTCGCAGTGGACGTACCCGATTCGGACCTCGGCTGGTGTACGCCCTCGAAATGACCCTGCAATCCCGGGATCAGGACGGCAATCGCCAGGTATCCTACTCAAAAATCGGCTCGCTCGCCGGCTCTTCGCTGATTTCCCGGCTCTGGCAGCCTCCCAGCACAGGGTCAGCCGGCGATGGCGCGGTGAGTTTCGGAGTCTCTGTCGCCTTCGCGGCAAGTCTGAACGTAGTGCGCGAATTCCTGCCCCGCGCCATGTTTCTACACCGCTAACCGGGGGAACGACCATTGAAACCCTGGCTTGATCTGCTCCGGCCGCATCGGAAGATGCTGGCGTTCGGCTTTTTGGCTGCCATTGGCGAATCGCTGGCAGACGTGGCGCAGCCCTGGCCGCTCAAAGTGGTTCTCGATAGCGTTCTGCATCATCAATCGCTGCATGGACACGGATGGCTGAACCGGCTGGTATTTGACTCCGTCGGAACCAACAAATGGGCCATTCTGGAACTGGCGGCGCTGGCGGCGCTGGTGATCGCCATCGTAGGCGCCGCCTGTTCGTACATCGAGAACTACCTGACCCTCAGCATGGGACAGTGGGTTTCGCACGACCAGCGCCTCACCGTCTATTCGCATGTCCAACGGCTCTCTCTCGCGTATCACGACAACAAGCGGACCGGCGACCTGATCAGCCGCGTCACCAGCGACATCGATGCCGTCCGCAGTTTCCTCACCTCGGGCCTTCTCGACGGCCTGATCGACGTGCTCACGCTGGTGGGCATGATCGGCGTAATGCTGTACATTAACTGGCGCTTCACGCTGGTCGCGCTGTCGGTGGCGCCGGTGTTGTTCGCGGTGGTTTATTCCTATACCCGCAGAATCAAAAAAGCGTCACGGGAGGTGCGCAAGAAGGAAGGCGAGATGGTGTCGGTGATGCAGGAAGTGCTCGGCGCCATCCGCGTGGTGAAAGCGTTCGCGCGGGAGGATTACGAGCAGAAGCGCCTGCGCGAGGAGAGCCTGGAAAGCGTCGAGGCAGCGCTGCGGGCACGAACCTTGAAGGCCAAGCTTACACCCCTGGTAGAAGTGATTGTGGCCTTTGGGACCGCCGCGGTTTTGTGGTTCGGAGCGCGCATGGTGCTCACCGGCCAGCTTTCCGAAGGCTCTATGGTGGCGTTCATTCTGTATCTGTCAAAAATGTACAAACCCATGCAGGATTTGTCTAAGATGACGGACTCCTATTCCAAAGCGGCTGTCGGGCTGGAGCGCATCCAGGAGGTCCTCGAAACCAATCGGGCGGTGGCCGACATGCCAGGCGCGCGCCAGGCTCCGCGCCTGGAAGGCCGCATCGAACTCGACGACGTGTCTTTTCACTACGACGAGGAATCTCCCATTCTCCGGAACGTAAACCTCCGCATCGAGCGCGGGCAAATCGCCGCTCTCGTGGGAAGAACCGGGGCCGGCAAGAGCACTCTCATCAGCCTCATTCCCCGCTTCTACGACCCGGTCTCGGGCACCGTTAAAATCGACGGCCAGGACGTCCGGCGGTACACGCAGAAATCCCTCCGCCAGCAGATCAGCCTCGTCCTGCAGGAAACCGTCCTCTTCCACGTGCCCATTTGGGCGAACATCGCGTACGGCAAGCCGAATGCCACGAAAACGGAAATTCTGCGCGCCGCCGAATTCGCGAACGCCCACGAGTTCATCGCCAATATGCCCGATGGCTACGACACCGTGGTTGGCGAACGCGGTGTCACGCTTTCGGGCGGCCAGCGGCAACGCATCGCGATTGCCCGCGCGGTGATCCGCGACAGCCCCATCCTGATACTCGACGAGCCCACCACCGGGCTCGATGCCGAATCGGAAAAGCTGGTCTTCGAAGCGCTCGATCGCCTGATCGAGGGCCGTACCGCGGTGGTGATCGCGCACCGGTTCGATACCATCCGCCGCGCTAATGTGATCTTCGTACTGGAAAACGGCCAGATCGCCGCGCGTGGCACCCATGACGAACTGATCCAGCACGAAGGTCTGTACTCCCATCTTTACGAACTGCAATTCCGCGGTGGTGAGGGTGTGCTCAACTCATGACCCCGGATTGTGTCCATTCGTACCGGACGAAACGGCACTCCGCATGCACTGACAACTCGGGGAGGCGAAAGGAGCCGTTTTGTGAAGCTGCTGATCCAGCCGGAAGAAGGAGTGATGCCTCTGGTCAAGGCAATTGCCAGCGCGCGGAGGAGCGTTCACATCGCGATCTTCCGTTTCGACCAGCGCGAGATCGAAAGGGCTTTGGCCAATGCCGTGAGTCGCGGGGTATCGGTGTATGCCCTCATCGCTCACACCAATCGCGCCGGCGAAGAAAGCTTGCGCAAACTGGAACTTCGACTGTTGGCCGCCGGTGTGACAGTGGCCCGCACCGCCGATGACCTGATTCGTTACCACGGCAAGTGGATGGTTATCGATGGTCAGGAATTGCACGTTCTGGCCTTCAATTTCACTCACCAGGACATCGAGCACAGCCGCAGCTTCGGCGTGATGACGAAGAACCGCGAAGCCATCCGCGAAGCGCAACGCTTGTTCGAGTGCGACACCGCGCGCCAGCCCTTCGAAACATCGTCCAGCAGCTTGCTGGTGAGCCCGCTGAACGCGCGGCATGAACTGGCGCGATTCATCCAGGCCGCCAAAAAGCAGCTCATCGTGTACGATCCGAAAGTAAGCGACCGTCCCATGATCCGGCTGCTGGCGGAAAGAGCTAAGGCCGGCGTTGACGTGCGAATTATCGGACGCGTTTCGGGAAGGCCGGCCGGAGTCGCGGTTCGCAAGCTTACCAACCACCGCCTGCACACCCGTTCCATGGTTCGGGATGGAAGCTGGGTGTTTGTCGGGAGCCAGAGCTTGCGCGGAATGGAACTCGATGAGCGCCGCGAAGTGGGGCTGATCTTCCGCGACGCGCACATTGCGCACAAAGTGCGCGAGACTTTCGAGGAGGACTGGGAGGCCGCGGAGCAGATGCCCGAGCAACCCGAGTTCGAGCCTCTGCCGACCGACTTGATCGCCAAGAAAGTGGCGAAGGCGGTGAGCAAGGAACTGCCTCCCGTAGCGCCTCTCCTGGACGGCGCGGTGCAGGAACTGGTGGGTGGACTCGAGGAAGTCGACCTGATTCCGGAGGAAGTCCAGCAGATCGTCAAAGGCGTGGTGAAGGAAGCCGTCAAGGAAGTTGTCAAAGATGTGCTCGAAGAAGCGGTGATCAAGACTCGCGGCGCCGCAAGCGATGCCGCCTGAACAAGGGGTGTTAAACTGGGGCCGGAACTATGCTCGGACGAAGAATTCCATTATTGACGGTATGTTTGATAGCCTGCCTCACCGCGGGACTTTCCCTCGGCGACAGTAACAAAGTAAGAGTTAAAAAGCCGCCCGTCCAACCCTCCGGGAAGGCTGTGCTTTGGACCGATCCCGGCAACATCTCCACCCGCGACCTGCTTCATGGATCGGGCGGTGCCGATCATGTTCCGCGTGGACCTTTCACGTTCGACAAAGAAGACCTGGCGGGTACCAGCCCCAAATTCTCCGTCAAAGACGCCAACGGAGTGAAGTGGAAAGTGAAGATGGGGGTCGAGGCGCGGCCGGAAACCGCCGCCACCCGCATCGTGTGGTCGGTTGGGTACTACACCACAGAAGATTATTTCCTTCCCGAAATACAAGTGCAGGGGTTGCCCGCGCGCTTGCATCGCGGCCAGAAATTAGTTGGCCCGAATGGCGCCATCCAGAATGTCAGGCTGAAACGCGACGATGGCAAAAAGCTGGGCACTTGGGAATGGGAAAATAGTCCGTTCGACGGCTCGCGCGAGTTTAATGGCCTCCGCGTCATGATGGCGCTCATCAACAACTGGGACCTCAAAGATGAAAACAACGCCGTCTACGAGATCAACGGCCTGAATGTGTACCTGGTGAGCGATCTCGGCGCGAGTTTCGGGTGCCCTGGCCGCTGTTGGCCGACCACTCATGCCAAGGGAGATCCCGAAGAGTACAGCGAATCGAAATTCATCAAGAGGTCCACGCCCGAAGCTGTCTGGTTCGAGGCGCCTGGCCGGCCGGGATTCCTCCGGCTGGGCGATCCAAAAGAGTACATGATGCGCGTGCACCTCGAGTGGATCGGCCAAAATATTCCGCGCGCCGACGCCAAATGGATCGGCAGTCTGCTCGCGCATCTCTCGCCCGATCAGCTTCGCGACGCTTTCCGCGCGGCAGGATACCAATCCCAGGACATCGATGAATTCGTCCAGGTGTTGACGAGCCGCATCGCGGAACTCAATGCGCTTTAATGGCGCCTTTCCAGCTTACCGATTCTCCTCTGGCCCGGTCCGCCCCAGCGTATCGTAAAGCGGCTGCGCGGGCTTCACTACCGGACCCTCATTGGCCACCGATAGCGCCATTATCTTGACATTGCCGTCCTGGGGCAATGTAAGTGTCTTCGCGCCGGCCGGCAAATCGATGGCATAGGCGAATAAATACGAGTACTGGTATGGCTCGTTCAAACCATCCGCGGTGTGATGGTGCGAACAATACCATGCCACATCCGCCGGTTTAATATAACCGGGCGTCAAACCAACGTAGTCATCGGGATAACGAGGTTCGCTGCGGCCGTTCGTCGGATTGACCGGGGGCCACACTGCGTGATTTGCGGAAATTGCCCAATCGTGCACCGGCATCTTCCACAAGCGTTTGTCCCACTGGCCGATGAATCCGCCCCAGTCTTCGATTGTCAATTCGACCGGCTTGTCGCCGGCTTTGAAGGTTGCGCTGTGATCGCCGCCTGAAGAGGCCGCAAGCACGTACACGCGGTTGAACTGGCCCTCAGGCAGTTGGATCGTCTGCCCTTTGGCCGTCACCGCATCGAGCTTCCCGGTTCCGGCCGGCGCGAGATGGAATGTCACCGGCCCGAAGTCGATCGATGGGGGCAGCATTTCGGCCGGAATCGCATTACCCTTGCCGTCGAATCCGCCCGCGGTTTTAGTATCGTCATTGCTCGAAACCGCCAGATCGTACGTCAGCGCGACGGGCTTTTCGCTATCCGTCGCGGCTTTAGCCGCCGATGGTGCGATCTTCAGCGCAAAAGTGCGCGGCTGATAGCCCGTGAAGTTCGTCACCAAGGCGCCGCCCGAGATGGTCGGACTGCCGCTGAGCGGCAGCTCCTGGCCATTGACTTCGCGCGCTTCCTGGATCGCGCCGGCGAATTTCACCACCACGTGCTCTTGCGGGCGGCCGTCCATTTCCACCATGCGAAGAATCACTTCGTTGCTCAGTTCGGCCTTCTTGAGCGCCATGATCTGAATGCGCGGATTGCTCACCGTCACCAGCGAGAACCGCTTGCCGAGCGCGCCCTCGTGCTTCGGCGATTCGAACGCCATGAGCGGCTGGTTCAGACGATAGCCTTGCCAATCGGTCTCTCCGTCGTGCCAATCCCCGCGGTGGCCCGCGAGCCCGAAAACGATATCGTGATGGCCCCAATCCTGGTTGGCCTGGTCGGTATAGTTGCTGTCCACGCCGGGCGAACGCAACAGGGTAAGCCGGAGCGTATTGTTGTTCGGCTTGTCGGACCCGTTCTTGCAGTCGGTGAGAATCGTCGCGCCGAATGCGCCTGTATGGTCGGTAAGGTCGATCCATTGGTGCGAGGCGACTTCGAACTGCCGCTCCGCGGCGTTCGGACGGCGCACCGTTCCAAGCCCCCAATTGTAAGTAGCGTCCTCATTATTCGCCGCCAGCGGGAAAGTGGCTTTCAGATTCGCGTAGAGCGTCCGCCAGTCGACCGCTTCGCCGAACTCGACGCGATTGCCGGCGTCGCCCGCGGAAAGGCTCACCGTAGAGACAAAGTGCGACCCCTCGGCATCGGTGCGCGTGATTTCCACCGTGACCCGCGCCGCGCCGTTCTCTTTGATCCGCGCTCTGGCCCCCCGGACAAACGCGCGCGGCGGCGCCTGTTCCTGGTCGAAATCCATGTTCCAGGCTGGCCATTGCGCCGGGTGGTCGCTCGAAATCGCTAGCCGGATCGGAGCGGAGAGCAGTTCGCGGCCGAGCGCTTTATCGAAAATGCTGGCCACATCGCCGTTGTTGTCGAACGTCAGGCGGTAGCGATCGTTCTCGAGCGAGGTGGGGGCGGCATTCGGCGCGACGCCGCGCCCGCCGCGGCCGAAGGCCCGAACATTCGCTTTGAGCGTCGAGGGCATGGCTTCCGCCGCCGGCTCGACATCATAAACGGCATACCCTACCGAGGGCGCCTTAGCGACGAACACCACCTTGTCGCCCTCGACCTGCGCTGGCGTCTGCTTGCCATCGGGTCCGGTGACGCGCACTCCCTTGGTCCCCGCGGGCAGAGCGACATTGGCCTCCACCACGTCCTCGCGCTCGATGTTCAGTGGATTGTAGACCACAATCGCCGTGCCGGCTGCCCGCGTGTCGAGCGCCGATGCGACGTCCTGAGTTGCGTCCGTCAGCACGCCGGCGAACTGATTCATGGCGATGACGTCGTCATTCCAGGCAAACTCGTACGCGCCCGGAGTCGCCGTGCCGGCGGCGGTATCGTGGAAGTGGCCGCCCATGACGAGCGTCCACGCGTCATTGAGCCTCTTCTGCGGATACGGACGCCCGGAACGCAGCCAGGAAGCCGCGATCGACGCTTTCTCTGCGGCGTCCGCCAGCAGTTCGTTCTTGCGATTCCAGCGCTTGTGATAGGCCTCGGAAGTGAGCGATCCGGCAGAGTGATTGATCAGCTCGAGATCCCCCTTCCAACGCGGCATCCTCGAGGTCATGCCGGGCTTGATGTCGAGGAACATCTGGTCGGCCGTCGCCGGAATGACGGTGAGCGGACCATCGCCCACTTTGACCGGCGGTCCCGCCGGCGGAGGAGGGGCCGCATTGCCGCGCCCTCCGCGTGGGGCAGGAGTTGGCAGAACGGTCTGGCTCTTCGTGACCATCGCCTCCAGCATGCGCGCGGTATATTCCTGGGTCGCTCCGCCCGTGTCGCCCGTGCCCACGTAATGATAGTCGGCGTAGACGCCGGTCACCTCGCCATCCAACTGCACGCGCTTCACCCAATTCTGCTCCCGCGAGCCGGCGGGAGGTTCCTTGCTGAGATCTGTCGTGATGTTGCTGCCATAGTCCTCGGGGTTGAGCGCGGCGATGATGGTCGCCCCGTCGGGGCCTTCCCACACGCCCACGTTGAAGGGAATTCCATCCGGGGTCTGTTCCGGCGAATCGGGCCCGCCAACTTTGGGCGCCGGCTGCCACGCGGCCGAGAGCTTTTGCGTCGAAAACCCCTTCACGCCCGCGTGCGCCAGAATGCTCGGCAGCGACGCCGGGAAGCCGAAACAATCGGGCAGCATGTACTCGGCGCTGGCCTTGCCGAATTCCTGCCGGAAATACGTGTTCCCGTACAGCACCTGCCGGATGATCGCCTCGGCGCTGGGCATGTTCACGTCGCCTTCTTCCATCGAAGATCCGGCCGGAAACCACCTTCCCGCCGCGACATATTTTTTCACCTTCGCATAATCCGCCGGGAAGTACTCCTTCATCAGGCGGTAGCGATTGGCGCCGGTCCAATTAAAAACATAGTGCGGGTATTTCTCGATCAGGTCGAAGTTCACGCGCATGGTTTTCAGCAGAAACTCGCTGATTGTCTGCGGAAACTCCCAGCGCCACTGGGTGTCGAGATGCGCGTACGGCACCACGTAGAGGGTTGGCTGTTTGGTGATATCGGGGGCCTGTACGGTCTGCGCCAGGAGCGGCGCGGCGATGGCGATAAAGGCAAATAGTAACAGAGGTGAACGGCGGAACATGCGTTCAGACTACCGCTGTGACGGGGGAGCGCACAAGCGGAGCCAACCGCGCGGATCTGTAATGACGCTGCTCGAAAAATGCTTCGTTCACTGTCCACTACGCGATGCTTACGGTGACCGGCCCTCTGCGGGACGCCGCGCCCGACAATCCTGTCCCACCCGGTCCCGTCGCTTCTATTCGCGATCGGTGTCCACCAGGACCCCGATCTTGCCGGCTCTTTGCAGGCGGTTCATTTCGCTGACGAGATCCTGGATGCGCACGGGCTTGGGGATGTAGCCATCCATGCCAGCCGCCAGGCACCGTTCACGATCTCCGACCATGGCGTCGGCGGTCAGGGCGATGATGGGGATGTGCATGGCAGTGCCGAGTTCCTTCTGGCGAATCGCCGCGGTGGCGGCAAACCCATCCATTTCCGGCATGCGAACGTCCATGAGGACCAGATCGAAGTTGGCATGTTGCATTATCTGAAGGGCTTCCCGCCCAGTGGCCGCAACTGTGACGGTGTGGCCGCGCTTTTCGAGCAAACGCTCCGCGACCAGACGATTTACCGGATTGTCCTCGGCCAACAAGATATGCAACGTTGACATGTCCGGAGACCGCAATGCCGCTGCCAAGGGTTCCCTGCCGCCGGTTTCGCTTCGTGCCGCTACTGCCCGGCGTACGGCGCCCAGAAGCTGCGAAGGCGAAACCGGTTTCGGAACGTGAGCCGCCAGGCTAAGGCGCTCGCACCGGCCCAGATCACCTTGTCCGCTCGCGGACGTAAGCATCAGGATGGCGAGCTCGGCGAGTTCGCCGCATTCTTGAATCCGCTCCACCAGCGAAAATCCATCCGCTTCCGGCATATGGCAGTCGATCACCGCCAGACGAAAGGGTGTGCTGCGGGCTGAACGGCGCAATGCAGCCAGGGCTTCATCGGCAGCCGCCGCCGTGCTGGGATTCATCCCCAAAGCGCGCAGCATTTCCGAGAGAATGCGGCAAGTGGCGGCATTGTCGTCGACCACCATAACCCGCACGCCCTGAAGATCGATATCGGCGCCCGTTTGGACGTCGGCGGCGCTGGGTAAAACACCGGTTTCCACGGTGAAATGGAAGCAGCTGCCGGCGCCGGGTTCGCTCTCCACCCAGATCCGCCCGCCCATCAACTGGACCAGGCGGCTGGAGATCGTGAGGCCCAGGCCGGTGCCGCCGAATTCCCGTGCGATGCTGGCATCGGCTTGCGAAAACGGATCGAAGATGGACTCCCGCTTATCCGGCGGAATTCCAATCCCCGTGTCGCGAACGGAGAAATGCAGGCGGGCGCGGCTTCCGGCAATGCCGTCTAACGCTACGCACATCTCGACCTCACCCCTAGCGGTAAATTTCACCGCATTTCCGGCCACGTTTGTAAGGATCTGCGCCAGGCGCGTGGAATCGGCGGACAGATGGTCCGGTACCTCGGGACGGACGTCCACCATTAACTCCAACCCTTTTTCAGCGGCGTGGAAAGCCAGCGGTTTGGCGATGCGGGCGATTGTCTCGCGCAAAGCCAGGGGGGCCGGATTGAGGTCCAGCTTGCCGCTTTCGATCTTCGAGAAATCGAGAATGTCGTTAATGATGGCCAGGAGCGTGTCGGCCGAGTCTCTGGCTCCCTGAATAAATTCCCGCTGCTCGCCGGTGAGCCCGGCCTCCAGCGCCAACTGCGTAAGACCCAGAACGCCGTTCATCGGGGTGCGGATTTCGTGGCTCATGGTGGCCAGAAACTGGCTTTTCGCACGGCTGGCCGCTTCCGCGGCATGCCTTGCCTCGTTTAACTCGCGAGCCGCGGCCCGGGAGGCGCTTACGTCGCGAATCGTCAGGATGTGTCCGATTACCTGGCTCCGCTTGTCGGCCAGTTGAGAGGCGCGCACTTCGCAAGTTCGCTGGTCGTTACCGCTCCCGAGTTCAATGTCACCCTCGGTGTTGCCCGTTTCAATCAATCGGCGGAACGTCAAACAGGTATCGGAAGCCGTGTCGATCGGCCGGCCGATCACTCGTTCGTTATGCGTGTCGAGAAAGCGCTCGGCAGCGGCGTTCATTACGAGCACCCGGCTTTCGGCGTCGAGGACCAGCACCCCGTCGGTCATATTTTCGAAGATGGCCCTCCAGGCCACCGGTATAATGGCCTGGAACCGGAAACGAAACAGCACCCAGGCAATCCCGGCGGCGGTCAGCCCGAAAGCGAATGGCGTGAGATCTGGCCAGCCCGGTGTCAGCCCAAGGACATCGGGGACGTTGGCGATGAGAGGCGCCGCAGTCGATGCCAGAAAAATGCCGGTTTCCCGGCGGCGCGGTCCTTTGGCACGCACGAATTGGCGAACAATCAATAAGATCGCTACAACTACAGCCAGCCAGCCGTACACCAGAAAGCACCAGAACGCCGGTCCCCAATCTATGCCCGTAAGCCGAAGGGGACTTGCGGTGTCAATCCAGATCCGGCGCCAGTACCATTGACTGTTCGTCCAGGCCGTGACCTGAATCGTAGCGGGTACCACGAACAGCGCGGCGTAGGCCCACCGCGGGACTCGGAAACCGGTGTATTGAAGAGCGACGAGTAGGTAGAAGGCGGACAGCCCCGTGATGGCCGGCAATTCCAGCCTCATCCAAAGAAGCCGTGCGGCTACTGTTGAGCTGAGAGGCTCAAACGCGCAAGGAATGCACCAGAAGGCGAGCGACCACAACAGCCCGAGCAATGGGGCGGCAGCGGGGACATTGCGCCTCTTCCAGATGTAGGCCATCAACACGGCCGCGGCAATCCCTGTGACCAGGAGCGGTACCGAATAGACTACTTGCATGAGATCGTTAGCGTTTTCAGTGTCGACGAGTCAGCCATCCATCTCTACTTATCGGCTGGGACTCGATGCCACTCGAATGTAAATCGCTCCGGAAACCGGCGCCTGGTCGGCATTCGAGCAGAAAATCGCGCGCGGATTGCAGCCGCGACTGGCCCGCGTCCGCGCCGGACGGACGCCGGAATTCGCCCGCGTACTTGGGATATAGTAGTCGAAACCACCCCAATCAGGAGGAGTTTTCCCGATGCGTCGCCATGCCAATTCCCGATGGGCTCGGATTGCCGCCATTGTGGCCGGCCTAACCGTCCTGCTTGCCGCTTCTCTCGCCGGGTCCGACGACCCTCCGTCAAGCCTTTCCGCCAAACCCGCCAAGGCCAACTACGAACTGGCGGCCCGATGGACTTCCTCCAAAGTGGCCAAGCTGGTTTTCGACATGACCGTGACGCCGCATTGGCTCGCCGACGGCAACCGCTTCTGGTATACCTACGAAACCAGCGCCGGGCGCAAATTCTACGTCGTCGACCCCGTCAAGAAGACCAAAACATTTGTTTTCGATGCCGTGAAGCTCGCTTCCAGCCTGACCATCGCCACCGGACTGCCGTACGACTCCCAGCACCTCCCCATCAACACCATTCGCTACGTCAAAAACGACGGCTCCATCCAGTTCGAAATCAACGTGCCGAAAGATGCCGTGATTCCGGGCGAAAAGAAGACCACTACCGTCACCTCCACGGAGAATAACCAGCAGAACGACCAGGCCGGCGACGACAACCGCGAACCGCAGCAGCAGGGCCGCGGCGGGGTGGCTGAAGCCCCGCCGCCGGGACGAAACCAGAAACAGCTCGCCTTCGAGTACGAATTGACCACTGGCAAGCTGACACTGCTCGACGAGAAGCCGCCGCGCAAACCCGCTTGGGCCAGTATCTCGCCCGACGGCAAAACCATCGTCTTCGCTCGCAACTACAACCTCTACATGATGGATGATGCCAACTACGCCAAGGCGCTGAAAGACGCCAACGACAAGTCCATCGTGGAGACCGAGATCACCAAGGACGGCGAAGAGTATTTCGGCTACGGCGGCCGCGGCATGGGCCAGCAGCAGCAAGAGCAGCAGCAACAGCAGCAGGAAAACAACGGCGGCCAGCAGAACGAAGAGCAGATCCGCCGCCAGCGCAGCGCCGCCAACGTTACCTGGTCGAAAGATTCCAAAAAGTTCGCCGTGGTGCGCTCCGACACGCGCAAAGTGAAGCCGCTTTGGGTAATCAACTCGCTTGCCAACCCCCGGCCCACGCTCGAAACTTACAAATATGAAATGCCGGGCGACCCCGATTATCCCCAGGCGCATCTCGAGATCTTCGAGGTTGCCACCAAGGAACGCTCCGAAATGAAGGCGGACGTCACCGGCTTCAAAGACCAGCGCATTCGCATCGAGTCCGACCGCGCATCCAATTACAATCGCGAGCACGACAAGGGTGAGAATACCTGGGCGGGCGATGGAGCGTCGGACAAGATCTATTTCACGCGCCTGAGCCGCGACGAGCATCGCCTCGACCTTTGCGTGGCCGACACCACGACCGGCGAAGTGAAGCCGATCGTCCAGGAGCGTATGAACGTCTATATAGAAGAGAAGCCCATCCACTTCCTCGGCGGCGGATCGGAATTGCTTTGGTGGTCGGAGCGCGATGGCTGGGGCCACTATTATCTGTATTCCTCCGATGGCACGCTGAAAGGCCAGGTCGACAAGGGCGAGTTCGTCGCCGAAGATATCTCCTACATCGACGAAAAGGCGGGCCACTTCTACATGACCGCGTCCGGACGCGAAGCCGGCGAAGACCCGTACTACATGCACGATTACCGCGTGAACCTCGAGGACGGCGGTTTGAAACTGCTCGACCCCGGCGACGCATCGCACGCGGTGATCGTGGCGGACAACGCGAAATATTTCGTCGATAACAGCTCGCGCGTGAACACCGTGCCGGAATCGATCCTCTACGACGCGCAAGGGAACGTCGACATGCCACTGGAGAAAGTGGATGCCGGCCCGCTCATGGCCGCGGGCTACAAATTCCCCGAGCCCTTCAGGGTCAAGGCCGACGATGGCATTACCGACATCTACGGCGTGATGTACAAGCCCTTCGATTTCGATCCCAATCGCAAATACCCGATCATCGAGTATGTCTATCCCGGCCCGCAGACCGAGAGCGTGACGCAGACTTTTTCCCCGCGCCAGGCCAACGTGGCGCTGGCCAATTTGGGGTTCATCGTGGTGGAAGTGGGCAATCGCGGCGGCAACCCGCACCGCTCCAAGTGGTACCACACCTACGGCTACGGCAATCTGCGCGATTACGGTCTCGCCGACAAGAAAGCGGCTGTCGAGCAACTTGCCGCGCGCTATCCGTGGATCGACATCGATCGCGTGGGCATTACCGGCCATTCCGGCGGCGGCTTCATGTCTACCGCCGCCATGCTGGTCTACCCCGATTTCTTCAAAGTGGCAGTCTCGGAATCCGGCAATCACGAGAACAATATCTACAACGCGCCCTGGAGCGAGAAGCATCACGGCGTGAAAGAAGTGACCGGAAAGGACGGCAAGGTCACCTTTGAATACTCCATCGACAAGAATTCCGAAATCGCTAAAAACCTGAAGGGCCACCTGCTGATTTCTACCGGTGACATCGACAACAACGTACACCCCGCCAACACCCTGCGGCTCGCCGATGCGCTCATTAAGGCCAACAAGCGGTTCGATTTCGTGATCCTGCCCGGCCAGCGCCACGCCTACGGTCCGGAAGCCGAATATTTCTCCTGGATTCGCGCCGATTACTTCTGCAAATACCTGCTCGGCGATTTCGACCAGAGCGTCGACATGTGGGAACTCAATCGGGACAAGCCCCAGGAAGGCGACAAATCCAGTGCCCCAGGCCGCGCGGGCCAGCAGAACGGCCGCGGGGGACGAGGTGGCAGAGGGGGGCAATAATCGCCCCATGAAACTGGGATTTATCGGCACCGGGGCAATCACATCGGCGATCGTAACCGGCCTGAGTTCGCCCCCCGATGCCGGCGATCCAATCCTCGTGTCGCCGCGCAATCCCCAGATTGCGGCGGACCTGGCAGCCCGCTTTCCCGGCGTCTCGGTCGCCGCATCCAACCAGGCCGTCTTGGATTGGTGCGACACCGTGCTGATCGCTGTCAGGCCCCAGATCGCCCGTGGCGTGCTGGCGGAACTGACCTTTCATCCCCGTCACCACGTCGTGAGCCTGGTTTCGGGACTTTCGGTGCGGCAACTCTCCGCCCTGGTGGCTCCTTCCGTCAGGATTACGCGCGCGGTGCCGCTTCCATCTACCGCCAATCGCCAAGGTTCTACCGCGGTTTTCCCCGGCGACCGCAATGTCCTCGATCTTTTTGCGAAACTCGGCGCCGCCTTCGCCACCACAAGCGAGGGCGAATTTGAGGCGCTGTGCGCGGCGACCGCGACCATCGCATCGTACCTGGCCTTCGCCGGGACGATCGCGTCCTGGCTCGAGCGGCATGGCGTGCAGCCGGCGCAGGCCCGGGATTATCTCGCCCGGATGTTCGGTGGCTTGAACATCGCCGCGCCCTCCGGCGGACATGCAACCCGCGGTGGCACCAACGAACAGCTTCTCGCCCACCTAAATGATTGCGGCGTGTTTACCTCTCTTTCGGATGGACTGGACGCCATACTGCGGCGTATCGCGCCCTGACTTTTCTCCTTTTGCTTTCCCACATATGTCGTGTCATACTTCCTGTGGGAAACCAAATGAAAGAGAAGGCCGACGTTCGCCAGGGCACACTGGTGCTGATGGTGCTCAAGACCCTCGATGTTCTTGGCCCGATTCATGGATACGGGATCGCGCGCCGCATCGAGCAGATCTCGGGCGATCTCCTCTCGCTCAATCAAGGCACGCTCTATCCCGTGCTCTTGAAACTTGAGCAGGAAGGCGCGATCGCGTCCGAATGGGGGGCGTCGGAAAATAATCGCAAAGCGCGCTTCTATCGCCTCACTCGCGATGGCCGTAAACAGCTTCAGGCCGAAACCCGCGATTGGGAGCAAACCGCCGCCATCATCGCCCGTTTCTTCGCAGCCAGGGCCGAGGATCTCAAATGAGAGCCCTGCCGAGGCGCGCCGGCAGGCCATGCTCGTTTCGGCTGAGGCGAATCCATCAAAGAGGGCTACGCGAACAGCGCACCCTCCGGACGCCGGAAGCCAACCGCGAATTCGAGATTGCCAGCATGGCCGGGATCGCGATGGTGATTCTTGCCGCGCCGCGAGCGGCCATATCTCTGGCCGGCGGTCCGGCCGCCATCGCCTCGCTAGAGCCCAACCTCAGTTTGTCCGGCAAAGATGGATGGCACGTCACCGCGATGTTCGGAATTCTCTCGCTGGTCTTGGCCTCCATCGGACTCTCTATAGTGTTACCGCCATCACTCTTGCCGGCAGGCGCAATCGGATTGCGCATGGCGCCTGGCGCGAGCCGGGGAGGCCGTATCGATGTCGGTCCTCCGCGGCGCCTTCGCACTGATCGTGTCCGGGCTTCGGCGCGCTATGCCGCTGAGCCTGTTCGCGCTCTCCGCGCTCAGAGCGTTGCTGATTCCCGCGCTGCGCGCCAGCCGCATTTTGCCCGTCGAAGCACTGCGGGCCGAATAGCAGCGGTATACTGAGTCGCGTGATCCCTCGCGTTCTGGTTGCCGCGCTCCTCGCCAGCGTCTGCTTCGCCGCCCATCCGGTGATCTTCGATACCGATATGGGTAACGATATCGACGACGCCCTCGCGCTCGCCATGCTGCACGCGCTCACCGATCGCGGCGAGTGCCAGCTCATCGGCGTCACGCTTACCAACGGCAATCCCGCAGCCGTGCCGTACATTCGCATGGTCAATGGCTTCTACGGGCGCAATCTGCCGGTCGGCGCGGCGATCAAGAGCTTGAAAGACGGCGCGCAAGATGGCTACATGTCGGCGGCATTGCGCACGATGCACGCCGAGACTACAGGCACGGCCGAGCCTGCGCCCGCCGTCCTGCGGCGCCTCCTCACCGAGGCGCGCGAAAAAGTCATCATCGTGCAGACCGGATTCAGCACCAACCTCGCCGCTCTCCTCGATTCGCCGGATGGTGCCGCGCTTGCCAGGGAAAAGGTCGCGCTGGTGGTCGCTATGGCAGGCAACTTCGCCGACGGCGCGCCGGAATACAATGTCAAGACCGACGTGGCATCAGCTAAAACTGTCTTCGAGCGCTGGCCCACTCCGATTGTCTTCAGCGGATTTGAAATAGGCCGCGATCTTCTCTATCCCGCCGCCAGCATCGAGCACGATTTCGCCTGGGCGAGCCCTCACCCCATTGCGGAATCCTACCGGGATTACCAGAAGATGCCCTACGACCGGCCCACCTGGGATCTTACCGCCGCGCTCCAGGCCGTCCGTCCCGAACATGCCTATTTCGCGCTCTCCGCGGCCGGCACGGTGCAGGTGGATTCCAGCGGAGCGACTCATTTCACGGCCGGAAAGGGCGATCGCCGTTATCTCCGGCTCGATCCCTCCAAACGCGCGCAAATCCTGGAAGCTCTCACCATCCTCGCAAGCGAACCGCCCGACCATAGAAAACAGGCCAGCGGCGCGGAATCGTGGGATCGCAAAGCCGCAGCCGGGTACCTCGATTCGCGCATGAGCTGGTGGGAATCCTGGCCGAGCGCGAAGCGGGATCACGAGACGTTCTGCGTCTCCTGCCACACCTCGCTTCCCTACGCTTTGGCGCGTCCCGAGTTGCGTTCCCAGAATCCTCCCTCGTCAGTCGAAACCACTTTTCTCGACAACATTTCGAAGCGGGTGTCTCTTTGGAGTGAAGTCGAGCCGTTCTACAGCGATGCCCGCAACGGCGCGCCGAAATCCGCGGAATCGCGCGGCACCGAGGCCGTGCTCAATGCGGTGGTTCTCGCCCGCTACCGCGCGCCGGCGGCCATCGACGCGCTGAATGACATGTGGGCGGCGCAATTGAAGAACGGGGACAAGCGCGGATCCTGGACCTGGCTCAATTTCCACAACGAGCCGTGGGAGGCCGACGACTCCGCCTTCTGGGGCGCTACGCTGGCCGGTCTGGCGGCCGGATGGGCCCCCGAAAGCTATCGCGAAACCCCCAAAATCCAGGAGAATCTCGCCCTGCTCGCCTCCTATCTCCAACGCGAGCAGGCCAACCAATCGACCCTCAATCGCGCCATGGCGCTTTGGGCATCGGGCGAGCTCCCTCAATTACTTACGGCTAACCAGCGCGCTGCGATCATGACCGAAATCGCCGGCAAACAACGCGACGATGGCGGCTGGAGCGAATCTTCCCTGGTAATCAAAGATTGGAAGCGCCGCGACGGCACGCCCATGGACACGGCGAGCGATGGCTACGGTACGGGGCTCATGGTGGCGGCGCTCGAGCAGTCCGGCGAACCCTCGGCAAGAAACTCCATCGTCCGCGGCTTGGCCTGGCTGGCATCCCATCAGGATTCCTCCGGCGCGTGGCTTAGCACGTCGATGAACAAGCAGCGCGACCCCGCTTCCGACGCCGGCCGCTTCATGAGCGACGCGGCTACCGCCTATGCCGTGCTGGCGCTCACCCATTCGCGCGTTCCCGCACAGTAACTGCCTGCATTCTAACCTTATACTGCGAGCATGGGACTGAAGACCGCCGCCTTCCTCGCGCTCATCGGAATGCTCCTCGTGACCGTTCTTTACCTCGCCGTTTTTGTAAACGATATTACGGCATTTTTCCAGAACGCCGTCGCCGCCATGGCCCTGCTCGCCGCGGCGATTCATCTTTTTGGCGCTCTTGCCGTCACCCTGTTTTTCTTCATCTTTTATCGCGCCCAATCTTAGTACAGGTAACGCAATTGCCCTCCCGCGCATCTTTTTACCCAAAGTGCTTATTTCAGATAAACTCTCCCGGAGACGTCTGCTCTCCGCCCTGGCGGTAGTGCCGGCCGCCCGCCTGCTTTCCGCCCAGGATCTTCCGACGTTGAAACGCGCTCCGCAAGCCTCCTCGGACGGCGAAGAGAAGCCGAAGCTGGCTGAAGCCAGGATGATCAACGTGTTTGCCACCGTCAAGGAGAAGTCCTCCGGTAAGCTCGTGAAAGACCTTACCCAGGACGATTTCGCACTGGACGAAGAAGGCAAGCCGCAAACCATCAAGTTCTTCGAAGCCCAAACTGCCGGGCCGCTCAGCCTCGGCATGCTGGTGGATACCAGTTTCCAGCAGTCGCGGTCGCTCGCCGACATACGCACCAACGGAACCAAGTTCATCGATCAGGTCCTGCGCGATCAGGACAAGGGTTTCGTGATCCACTTCGACAAGGACATCGAGCTCCTCCAGGACTTCACCAACTCGCACGACAAGCTGGGCCGCGCCATGGACCTGCTTCAACCGGCCCAGCCGCAGCAACAACAGACGCAGCAGCAGGGCGGCAACTATCCCGGTGGCGGGTATCCGGGTGGAGGATATCCGGGCGGGGGCTATCCCGGCGGCGGCCGGCGCTATCCGCAGCAGGGCGGAGGATACCGCCGCGGCGTCGCCAAGATCGACGACGCCATTCTGCTCGCTTCCGACGAACTGATGAGCAAACAGCAGGGCCAAAAGGCGATCATTCTGTTCGGCGACGGCGTGGACAGCGGCAGCAAGACCACTTTGTTCGAAGCCCTTACCGCGGCGCAGAAAGCCGATACCACAATCCACACCGTTCTGATAGCCGACGACGCCGCGGGGGGCTACGGCAGCCCGGGATACGGCGGAATGGGCCGCCGCGGTGGCCGCATGCCCATGCCCGGCGGCTCGGAAGGTCCGGACGGCAAGAAAATCCTCCAGCAGATCGCCGAAGAAACCGGCGGCAGCTTCAGTTCGGTGGGTTCGTTCCATCATCTCGACAAGGTCTTCGCCGAGCTCCAGGACGAACTCCGCAGCCAGTACAACATCGGCTACATACCCGATCCGCTCAGCGAAGTAGGACTCTTCCGCCACATTCACCTCACCGCCAAACTCAAGAAGAAGGACCTGGTGGTGCAGGTCCGCTCCGGATATTACGTGCGGTAAACATTCTCGCAGCTGTAACGTGCCGCCCTAAACAGAGCGTCCTACGTGCCCTCCCCATTCGGCAGCCGGCATGCTTCAGCTGAGAGTGCATGTGTCGTTTCCTCCTCCTCCTGGCGTTCCTCGGTGCGGAAGCATACTCCACGCAACCGCCGCCCGCTATGGACCCAGCGGTCATCGGCAATCCGAACCAGCAACCAATCTCCGAGGGCGATAAGGGTCCGGCCGTGGTTCGCGCCCAGATTCTCCTCGATCGCGCGCACTTCTCCTGCGGCGCAATCGACGGAAATTTCGGTTCGAACCTGCAGAAAACGGTGACCGCCTATCAGAACGACCGCCATCTGCCGGCCACGGGAGACGTCGATGCAGCCACCTGGAACTCCCTCAACGCCGACCAGGCGCCAGTCCTCATCTCATACACTATTACCGCCGACGACGAGAAGGGCCCATTCGTCCAGATTCCCAACGACATGATGAAGCAGGCCGAGCTGCCGGCCATGGACTATACGTCGCCGCTGCAGGAACTTTCGGAGCGCTTCCATGCCAGTCAGGACTTGATGCAGGCGCTGAATCCCGGGGCCGATTTCAATAAAGTTGGCCAGCAACTTACCGTCCCGAACGCCACGACCATGCCGCCGGGCGAAGCCGCGGCAATTTACGTCTCGAAATCCGAAAGCTCGGTGCGAGCCGTGGGGCCCGATGGCAAGCTGCTGGCGTTTTATGTCGCGACCATCGGCAGCGATCACGACCCGCTCCCCATCGGCAATTGGAAAGTGGAGTGGATCAAGCGCGATCCGGTATTTCATTACGACTCGAAATTGTTCTGGGATGCCAAGCACCCGGATCAAAAGGCCGATATCAAGCCCGGGCCGAATAATCCCGTAGGCGTGGTCTGGATCGATCTATCGAAGGAACACTACGGAATTCACGGGACGCCCGATCCATCGCTCATCGGGCACACAATGTCCCACGGCTGCATAAGGCTCACCAACTGGGATGCTTCGGAGTTGGCGAACATGGTGAAGCCCGGCACGCCGGCGATCTTGCAGGAGTAAGAGAAAATGCGGGCCAGAACGGCGGGAATATTTGCACTGGGGTTTGCCTGCGGAATGTTATTTCTTGCGCTGGGGCTGTGGCTTTTGGGCGCCCTTCCGGTGCCGGCGGTGTCCGCGCGCGGAAAAGCTCCCGCGCCCTCTTCCGAGGCGGTTGCCCCCACGCCACCGCCCACCACTCCGGAACCTGCGCCGGCGCCGCCCACTCCGCCTCCGGCAGCACCCGGGGCGGGCGCCGTGACATCGCCGCCTTTGCACCTGGCCATGCCTATCGCCGGCATCGATCCGGCGACCTTAACCGACACTTTCAATGAAGTACACAACGGCCACAAACACGAAGCGCTCGACATTCCCGCGCCTCGCGGAACGCCGGTGTTGGCGGTTGCCGAAGGCAACGTGGTGAAGTTGTTCACCAGTAAGGCGGGCGGTTTGACCGTCTACCAATTCAACGATCCGGAGACTTATTGCTTTTACTATGCCCATTTATTGCGCTACGCACCTGGACTGACCGAGCACACCCTGCTGCGAAAAGGGGACGTTCTGGGATATGTGGATAGCACCGGCAATGCTTCGACGGGAGCGCCGCACCTGCATTTCGAGGTCAGCAAACTCGGGCCCGATAAGAAATGGTGGGAAGGTACACCCATTGATCCGCTTCCGCTGCTGAAATAGCGCCGCCAGCCCGCATTGACAAGCCTCCGGGACACTCGCTACCATCGCTAAGTTCATGAAGTCTTCAGCCGATCTGTCCACCACCGGCTTGCGGTGTAGCGAACCGGAGTGCGGAACCGCGGTGCCCCGCGAGTATCGCGGCTATCTTTGTCCCACCTGCGGAAATCTCCTCGAGGCCGTAGTCGATCCCGGACCGGCATCTTCCGGGCAGCTGAAACAGCTCTGGCGCGAGCGCCGGTCGTCGAATGACAAGCTCGATACCAGCGGTGTGTGGAGATTTCGCGAATTCCTGCCCGGCGCGTCCGAAGACTCCGTAGTCACCCTATCCGAGGGCAATGTTCCGCTTATTTCCGGTCAAAAAACCGCTGCTTACGCAGGCGTGGAACATCTCTGGTTCAAGCACCTCGGATGGAATCCCACCGGGTCGTTCAAAGACCTCGGCATGACCGCCGCCGTCACCGAAGCCCGGAGGCAAGGCGCGAAAACCGTCGCCTGCGCCTCCACCGGCAACACCGCGGCGTCGATGGCTGCCTATGCCGCCCGCGGCAATCTGCGCGCCCGGGTCTATCTTCCGCGAGGCGGCACTTCCATGGCCAAGCTGGCGCAAGCTCTCGATTTCGGCGCCGAGATCCAGTACGTGGACGGCAACTTCGACGACGCTCTGCGCGCGCTGATGAACGAGCAGGACCCCAGCGTCTACTTCCTGAATTCCATCAACCCCTTCCGCATCGAGGGTCAGAAGACTGCCATCTTCCACCTCCTCGATCAGATGGATTGGAACGCGCCCGACTTCATCGTGGTGCCGGGCGGCAACCTCGGGAATAGCTCGGCGTTCGGAAAGGCCATCCGCGAACTCGCGGATTTCGGATTGCTTCCGAAAGTGCCGCGCATGGTCATCGTCCAGGCGCGCGGATCGAACGCCCTGGTCCGCACCGTTCGCGCCGGGGGGCGCGAACTCGAAATCGTTGCCGACCCGCAGACCATGGCCACCGCGATCCGCATCGGTGAACCGAAGAGCTGGAAAAAAGCCCTCAAAGCGATTCGCTTTACCAACGGCATGGTAATCGACGTGGATGACGACGAAATTATCGCCGCCAAAACCGAACTGGGCCGCGACGGCATCGGCAGCGAACCGGCCTCCGCTACCACGCTCGCGGGAATTCGCAACCTCGTGGCCAGCGGCGCAATTGCGCGCGATGCCCGGATCGTCGCGTTTCTCACGGGCCACGCGCTCAAAGATACCGACGCCATTCTGCGCTCGGTGGGCAAACAGGGCTGACCGCCATGGCTAGACTCGCCCGCCGCCGGCCGGTGACCATCCGCGTCCCGGCCTCCATCGCCAATCTCGGCCCCGGGCTCGATACCCTTGCGCTGGCCGTATCGCTCCACCTGCGGGTTCGCGCGCAGAGGGCCGAAGGCATGAACTCGTTGCGATTCGATTTCGGCGGACTCCAACTCGCGGGCGAGAATTTGATCGAGCGGGCCTTTCGGCACCTGGCCGGGGGATGCGAGTTTCCGTCGCTCGATATCGCGGTCGAAACAGACATCCCGCTGCGCTCCGGATTGGGCAGCAGTTCCGCGGCTTTGGTGGCTGGTTTCCGCATTTTCGAAGCGGTATTTGGACCGCAGCCGGTCGATCGCCTCTTGACCGCCGGCTGCGAGCTCGAAGGGCACCCGGAAAATGTCGCGGCTGCGTTGCTCGGCGGGCTGGTGGCCTGCTGCCAGCGGCCCGATGGATCGGTGATCGCACTGAACGCGGTTTGGCCTCCCGCGCTTCGCATTGTGGTAGCCACGCCCGAAGTCGAACTCGAAACGCGCAAGTCCCGGCAGGTGCTGCCGACGTCGGTGCCGCTCGCGAGCGCGGTGAGCAATGTGCAGCGCGTGGCGATCCTTCTGGAGGCTCTTCGTTCCCGCAAGTATGCCGTGCTGGCGGAGGCCTTCCACGACTGTCTCCACCAGCCGAGCCGGCGCGGTATCGTGCCAGGGCTGGATCGGCTGCTGGCGCTGCGCCATCCCGACGTGCTGGGTGTCTTTCTCAGCGGCTCCGGCCCGTCGCTGGCGGCGGCGGCCACCCGAAACTTGCCCGCGGTTGCGGAGTGGATCGCGGGTACGTTCCGTGAGTCCGGCGTGAAGTGCCAGACCCGCATTTTGCGCGTGCAACCGGCCGAAAGTCAGGATCGTCGCCCCCGGCCCAAGGGGCTACAATAGTTCGAAACTGAGATTCAGACCGTGGAGGCTCAAAAGAGAATGACTCCGGAGTCCTGGAAGCAGTGGGAAGGGCAGGTAGTGGACCCGTGCTTTCCGCTGAGGCGTTATCTGGGCGGATCCGAACGAAGCGGGGTGTATCTCACCCAAATCGGCGATGCGGAGCCGCGAAACGCCGCTATCAAGCTGATCCCGGCAGGCAGGGAAGAAGCCGATGCAGCCATCCAGTGGGACCGGGCGGCGCAGTTGTCTCACCCCAACCTGCTCTGCCTCTGGCGCGCGGGTCGATCGCTGGTGAGCCAGGTGCCGGTGCGGTACGTTGTGACGGAGTACGCCGACGAGAATCTTGGCGACGTCCTCGCTGAACGGCCGCTCGCGCCCGGCGAAGTGCGCGACATGCTGAAGCCGCTGCTGGCGGCGCTGGCGTACCTTCACGGTCAGGGGTTGGTGCACGGCCGCGTGAAGCCGTCGAACATTATGGCCCTGGACGACGCGCTGAAGCTGTCGGTGGACGGAATCACACTCGTGGGCGAGCCTGGAACGACTGCCGGCGAGCCCGGAAAGTACGATCCGCCGGAATTCCACGAACGGGGCTGCTCGCCGGTGGGAGACGTCTGGTCGTTCGGGATGACAGTAGTCGAGTGCCTGACGCGGAGCGTGCCGGACGTTAAAGGGCCGAAAGAGGAGCCGGTACTGCCCCAAGGCATCCCCCCCGAGTTCCTTCCGATGGTGCGGGCATGCCTGCGACCCGACCCGCGCCGCCGGGCAACCATCGATGAGATTTTGACGCTCTTGGAACAGCCGCAGCCGGTTGCGATACCCGAAGTCGTTACACAGCCTGCCCGCGGTCCGCGAAGATGGATGAGCTTCGTTCTGGCGGGCGCGTCGGCGGTGGTGCTGGCCGGAATTTTCGCCGGACCGCGCCTCCTGCACCATCCAGTGGCGAATGCCGAGGCAGATCGCATGGCAACTCCCACGGCGCCGGCGACGGTCACCCCGCCCGTCCCGGCGGCGGTCGAATCGCCCCAACCCGCCAAGCCCACGCCGTTCGCCACCGCTCGCCAGGAACCGGCAGCAGCGAAACCTCCGGCCGAGCCTGCGGCCGCACCCCCACCGGTGGAAACGAAGCCCGCGATCCAAACCCCGGCCGCGGACGTAACTCACCAAGTGATGCCGCTGGTGACGGAAGCGGCCAGAAGAACCATCCGGGGCAAGGTGAGGGTTCAGGTGCGCGCGGCGGTAGACGCGGAAGGCCACGTCGCCGACGCGAAGGTGGTATCGCAGAACAGCCGCTATTTCGCCCGGCTTGCTCTGGAGGCGTCGCGCCAGTGGCAGTTTTCCGCCGGCCCCGGCGAATGGAGCCTGCGCTTCGAGTTCACTAGCGCGGGCACCACGGTGAAATCCGCGAATGCCGGAAGGTAGCGCTGCGAACTGCTGGCCGCCTCTTCCGCGAGCAGTTTGTGCCCGCTAAACCGCGCACAACTCGACCGCCTGCCGCAGCGACGCGATCGGATCCCGCAACGGCACGAACTCGTGCGCGAAGTACCCCTGAAAATTCAAATCCGCGATGGCCTTCGCGATCGTCCGCCACTGCAACTCCTGCGTATCGTCGAGTTCATGCCGCCCCGGCACGCCGCCGGTGTGGAAGTGAGCGATGTACTGGAAATTGTCGCGAATGGTGCGGATGATGTCGCCCTCCATGATCTGCATGTGATAGATGTCGTAGAGCAGTTTCACCCGCGGCGAATCCACCGCGCGAATCACATCCACGCCCCAGGCGGTATGGTCGCACTGGTAATCTTTGTGGTTCACCTTGCTGTTGAGCAGCTCCAGGCAGACGGTGACGCCGTTGTCCTCGGCAAACTTCGCGATGCGCCGCAGGCCGATGGCGCAGTTCTCCTTGCCTTCCTCATCGGACATCCCCTGCCGGTTGCCGGAAAACGTGATCACATTGGGCACCTTGGCCGCCGCTGCCCGCGCGATGCGCGCCCGGATCTCAGCCTCCAGACGGGCGTGGCTCTCGCGGCGATTCCAGCCATCCGGGATTCTGGCCTCGCCTTGCGTGATGGTCGGCACCAGCCCGTACTTGCGCACCGTGGGCCAATCCGCCGGCTCGACCAGATCGATTCCGCTGATTCCCATGCCCGCCGCCTCACGGCACAAGTCATCGAGCGGAATCTTCTGGTAGCACCAGCGGCAAAGCGATTGTTTCAGCCTCCCGGCGGAAGCTGAGGCGCGGCTCGCCTGCGCGCAAGCCAAGGCAGCCGGAATCGTTTGTAACGCGGATCGCCTCGTCATCGTCTCTTTTTGACTGTACACCCGGAACGGATCCCGGGATACGCTACTCTAGTTGGGATCAGGGAGGATCGAGGGAGTCTGTGCGCCATTCGGTTGGTCTTTGTCTTCTTGTGGCCACTGCCATTCACGCGCAGCGTGCCGCTGTCCCCTGGAGCAGTTACGGTCACGGCCCGCAGCATACCGGCCTTTCCACCATCGGTTCGCAGCGCCTCGAGCAGGTCAAGTGGTCCGCGCCGGTCGACCTGGTCAATCAAAGTGGGGGAGGCCCGCTCTTCATCCACTACGGCACTCCTATCGTCACTGCCGCGAACACCGTACTCATACCCGAGCGCACCAACTCAACGAACACTTATCAGGTGGAAGCGTTCGATAACGGATCGCTGCTCTATGCCCTCCCCACCACGTATTCGCCGCCTCCATACGAGTGGGTCCCGGTCTTCGGCGTCACACTCAGCCAGGGCACGCGCCTCTATTATCCCGGCCCTGGAGGCACCGTCTACTATCGCGACCAGCCCGATTCCGAAACCGGACCGTCCGGCCAGATCGCGTTCTACGGCAACGCCGATTATGCCGCCAATCAATCGGCCTTCGACACTGCCGTCGCGATTTCCACGCCGATTACGGCCGATGCCGGGGGTAACATCTATTTCGGATTCGACGTAACGGGCTCGAACCCGGATAACCTGACGAGCGGGCTCGCGCGAATTGGGGTCGATGGAACGGGCTCGTGGATCAGTGCCTCCGCCGCGGCGCAAGGCGATAACTCCATAGTCGAAGTGGCCATGAACTGCGCCCCGGCCGTCAGCAACGACGGCAGTACGCTGTATTTCGCGGTCTCGGAGGGTCCGGTCGGGGTGGGTTTCTCGCCTGGGTATCTGGTATCTGTCAATAGCACGACGCTTGCGCCCATCGCACGCGTTCGACTGGTCGACCCCGAAACAGGCAGCGCCGCCAAAGTGCCGGACATCGGCTCGGCTTCGCCAACCGTCGGCCCCGATAACGACGTCTACTACGGCGTGTATGAATCCGGGACTCAAGATGTGGCCCAGAACAACGATGACCGCGGCTGGCTCCTGCACTTCGACCAGACACTCACGATATCCAAAACGCCGGGAGCGTTCGGATGGGACGACACGGCGTCGGTGGTGCCGGCGAGCGCCGTGGCATCCTACACCGGCACGTCCGCGTATCTGCTCTTCACGAAATACAACAACTACCTGGGTCTGGGCCCCGGCGGCAACGGAAAAAACCAAATCGCCGTCCTCGATCCCAACATGACGATGACAGACCCCATTACCGGCGCCACGGTCATGCAGGAAGTGATCACGATTCTCGGCCAGACTCCCAGTCCACCCAATAACACGAACGGAAGCGTGCGCGAATGGTGCATCAACTCCGGCGCCATCGACCCCTTCACCGCGGCAGCGCTGGCCAACAGCGAGGACGGCACGCTCTACCGCTGGGATTTCGCCAGCAATTCGTTCACGCAAAAAGTGCCGCTCACCAGCGGCGTATCGGAAGCTTATACGCCCACCGTGATAGGCGCCGATGGCACGGTCTACGCCATCAATGACGCCATGCTGTTCGCCGTGGGACAGGCGTCGAATATGACGATTGCTTCCACCCACACCGGCGATTTCGCGCCCGGACAAACGGGCGCGGTCTACATGCTGACGGCAACCAACAGCGGTTCGGAAGCCACCAATGGCGCCGTGACGGTGAGCGATACGCTGCCTGCCATTTTCAGCGCCCAATCCATCGGCGGACAGGGCTGGACTTGCACGCAACCTGCAGGACCCTGCGCGCGCAGCGATTCCCTCGGCGCCGGCAAAAGCTATCCGGCTCTGTCGCTGATCGTGAACGTCGCGGGTGATGGCCCATCGTCTGTAAGCAATCTGGCGGAAGTTTCCGCCGACGGCGCGGCGAATTCGGTCAACTCGATTTCTAATGACACCACCAGCATTGTTCCTCCTGCGGCGTCGTTGAGTATTTCCAAAACTCATTCCGGCAACTTTACGCAAGGGCAGATGGGTGCTCTGTACGCGGTGGTGGTAAGCAACGCGGCGGGCGCGGGAGCGACCAGCGGAACCGTCACCGTCACGGAAACCGTTCCACAGGGCATGACGCTGGCTTCCATGATGGGCGACGGATGGAATTGCCAGACGGGAAGCGTCTCCTGCACGCGCAGCGACTCGCTCGCCGCCGGAGTGAACTATCCAGGCATCACTGTCGCGGTGAACGTGGCCAACAATGCGGCAACGCCGCTGGTGAACCAGGTGAACGTCTCCTATGGAGGATGGACATCGGCGAACCACACGGACAGCACCATCGTGACTTCCCCTTGCGCGCTGACGCAAGACAGCCGCGCCGGGGTGGCGGACGTCCAAAAGGTAATCAACGAGACATTAGGCGCGCTCCAATCCGCGGACGATCTCAATCAGGATGGCGCCGTCAATGCAGTGGATGTGCAAATGGTAATCAACGCCGCTCTGGGGCTCGGCTGTTGGCTGTAGCGATGAGCCGCAAGCACTTACGATACCGCTAAAGCTTGCAATTCCGTCAAACCGCGTGTTACCCTTCTGGCCAGCAGCGAAAGAGAGGCAGTTCCATGTCGGAACACGGTTTTTCCAGGCGGCATTTCTTTTTCGGTACGCTCTTTGCAGGCGCGGTTCCCTCAGGCGGATTCGGAAGCGTCCCCTCACTCCCGGCGCTCGGCCACAAGCCCTTCAGCGAGAAACTGAACGTCGCGGCCATCGGGTGCGGCCCGCAAGGCAACGTCGATATGCAGGCTGCCGCGCACACCGAAAACCTCGTCGCGGTCTGCGACGTGGACGAGAATCGCGCCGCGGCGGCTCACAAGCGATTCGAAAAGGCCGCGCAGTACAAGGATTATCGGGTGATGCTCGACAAGGAAGGCAGGAACATCGACGCGGTTACCATCGCCGTGCCTGACTTCATGCACGCCACCGTCGCGCTCGCCTGCATGGAGCGCGGCAAGCATGTCTACGTGGAAAAACCGCTCACGTCTACCGCTTGGGAAGCGCGCCTGCTGCACGACGCGGCCTTGAAATATAAGGTCGCGACGCAAATGGGCAATCAGGGTTTCTCGCACGAGTCCATTCGCGTGACCGCGGAGATGATCTGGTCCGGCGCCATCGGCGACGTGACGGAAGTGCACATTTCGACCACACCCGGGACGCATCCGACCGGCCTGAAAGAACCGCCGCCGAACGCACCGGTGCCCGCGGGTCTCGACTGGGACCTCTGGCAGGGCCGCACCGAGCCGCGGCCCTTCAGCGATTGGTACGTGCCCTACAACTGGCGCGGCTTCCTGGATTACGGCACTGGCCAGATCGGCAATTGGGCCACACATTGCGCCTCTCCGGCGCAATTCGCGCTCCTGCTCACCGCGCCCACGAGCGTGGAGTGCGTCAGCCAGGAAGGTAAGAGCGACATTACCTATCCCAAGCGCGGCGTGGTGCGGCTGGAGTTCCCGGCGCGCGAAAACATGCCTCCGGTCACGGTCTATTATCACGATTCCGCCCAATCCGACGATCCAGACGCGTACCACGTGCCGGGTATGGAGAACGAGACCATCCTGCCGCGGCCCAACAATCTCACCGAAAAGGGCCGGCCGGAAGGCGCCGCGGCCCGCGGTATCGCCACGCCCTCCGCCGCACCCGCGCCCGCGCCGGTGCTCAGGAGCGGAGGCCCACCACGCCCGCGGACCAGCGCCGGCGGCCCTGGCGTCAAAGTGTTCGGCGGGCCGCTGAGCCCCACCCGCCCCGGAATTCTATCCGGCAACGGAGCCGTCTTCATCGGCACCAAGGGAATTCTGGCCACCTGCGATCGCGGCGAGGGTGTCCACTTGCTGCCGGCGTCCAGATGGAAAGACTACACGCTGCCGCCGGAGTTGCTGACGCGCTCGCCGGGCCACATGGCCGACTGGGTTCGCGCCTGCAAGGGCGGCGACCCGTCGTGCGCCGATTTCCGAATCACCGGACCGTTTGCCGAGTGGCTCGCGCTCGTGATGGTGACCTGGCGCGTTCCCGGCAAGCTCGAATGGGACAGCCGAAATCTCCGTTTTACCAATAACAAGGACGCCAATAACTACGTCCGGCCCCACATGAAGAAAGGCTGGGAACTGAAACTCTAGGGACCTACGAAAATGACTCTTACCAGACGCGATTTGGGGAAGCTGGCGCTTGCCGCGATCCCCGCCGCCAGACTACTGGCGAAACCGGATTCCGATTGGGGAGGTGTGCAGATCGGCCTCAACGTCCCGTATAGCTACGGCAACAACAACATGACAGCCGACGAGACGATCGCCAAGACTGTCGAACTCGGAGTCAGCGCCGTGGAGTGCCGCACGCAGCCCATTGAACAGTTCATGGGTTCGCCCGCCGCGGGAAAAACCATACCCTCCGGTGGAAGGACGCTCACTCCGGAGCAGACCGCGCTCGCTGGCGAACTGCGCAAGTGGCGCCTCTCGCTCGGGCCGGAGCAATTCGCCGCCGCACGCAAGCATTTCGAGGAACCTGGTGTGGCCATCCAAATCATGAAGGTCGATTGGATCAACGACGCGGACGACGAAGTGGTGGACTACTGCTTCAATCTTGCCAAGGGCGTCGGCGCGCGCGCCATTTCCTGCGAGATCCCGCTCAGCCGCACCAAGTGGCTTGGCGCCATCGCCGAAAAGCACAAAATGATGGTGGGATATCACGGTCACACCGATATCACCAACCCCGAACATTTCGGCGCTCCCGCCAGTTGGGAGAAGGCCATGAGCTACTCGCCCTACAACGGAATCAATCTCGACCTCGGTCACTTCGTCGCGGCCAACAACACATCGCCGATTCCATTCATGACCAAATATCACGACCGCATCACGCATATCCACGTCAAGGACCGCAAGATGCACGACGGTCCCGCGGTGCCGTTCGGCGAGGGCGACGTGCCGCTGCACGCGGTCCTGCAATTGATGGAGAAAGAAAAGTGGCCGTTCCAGGCGACCATCGAATACGAGTATAAAGTTCCCGAAGGCTCAACCCGCATGACGGAAATCGCCAAGTGCGTGGGCTATTGCAAGGCCTGCCTGATTCACGCGTGAATCGGATCCTGTCGCGGCTGTCACAAACTTTCGGCCTGCTCGTAAAGCCGGTCGAATTCCATTTTTAACCCGGCGTGCGGAGCGCTCAACGCATCCACCACCTGTTTGGCCCACTCGAAGTATTCGCGCCGCCTTTCGATGCTCCAATCAGCCGGCGGGCTCGCCAGCATGGCTCGCAAATTCGAGATCTTGTCGGCCAGCTTGATCAGTTGCGCCCGCACCGACTTGTGCGGCGCATTGACGATTTGCAGGCGTTTCCGCTCCTGCTTGGGCAGCGATTTATCGTCGGTGCATTCCAGAACTAAGGCCGCCACATCCGGGCCAAAACTTTCGATCAGTTCCTCTTTGGTGACTCCGACATCCTCGACGGTGTCGTGCAACAGCGCGGCGATGACCACGTTCGTGTCCGCCGTCGCCAGCGCGACGGAGACCAGGTCCGCGACCTCCAGCAGATGATTCACATACGGTTCGGCCGCGGCCCCCTTGCGGCGCTGCGCGCTGTGCCGGGAGGCGGCGAAATGGGCCGCCCCGGTAATCCGCCGGATCATCTCCAAGTTGCTTTCCATTATGGTTTCCACCAGTCGGCCACGGTGCCCGCGGGCATGTGCGCCAGGATGTGTTCGCCCATCTGCTTCAAGCGGTCGGCCGAGTTCTCCGGACCGGTATAACAGTGGCCCTTCATCGCGCCGTAAACGAAGTACCCTTCGTAGTGCGGATTTACCGTCGTTTTCATCCAATCCTGCATGCGATGCACCCCGTTGTTGAGAAAGAAATTGTCGGCATCGCCGACATAAACGTGCAATTGATCGACCAGCTTCGGCCCGAGCGTGGGCCAGTTCTTCTCGAGCTGATAGCGCAGGTCGAAATGCTCCTTCCAATACTGCGCCACCCGCGGATCGGCATTCATCACGCCGGTCTTCTTATCGAACACCGGCTCGAAATACCCGTCCTCGCCCAGAGGGCCGAACACCGCCGACCAGATATCGATCTGCTCGCCTGAACGGCCGTGCGTGCCGTTCACCAGTTCGAAATGATTGCGCTGCTCCGACGTCTGCCGCACCTGCCCGTTGATCTCCCGGCTGTTGATGGTGGGCTCGCGGCGCCAGTCGATCTCTTTGTAAAAAGCGTTCTTGTCTTCATAGATATTCACGCCCTCCACATCGTGGAAGTCCACCGAATCCGGGCAGTAGGACCACGTGCCGCCGAACTCGTCGGGGTGAAAAATCTGTAGCGCCAGGGCCTCCCATCCGCCCGTCGATCCGCCCGAGAGCACGCGCGCCCAGGGCTTGCGGATGGCGCGGAAGCGCTTCTCCACTTCCGGAACCAGCTCTTGCAGGATGGCGTCGCCATATGGCCCCACGTTTACCGAGTTCACCGCGTAGGAATCGTCAAAGTATGGCGTGGGATGCTGGAACGTCACCACCAGAAAGCGCGGGAAATTGTCCTTTGTCCACTCGGTATAGAGCACGTTGTCGGACGCCGGCGCGAATCCCAGCGGCGCACGGGTGGAAAAATGGCCCTGTTCGTATAGCACGGGGTATTCGAGAGTGCTCTTTTCGTAGTCGCGCGGCAGCAGCACCGTCGCTCCGAGGTAAATCGGCCGGCCCCAAAACTTCGTCAGCAGCGGGCTCTGGAATTTGAAACGCTTCACCCACTCCGTATCGGGAATCGGCGCGATGGGCGGAATCACGCGGTCGCAAACGACCGCGATACGGTAGCCGGCCGATGCGTCCAGGTGCATTTTCTGCGGCGTGCTGTAGAGGTTCCCGGGCGAAGTCGCCCAGTGTTGCCCCTCCCACTGATCGTTGTGCATCCAGATCACGTGGCCGTCGGAGCGATGGAACTCGGTGTACACGTTGATCAGCGCCTGCACGTAGTAGTCGCCCGGCGGGATCGCGGAAAGGCTTTCCACCGGTGTGCCGGGATCGCTGGCATCGATCCCGACCGTCCCGCCCGGCGCCAGCCTTTCGAAATCGCGGCCGAAGAACGGCACCCCGACGCGCCCGATCTGCAATCGCGGCTCGCGCTCGCCGCCGCGCGCCTGGAGCGTGCGAGTAATCATCACGAACACGCGTCCGGTGAGCGGTCCGACACTGGCGGACGCGGGGTAGGAAATCTCGAAGCGCGTATCGGCGGCGAACCCGAGCGAGGCTGCCAGCGCCGCCACCGTGAGTGCTCTCAACATGAGTCCGATTCTACCGGATAGTGTGCTATTTTCGCATTCTATGGCACGCTTTTTACCGCCCCTTCTGCTGGCGCTGATCATGGTGCTGATCGGGACCGGCCAGACCAACCAGCGTCCGCGCGCGCGCGATCTTGGACTGAAGCCGGGTGTGCACACGCCCGGTCCGTTGAACGCCATCACCGATGTCGCCGGCGTGCGCGTGGGACACGTTACGCTCATAGAGGGCGACGATGTGCGGACCGGCGTGACTGCCATCGTTCCCGCCGAGGGTAACCTGTACCAGAACAAAGTGCCCGGCGCAGTTTTCGTGGGAAATGCCTTCGGAAAGCTGGCCGGTTCGACGCAGGTGGATGAACTGGGCACGATCGAAACGCCCGTCGTGCTCACCAACACGCTGAGCGTGGGCGCGGCCATGGAGGGTGTGATCGCGTATACCCTGGCGCAGCCGGGAAACGAGCACGTGGTGTCGGTGAACGCGCTCGTAGGCGAGACCAACGACAGCACCTTGAACGACATCCGCGGCATGCACGTCAAGCCGGAACACGTCGTCGCGGCAATCCAGAACGCCAAGGGCGGTCCCGTTCCCGAAGGCAGCGTGGGCGCCGGCACGGGCACGCGATGCTTCGGCTGGAAGGGCGGAATCGGCACCTCCTCGCGCGTCTCCGGCGGCTATACCGTGGGCGTGCTGGTACAGACCAATTTCGGCGGGCACCTGACGATGGGCGGCATTCCCGTGGGGCGCGAGCTATCGAACGTCCCGGCCGGCGGAAACGGCGATGGCTCCTGCATGATCGTGGTGGCCACCGACGCGCCGCTCACCGCGCGCGATCTCAAGCGCCTCGCCGCACGCGCGGTTTTCGGCCTGGCACGCACCGGATCGTCTTACAGCAATGGCAGCGGAGATTTCGCCATCGCCTTTTCCACCGCGCCCGCGGCGCGCATTCGCCAGATCGGATCGCTCCCGGCGACTTACCAAGCGCTTGGCACCGACGCCGTTTCGCCGCTCTTCGATATGGCGCTGGAAACTACCGAGGAGGCGGTCTACAATTCGCTGCTCCAGGCCACCACTGTGCAATCGAAATTCGGGACCGCGCACGAGATCCCCATAGACCGTCTGCGCGAGATCTTATCGCGTGGGCGGTAGGAAGAGCAGAAAATGACCGATCTCGAGGGGCGGCCCGGTATCGCTGTAGGCCGCTGCCTTTCCCGGGACGCCGGCGCAATCGGGACAGAAGACCGCGCACGGACGAGCCGGATGGCCCATACCGACGTGCCAGAATCGCACCCCCGGATGGCGGTCGCGGAGCAGCGCCTGAAAAGGGTATTCCAGCTGATTGCGGCTGATGTCGATGCCGACGGTCGAGCAGCCTGAGCGCGCTGTGAGATCGACGGCGGATAAATACGATGCGCGATTGTCCCACTGCGCCATATCCCGGAAATAGTTGTCGTCGCGCGACGAGGTGAAGAGCGAGTGCGCGCCGGTGAGTGGGCGGGTCCAGTTCTGGAACAGCGGGAGGCGTGCGTTCAACAGCAGGAAGAGGCAGGCCAGAATGGCGAAGACCGGTTGTATGCTTTCCAGAAACATGCCGGCCAGCGGCGCGGCGAGCGCGAACAGCGGCAACTCCAGCCGGCCCATGAATAGCTGCCATTTGAGGTAGAAACAGAACAGCAGGTACGCGGCGATCAATCCGGCGCTGAAGACAATCCAGGTTCGCTTGCCTGTGGCCGCGGCAAAAATGAGGGCGATGGCCGCCAGCAGCAGGTGCCAGCGATTGTTGGCGTTGGCCTCGTGATTGGCATTCACCGGGGCGGCAAACGCAGCGCCGGGGAAAGTGTCGTCGCGATCGTTGGGGTCGATGCCGAGCGCGCGATGAATGGCCAGAGCGGCGTGGTATACCCCTTGATTCCATTTTTCGTTCCGGCCGCCGAGTTGATCGCTGGTATGGCGGACGAAATTCGATACCAGCGATTTCACACCCGGATGCTCGTTGCGCCACCGCAATACACCGTCGCCCTGCGCCGAATCGTAACCCAGCGGCGAGCCGCTGAGCCGCAGATTTCTAACGTACTGCGGCGTATTGATAACGAGGACTCCGGCGGCGATGCATGCCAGTTGCCGCGCCCGGACTTTGGGGCGGCGAATCAGCACTATCGCCACGAGAAGCGGCGGGGCGAACAGGTAAGCCGTGGCTTTCGTCGCCAGCGACAGGCCGAGGGAAAGTCCGGTGAATGGCCAGTCCTCACGAGCGGCGAAATAGGCGGCGCAAATCAGCCAGAGCCCGGTCATCCATTCATTCTTGGCGCCGGACGCTTGCAGGATTCCGTTGGGCAGGGTGGCGCAGAAGAAGGCCGCGAACGCCTGTCCGCGAGTGCCCGCGCCGAGGGCGCCCGCCAGGGTGGAAATAGCCACGATCGCCGCGGCGAACGCCGCGCAGGTGATGAGATTGACGAAGCGGTCGCCACCCGAGAGCAGGTAGGTATGCAGCGCGAAATATTCCGCCAGAGGCTGAAGGCAGACCTGGTTGTAATACGGAGTGGCAAAGAAGGCCACGCTGCCGGCTTGCGCCCAATAGACCACGCGCGGCATGTGGTACGCCATGGCGTCGGCGGAATTCGGCGGGCTTACCCACGCGGTGAGAGCGACTAGCGCGACGATGGCCGCGCAGACGGCGGCGATGGCGATTTCGAGCGCACGAAAACGCAGGGCAGGCCGCGGCGGCCGCCTGCACCACCAGAGCGCGACCAGCGCGATCACGCACCAGACCACGATCAGCGGACCGCGCCGGAGCAGATGCAGCGGGCTTAGAATCTCCGTTACCAGCGCCACCGAGATTCCCAGCGCGACGCATCCGCGAAGGAAGAAGTCCCTCATAGCAGGGCGGCCGAATCGGTGTCCAGAAAGATCGCCGCGTCCGGATGCTGCCGCAGAATCGATGCCGGGCACTGCGGCGATACCGGCCCTTGGATGGCATCGCGCACGGCCCGCGCTTTCGCCGGACCGGGTACCGTCACGACGGCGTGCGGCGTCCGCATGAAAAACGGAATGGTCAGCGACAAGGCGCGCCGCGGCACCTCTTCGACGCGCGCGAAGGCGCCATCGCGCACCTGCTGCTCGCGGCAGACGCGGTCGAGGTTGACGATGCGGACGTCGCGCGGGTCGTGGAAATCGCATTCGCCCGGATCGATGAACGCGAGATGGCCATTTTCGCCGATTCCCAGAGCCACCAGCACCGCCGGCTGCTGGCGCAAAAGCCGCTGGTAGCGATCCGCCTCCGCCTCGAGATCGCGAGCGTCGCCGGCCAATTCATGAAACGCCGCTACCGGCACGGAATCCATCAGCCTCTCGTGCAGGAAGCGCCGGAAGGAGGCGGGATGGCTCGCCGCAAGGCCGGCATACTCGTCCAGATGGAATGCCGTGACGCGGCGCCAATCAATGGACGCATCTTCGCGAAGGGCCGCCAGAAATTCGTTCTGGGAGGGCGCGGCGGCAAATACCACGCAGGCCGTGCCGTCCTTTTCAATGGCGGCGCGAATCACGGCCGACGCCGCCGCGGCGCTCGCCAGCCCAGCTTCGCGCCTCTTGGGATAGACCTTCCACATGGGGTGCTCAGAATCATGGTATGCCGCCGCCGATGGCCTGTGCTACCGTCTGAGACATGAAACTCCGCCAAGGTCACGAACCACCGCCGGCGGTCGCGCAGGACGGCTGCGCAAGCTAAGGACCTACACCGAACCGACACTCCTCGTCTGTGACGAGCCAGGCTATCTGGCCATGGATCAGCAAACCTCGAATCTCTTCTACCAGGTCATCTCGACCCGCCATAGTCAGAAACGTTCCACGATTATAATCACGAACACACCATTTTCCGAGTGGGGGAACATCCTCTTTAATGCGACCATCGCCGCGGCGATTGCCGATCGACTGGTGGAGGACCCCGAGATTTTCCTGTTGGGCGGACCCAGCGTGCGTAAACCCCAGAACCCCCATCCGCCGGCCGAAAAAG
>DATJMA010000064.1:0-68893 GCA_035509055.1 Bryobacteraceae bacterium | reverse complement strand
CAGCTGCCCGGTGGATCGTCTTCAGGACAATCGGCTCTTCCTGTACCAGCAGAAAACCGGCACGCCGGTTTACACGGTATTGCCACCCTTTGTCGTCCAAGCGCTCGACGCCTGCCCTCGCAAGAGCCAAAAGCACTGGTTCTGGACGGGTGTTGGATCGAAGGAGACGGCGACGGGGAACTGGCGTCGAACGTTCCGCCGCCTCTGCGAGATCGCGGGCGTCCAGGATGCCCATCCGCATCGTTTCCGCGATACCCTGGCGGTCGAGTTACTGCTGCGTGGCATACCCATTGAGCGCGTTTCGATCCTACTCGGCCATTCGTCGATCAAGGTGACCCAGAAGCACTACAGCCCATGGGTAGCGGCGCGACAGGCGCAGCTCGAAGCGGATCTCGCCGCGCTGTGGCGCAGCGACCCGGTGGCGCAGATGGAGACGCTGCGGGCGGCAACCAAACAGGAAATGCTGATCTGAAAAACGGCAATGCGGCGACACGGCGGCGACACGGAGGGAGGGGAATTTCTAACGTATGGCAAACAAAAGGAAATTTATGGTGAGCCGGGCGGGATTCGAACCCGCGACCCACGCCTTAAAAGGGCGTTGCTCTACCAACTGAGCTACCGGCCCACAACCACCCTGCTTCGGTGAGTGGAAAATGCTATTGCCCCAGTTTATCAAACCCTAAAGCATTCCCGCCCGCCCGCCGATCTTTCCGTCGTGAATGAGAATTTCCAACTCACCGGTCAGCCCGTCCGCTCCAAGGGACAAGCTACCCTCCTGCTCGACGGGCTCCCGGAACTGCTGGTCGTAGTCCGCGATATCAGCCCGTCGGGGATCGGAGTCGTAGCGGACCGCATGCTCCATGCCGGGGCGCTGGTCGATGTCTCCGTACACGGGCACTCCGCGTGCGGCACCGTCGCAAGTTGCCGGCCGGAAGGCCCGGCTTTCTATATCGCCATCGATTGGGCGGCGTAATTCCATGTGCCAGCCGCTATACTTGGTCGTGACGGACCGATGAGCCGGCTCGCAAAGCGTCTCTTTTATATCCTGGTGGCGATCGGAGCGACGCTCACGATCGGAACCGTGGGTTTCAGCCTGATAGGCGGATACTCCGTTTTCGACGCCTTCTACCTCACTTTGACCACCATGACCACAGTGGGCTATGGCGACCGTTTCTCCCACTCCGGGCGCGTGTTTAACGCCTTCCTCATCATGTTCGGCGTCACCACGATTTTTATTGCCATCGGGGCCATGACCCAGACCATCATCGAATTCGAGCTGGGCAATGCGCTCGGCAAGCGGCGGAACAAACGCATGATCGACAAGTTGAAAGATCACTACATCATTTGTGGCTTCGGACGGGTGGGGCGCGGCGCCGCCGCGGAACTGCAACATGCCGAGGTGCCCTTTGTGGTTGTCGACAGTCTTCCGGAACGCGTGGAGCGCGCCATGCTGAGCGGCATGCTGGCGGTCGCCGCCGATGCCACGCGCGATGAAACCCTCCACCAGGTCGGCATTGAAAGGGCGCGCGGGCTGGTGGCCGCCCTCGCGACCGATGCCGACAACCTCTTCGTCCTGCTCTCCGCCAAGGGTTTGAACTCCAAGCTGTATGTTGCCGCGCGCGCCGCGGAAGAAGGAGCCGAGGAGAAAATGCGCCGCGCCGGCGCCGACGCCGTGTTCGCTCCCTACGCCATCACCGGCCACCGGCTGGCTCAATCCCTCTTGCGGCCTCACGTGGTACAGTTCCTCGATTTCACTACCAAGGACGTCGCCATGGATGTCAGCATCGAACAGGTCCGGGTGTCGGTGGGAAGCGAGGTTGCGGCAAAGACCATTCGCGAAATGCAACTCCGCCGCAACATGGGCGTGATCGTCATGGCCATTCGCCGCCGCGATGGCAACATGCTCTTCAACCCGCCCGCGGATACCGCCATCGAGTCGGGAGACTACCTCATCGTCATGGGCAAGCAGAGCGATCTCACGGCCCTGGAAGAACTTGCCGATGGGTCCCAGAGAGTTTAGTAGTTCCGGTACTGGAGTGTATTCCGGCGCCCACTTATAATCGAAACGTTGGAGGCTGGCAGCAGTTCATGGCAAACCGCATCGGGGAGTTCATTGAGTCAATTGTCTATGCGGGAATGAAACCGGCGGGGCGGTCTTCGGAGGACGCACCCGCCGCCAAGCCAGGCTGGCTCTCGCGCCTGTTGAACGGACCGGCTCAATCGGACCCGCTCTACCTCACCAACCGGACCGCCGGGCAGAAAGCGCGGCGTGCGCTGTTGCTGGTCTCGCCGATCGTTCTGGTGACAACCTGCGGGATTCTCGCCATCTTCTTGTTTGCCCCCAAAGCTACCAGAGCCCGCAAACCGCTCACGGCCACCGAAATCAAGGCCAGGGTTTTGCCCGACTTCAACCAGCCCATCAAACTCGATTCGAACCCCAACCTGGAAGTTACCGAGGTGCACTTCGACCACGCCGGCGGCAACACCATCGTCGGCAACATTCAGAACAAGAGTTCGCACCGGATCGTCCAGGCGATCATCGTGTTCGACGTAGCCGACCCGGCGAATTCAGAACTCGGCGGCGTAACCGTAGTGGAGACCGATCTCGCCCCGGGAGCCACGCGGACCTTCCGGAAATCCATCCAGCAGAGCAGCGCCACCTACGCCCTGGTCCGCGAAGTGGAAACGCGATAGCCCCTAACCCACCGGCGCCAGGAACAGATCCACCGGCTCGAAATAAACTATCTTCCACTTCGAGCCCGATTTCTTCATCCGGCACTTACCGGTCTTCTCCCAGCGCTTCATGCCCGGGCTAACTTCCTTGGGTTCGAGCGTCATAATCCAGTCGAGGGTCAATGTGCGCTCCGTTTCGTCGCCGTCGTTACTCGTGACTTCGATGTTACAGCCGACTTCGCCCTGGGCCAGCAGCCCCACCAGGTTTCGGCGCAGCCGGTCGTAATCCGGCATCGAGCGATCGAAGGAATCCAGAAATGCCGGCAGGTCGCCGGCGCTCAGCGCGTCCGCCAGCGAGCGGACCACATTCCAGGTGTCCTTTTCGGAATTGGCCGACAGACAAGCGGCTAGGGAAAGTAGAAGCAGACAGCGGCGCAACATATTTCATGTCCGATAACTTGCGTTGATACGGATATAGCCTTCGGTCAGGTCGCAGGTCCAGAAGCGCGCCGAGCCTTTGCCCTTGCCGCGGATATTCACCGCAATTTCGCACTCCCCGGCATCCAGCTTCTGCTTGAGATCCGATTCCGAAAAATCCGCCGCGAGGCCTCCGCGGCAAACCACCACCTGCTGCATGCGAATGTCAGTCTGCGAAGGATCGAACTTCACACCGGCATTGCCCGCGGCCGAGAGAATGCGGCCCCAGTTCGGGTCCGATCCCGCAATCGCCGTTTTAACCAGGGGCGAATTCGCAATGGCGCGCGCGATTCGGCCGGCGCCATCGTCCGTCGCGGCGCCGCTTACCCGGATGGTGATCAATTTTCGCGCTCCCTCGCCATCGCGGGCGATGGCCTGCGCCAGCCTCTCCATCACGCCCGTCACCGCTTCCTCGAATTTGCCCCGTTCGGCAGGATCGGGCCGCACCCCGGATGCGCCATTGGCCAGCAGCAGCAGCGTGTCGTTGGTCGACGTGTCTCCATCCACCGACAGGCGATTGTAGCTGCGCTCCACCGCGCGCTTCAGGACCGGGCGTAACTGCGCCACCGGAATATCGGCATCGCTGAGGACAAACCCGAGGGTGGTCGCCATGAGCGGCTGAATCATTCCCGATCCTTTCGTCATACCGGCGATCCTTACCGTCCCACGCCGCAATTTCAGTTCCGCAAAGGCGGTCTTCGGCACCAGATCCGTGGTCATGATCGCGCGCGCCACCTCGTCGAACCGGTCCGGACTCAGTCCCTCGGCCAGCCGGGGCAGGGAAGCGGTGATCTTGGCCGCTGCCAGCTCCACGCCGATCACGCCGGTGGAAGCCGTCAGCACCTGCGCCGTCGGCAGCTTCAGTAGTCTGGCCGCGGCTTTGGCGGTAGCCAGCGCTACCGCGTCTCCCGTGCGCGTGGCGCAATTCGCGTTGCCGGCGTTTACCAGGATGGCCCCCGCCGATCCGTGCGAATATTGCAGATGCCGGCGCGAGAGCCGCACCGGCGCGGCCTGCACCCGGTTCTGCGTGAAGACTCCGGCGGCTGAAGCGGGGAGGCCGCTCACAATCAGTGCCAGGTCGTCTTTTTCGGCGGCGCGGATGCCGGCGTAGATCGAGGAGTAGAGGTAGCCGAGCGGCAGTTTCAAGCGGGGGCGTCTCCTAAATACTCATTTTCGGCTAATCGCTGCCCGTTCGCGAAGTCGGCTGCGGGAATGCGTTTGCGTCCCTCCATCTGCACTTCCATCAGTTCGAGCGCGCCCGTGCCGCAGTTCACCACGAGGGGCTTGAGACTCGCGAAACTGCCAGGCGCGCCCGCGGAACTCCCGCTCCAAACGCGCGATCTCCAGATGTGCAGCGCCTGCCCGCGAAAAACGGTCGCGGCTCCGGGCCACGGCTGCAAGCCCCGCACCTGGTTGTGGAGCGCGCGCGCGTCGCGTGTCCAATCGATGCGGCCGTCTTCCTTCTTGAGCAGAGGCGCGTATGTCGCCAGCGCGTTGTCCTGTTTTTCGGGTGCGATTCGCCGTTGCTCGATCCCGGCCAAAGTCTCCACCAGCAAGCCGGCGCCAATCGTAGCCAGCCTGCCGCCCAATTCGACCGCGGTCTCGTCCGGGCCGATCGCGGTTTCGGCTTTGAGCAGCATGTCGCCGGTGTCGAGTCCGGCATCGATCCGCATCGTCGTGACGCCGGTGCGCGTTTCGCCGTTCAGGATGGCCCACTGGATCGGACCCGCGCCGCGATACTTCGGAAGCAGCGATCCGTGTACGTTGATAATTCCGAGCGGCGCCATGTCGATGATGCTCTGCGGAATGATCTGCCCGTAGCCCACCACGACCATGGCGTCCACCGCGATGGCGCGCAGATATTCCACCGGCTCCGGCCGGCGCACGCGCTCCGGCTGATAAACCGGCAATCCGAGCCGCAGCGCTGCCTGCTTCACTGGCGGCGGTGCGTCATTCTGTCCCCGGCCTCGGGGACGGTCCGGCTGCGTCACCACCATGAGCACGCGATGCCCGGCGGCGGCCACCCCTTCCAGCGTCGGTACCGCGAACGCCGGTGTTCCCAGAAAAATCAGGCGCATGAAATCCCTGGAGTGAGGCGGCGCCTGTTGTGGGGCAGGCAGTTCTGCCCGCGGCCCGCCTTCGGCCGGATGAACTCGCCGGAAAGGCAGTCCGTGGCCAGGACCGCTCGCGCTACCTGGCGGATCCGCGAGTGGTGGCAGGCAATGCGCCGGCCCCAAAGCCGATCGCCGATGGCTGACAGCTCCTTCAATCCCACTCTCCGGCGCGCTGCATTTTTTTGATCTTCCGCTTCATCAAGTCGCGTTTGAGGGCGCTGATGTGGGTGATGTACAACCGTCCCAGGAGGTGCTCGGTTTCGTGCAGGAACGCGCGCGCCAGCAGATCCTCCCCCGTCTTCTCGTACTCCTCGCCCTTGGCGTCCTTCGCCCGGATCGTTACCCGCTTCGCGCGCCGCACCTGCTCGCGGAAACCGGGAATGCTCAGGCAGCCTTCCTCGCCCACCTGCTTGCCTTCGACATTCACGATCTTCGGGTTGATCAGCACCAGTTTCTCAGCTTCGTTTTCCCCATTCGATGTGTCGATGACGGCGATCTTCCGGCCGATGCCGATCTGCGGCGCGGCCAGCCCCACGCCCTTGGCGGCATACATCGATTCGAACATGTCCGCGAGCAGCTTATGGAGTTCGGGTGTATCGAACTCGTTCACATCGTCGGCTTCGCGTTCCAGCACGGGGTTTCCGAATTTCACAATCGGGTAAACCATAGCGGTCAGAAATCCTTCACTTGTTGCAGATAGCCTGCGAAATTGCGGCGCGTTTCGTCGAGCGAATCGCCGCCGAACTTTTCCAGAAATGCCTGCGCCAGGACCAGCGCCACCATCGCTTCGCCTACCACTCCAGCGGCCGGCACCACGCATACATCCGATCGCTCGTAAGCGGCCAGCGCCGGTTCACGGGTGGCAAAGTCCACCGATTCGAGCGGCCTTCTCAGCGTCGAGATCGGCTTCAACAGCCCCCGCACCACCAGGTCTTCGCCATTGGTGATGCCGCCCTCGAGCCCCCCGGCGCGATTGGCGCCGCGCGTAAAGCGCGCTTGGGCGCGGTCGTAATGAATCGTGTCCTGAACCTTCGAGCCGAAACTCGCCGCCCCGTCCGCCGCGGCGCCGATCTCGACTCCTTTTACCGCCTGAATCGACACGATCGCCTGCGCCAGCCGGCCATCGAGGCGCGAATCCCAGGTCGCATGCGACCCCAACCCGGGCGGCAATCCGCGCGCCACCACCTCGAACACTCCGCCGATGGTATCGCCGGTGCGATAGGCCTCGTCTACGACTTCTTTCATGCGCTCCTCGACCATGTCATCCACACAGCCCAAGAGCACGTCATCCTTGCGGCTCAGCGCCACCAGTTCCGCCCACTCCGCCGGTCGCGCGAGCGACACCGGCCCCACGGCAACTACGTGGCTCAGTACCAGAATTTGGAACTCCCCAAGCAGCGCCTTGGCAATCGCCCCGGCCGCCACCCGCGCGGCTGTCTCTCTCGCGCTGGCCCGCTCTAAAATATACCGGGCATCGTGAAAATTGTACTTAATGGCACCCGCGAGGTCGGCGTGGCCGGGACGGGGTCGCGTCACCGGCTTTCGCCTGTCATTCCCACCCGGTAGATTCTCCACGGGGAGCACTTCCGTCCAGTTCTCCCAATCCTTATTTCGGATCAGGATCGCCACCGGCGAGCCAATCGTATGGGAGTGGCGCACACCGGCCACAATCTCGGCGCCATCGGATTCGATCTTCATCCTTCCGCCGCGGCCATAACCCTGCTGCCGGCGCCAAAGCTCTCGATTTACCCGATCCAACGATATGGGTATACCAGCCGGGAGGCCCGCGAGCGTCGCTACCAGGCACTCCCCGTGGGATTCGCCTGCCGTCTCAAAGCGCAACATGCCAAATGGAGTTTTTATGTTAGCAGACTGGAACAATTGCTTGCCTTTGTTCGTATTAGACTGGGAACGGAGAAATTGCGGTGAAACTTCTGTTGTGGCTTATCCTGCTGTTTTTCTGCTGGCCGCTGGCGCTGGTAGCGCTGGTGCTCTACCCGTTGGTATGGCTTTTCCTGCTGCCGTTCCGGATCGTGGGAATCGCGGTGGGAGGGGCGCTGGAATTGGTTTGGGCGATCGTTACGCTGCCGGCGAGGCTTTTGCGGGCGCTCTAGCTCAGGCTTCCCGTTGACCCATCGTAAACTGAATCAGCAGAACGGCCAGGCTCAGCACTAGCAGAATGTGTATGAACCCCCCAAGGGTATAGGTGGTGGCTACACCCAGAAACCACAACGCCATCAAAATGATTGCCAGCCAGATCATCTTGCCCTCAATCTAGCAATTGAAGGACCAGAAGGAATCGGCCGGCATCGACGCTTCCTCCGCAGCCTGCGGTCGTCCGGCGCTAGCCGGGAAAACGAAGCTCGACCGGCGCCGGAATGCCGGGCTGTTGGAATGCCTTCGACCCTTGGGTGCGGAATTCGTATCGCTCGATGGCTACCGCTGCGCCTTTTTCGTTGCTCCTCACTACGCAGCCATAAATCATCAGCTTCATGGGGCACGAGTCGTTCAACAGCACGGGCCAGTTCATCGAGAGTTCCACGGGCATTCCCGAGGTCAGCATATTTTCGGTCGAGAACCATACCCCGCTGCTCGAGATATTGAGAGTTTTGCCCGTCCCAGTTTCGGCTATCCGTTGGCCGTAGAGCATCTTATAGCGAACATCCTGTTCGATCTGGAAACGCCGCTTCAAACGGCGCTCGCGTTCACCGACTCTCGCTCCGGCTTTATCCTCTTGATGGGTCTCGATCACCACGCACCGCCTTCTTCCGCAAAGTTACACCGGCGCGATGGGGTTCCTCAATATCTCTTTAGTTACTTTGGGCTTGCTATCGGGTCATACTGTCAGGTCGGAAGGTTAATCATTTCAATAGCTTATGCATTTTCTGCGGAGTCCTTCGGATATATAGTAGACAATCAGACCCAAAACTATTAATATGGTTATAACGACACAGACAGCATCCCTTTGGCGGCCTGTCCCCTCCGGCCGCCAACTCTCTGAGTGCAGGCCCCGAGTCACCCACCTCGGGGCCATTCTCCATTCATAGGCAAAATTCTTATAGGCAAGATTCTTATAGGGCAAAGTCCAGTTGTGACCTGTGGATCGATGTCTGAAAGCGGGAGATGCTCTATCGGCGCCGGAACACGCGCGATTCCAACTCGTGCGCCGTGGGGAAGGTCCGCGAAATGTGATCCTGCCATCCCAAGCCTTCTTCGTCGGCGAGTGACCACAGGATTCCGAGCACCGAAAAGAAGCTCAGGCACGTTCCCACCAACCGCGCCGCACGCTGCCGGGGTTCGGGTGTAAAGCCGTCGAAAGTGATCAGCCGCAAATGCGTCGCCCGCATCCCGACGGTCTCCGTGCCGGCCACCGTCCAGAACAAGCCGTAAGTGGCAGCGATCACTCCCCACATAGCGCCGAAGACGATCAGGCTCTGCCGGGTGACGGCGATTTCGCCCCGGCACAGAACGAAGGTCAACAGGAACAGTCCGTAAGCCACGAAAATCATGGCCAGATCGATGGTCGCCGCCAGAGAGCGATGCAGCGGTGTCGCCACCGGCGCTTCGCAGTAAATTACGCCGTCGACCGTCGTCCCCAAGGTTTTGGGCTTGTTTTGTACCGGAGCGAAAAATTCAAACTGGCCCTGAGCTTCGACCGCCTGACGCGGAGCCCTGCGCGCAGCCGGCTTGGCAGCGGCAAGCGAAGCCGGAGTCATCGCCTTGGCACGCGGAGGCCGCACCGGTACGCGGATCGGCATGGCAATCACGTTGGCGGAAAACAGACTCCCTTGCACCGCGCTCGCAAGATCCGCCTTTTGGCCGCCCGAAGGCTGTTCCGCCACCACGATCGCCGGGCGCAGCTTGGTTGCCAGGGCCCCCGCGGTCCGGTGGACCATGAATTGGCTATCGATCGTATCTCCCGGTGTCCGGCCGCACCGGCGGCACCGGTGATCCAACTCCGAGTTCCGAGCCCCGCAATGACTGCAAGTCATGTCTTTAGAAACCGAAAGCCGCCAGCCTGAGTCCCACGAATTGTGCTACCTTGCCGATTGGTCCTCTTCCGGTTCAGCTCTCTCATAGTTTTTAGCACAAGAGTACTGCGTTGTCATCAAAAATCTTCGAGTATTACGTACATTTTGGGGTTTAGCTTACTGTTGGCGCTAGGTTTACCGTGCCCGCTCGGGGCTCAGGATGCCCCTGCTACGAAAACCGCCTCCGTATCCCTGAAAAATCTCCCCAAACCGGTCATGACCAAGGAGCCTCCGCCTTCCGTCGACCCCTCCAAGCTGGCGCCTGGCGAGTGGATTTTAATCAAGAGTCCGCTGGGCTGCTGGCCGTCTATCGAGGTCGCATTCGGCTGGATTGGCCTCATCACCGTGCCGACCGGGGGCCATGCCGACTGTGAGGATTTCTTCGAGCCCAATGGCGTGCGCACGGTCCACGCGCATCCCGCGGAGATCGTCGGCCAGCGCATGATGTTTCGCGCCGATACCATCGTCTTCAATTCCGATACCGAAGACCTGCACGCCGAAGGGCACGTCTTCTACGACAACTTCGCCCGCAACGAAAAGATCTGGTGCGACCGCCTCGATTACCATACCGAAAAAGGCAACGAGCACGGCACGTTTTATCAGCTGGTCGGCGAAACGATGCCCAAGATTGTCACCCACCCCAAGCAAGGCATCCTTTATGCGCCCTCCGCGCCGTTTCATTTCGAGGGCGAATGGGCGCAGCGCGACCAGGTGAAGTACATCCTGCACAATGGCTGGGTCACGAACTGTACCGTGCCGAAACCCTGGTGGCGGCTGGTGGGGCCGAAGTTCGACATCATCCCGCGGGAGCGCGCCAAGGCCTACGACAGCGTCTTTTACATCGCCGGCGTTCCCATTCTCTTTCTGCCCTGGTTCTACCATCCCCTCAATCGCGAACCGGGCAAGAGCGGATTCCTGCTCCCGGTTCCGGGACACAACTCCCTACGCGGATTTTATCTCGGAGCGGGATATTACTGGCACATCAACCGCAGTTATGACCTCACTTACGAGACGCAGTTGTTCTCCTCGGGCATCAAGACAAACCACCTCGAAGTCCGCGGCAAGCCGGTGGAGGGAACTTCGTTCGATGTCGTCTTGTTCGGGTCGCTCAATAACCGTCTGAATTCCTTTTCCCCGGAGGGACTCACGGCTTTCGGGGTCGCAAGGTCGAACCTGGGCGATGGCTGGACCGCGGCGGGCACTTTGAATTACACCACGACACTGCTCTTTCGGCAGGATTGGTCGCAGTCCTACAACGAAGCGGTGGGATCGGAAATCGACTCCTCCGGGTTTGTGGGCAAGAGCTGGTCCACCTATTCGTTCGACACCGTAGTATCGCGAACCCAGGTGTTCACCGAAGTGGAGCAGCCGATCACCAACCAGACAACCGGCAAAACCAGCCTGACCCCGCCGAATTCCGTCAACATCTACAAGCTGCCGGAAATGAACCTGGTGAGCCGCGACCACAGCATTTTCGCTAATCTCCCAATCTGGTATTCCTTCGATGCTTCGGCTGGAATGATGTCCCGTAACGAGCCGATCTTCAACAGTGCCGGCACGAGCGTGGTCGATCAGTTCCAGACGAATTTTTTCACCGGCCGGGTGCATTTCGCCCCGCACCTCACCACCGCGTTTCATCTGGGGCCCGTCCATATCGTCCCCAGTATCGGCATCGATGAAACCTTCTATTCGGAATCGCAGGTGCCGTACCAGAATTATTTCCACGCGCTTGGCACCGACCTGGTGCGTAGCGCGCGCGATTTTTCCGTCGCCGTCATTTTTCCCTCGCTCGAAAAGATCTACAACAAAAAGTCTTTCCTCGGCGACAAGGTGAAGCACGTGATCGAGCCGCGCGCCACTTACAACTACGTCACCGGCATCGGCACCGATTTCGACCGCTTCGTCCGTTTCGACGACACCGACATCCTTTCGAACACCAGCGACCTGGACCTCTCCCTCGCGAATCGCCTGCTGGCCAAGCGCGGCGACACCGTAACCGAGATTTTCAGTTGGACGCTCGAGCAGAAGCGATACTTCGACACCACCTTCGGCGGCGCGCTCATTCCCGGCCAGGCGAACGTTTTCGCCGCTACGGCCGATCTGAGCGGCTATGCGTTCGTGGTGGACCCTCGCAGCGCCTCACCGGTGGTGTCCACCGTGCGGGCAACTCCGATTTTCGGCCTCTCGTTCCAGTGGCAGGCCGAGTATGACCACTGGGAGCGCGCGCTCGTGAACAGCGCGTTTTCGGTCGACTACACCTGGAAGCGCTACTATCACGTTTCGGCGGGCGAAATCGAGGTCCACAACAACCCGATGTTCAATACATCCGTTTACACTTACGCGCCCATCGTCCCCATCCTCACGCCGGACGCCAACCAGGTCCGCGGCCGTGTCTGGATGGGCGATACCAACCGGCGCGGCCTGAACGCGGGGTTGGACACCATCTACGATTACCGCCAGGGTCATTTTCTGTGGGCGACGGCGCAGGCGACTTACAACACCGACTGCTGCGGGCTCAGTGTGCAGTACCGCCGCATCTATCAGTTAGTGCCGGGCGGTTATCGGTACGACAACACCTACGCGGTTTCATTCTCGGTGGCCAACATCGGCCAGATCGGAACCCTGCGCAAGCAGGACCGGCTGTTCTAAAGGCTGCCGTTACTTTTACCCATACTGGGCCGCCTTACCGGTCCCGGTCGGCGTCGTCCCCAAAGATCCCGAGTGCGGAAGGCTGCCCAAGAGGGGTCGGCGCCAATTCGACGCTATCGCGTGCGCTACCTCGCTCCGGTGAAGCGCCTTCGCTTTCGGTGGACCCGGCCGGTAAGGATCTGCCGCAGCCCCGATTGAGGCTGGATACGAGCGGTGTCGTCCGGACGCCGGCATTCACTGACCTCAAGTGGCACGACATTACTTCGGGCCCGCAAGATGCGAATGTGGAGCCTCTGGACATGCAACAGCAGCCGGGAAGCACGGCCTTTTATGCCACGAACTCCAAATTCCCGGCACGCCGGCTTTGGGGCGTTGGGAATTCGCCCCCGTACTTCCCTCTGGGCAGTTCACTCTCTGCGGCGAAGCCGATGAATCGCGTCTCCCATTCGAGCGCCTGCCGGCGTACGACCGCGATTCCGTCATCGAATTTCTCAAGACCCTGCGTGTGCTGCCGCAGTACTCCATCGCAGGCATACGCTGCATATAGCGCCGGAAGCAGCCCTAATAGCTCTTCTTGTCCGCCTTCAAATTCCACTCTTCGAACGGACGCAGCGCACCGGCATCTTCCATCCTCACCATGGGAATCTTTCGCTCTTCCGGCGGCAGCGTCATCTCGCGATAAATGAACGCATCGTCGAACCCCGCGGCGCCGGCATCTTCGTGGGTAGCGGCGAAGAAGACGCGCGCCGGGCGCGCCCAATAGAGCGCTCCCAGGCACATGGGGCAAGGCTCGCACGATGTGTAGAAATCGCAGCCGGAAAGCTGGAACTCTCCGAGCACGCGGCACGCCTCGCGGATGGCGACGATTTCGGCGTGTGCCGTGGGATCGTTGTTGTGGGTTACCCGGTTGGCGCCGGTGGCGATCACTACGCCTTCCTTCACCACCAGCGCGGCGAAGGGACCGCCTCCGCGGCGCACGTTCTCCACGGCCAGTTCGATTACCTGAGTGATGAGCGCCGGGTCCACGCTTTACGCTTGGATCAGGCCCGCGCGGATGGCGTAGCGCACCATGCTGGCGGTTTCATGAACCCCCAGTTTCTCCAGGATGCGGCTGCGATGAGAATCGGCCGTCTTGTAGCTGATGCCAAGGCGCGCGGCGGCCTCTTTGGTGGACTTGCCCTCCGCGATGAGCACCAGCACCTGCCGCTCGCGCTCGGTCAGAGCGAAGACCAGCCGCATCGATTCTTCGTCGGGTGTGAAGATGCCCCGCTTGCGGTCCGTAATGTCGGTGACGCTGCCAAGGTATCCGGCGAATGCCCCATCCGGCTGGAAAAACGGCCGGCCATCGTCTTCCACCCAGGTGTAGGTGCCATCGGCGCGTTGCAGCCGGTATTGAACGTGAAACGGCTGGCGGCTGGTGAAAGATTTGATATAGGTCTCGATGCACAGATCGCGGTCGTCCGGGTGAAGACCGTCGGTCCATCCACTGCCCATTTCCTGTTCCGGGGTGCGCCCGCGAAACTCCAGCCAGGCGCGGTTCACGAAGTTGCGCATGGCGTCGGCGCCCGACGACCAGATTGGAAACGGAGCGCCATCCGCCATGTGCCGGAAACGCTGCTCTTCCGCCCCGCGCATCTCGTGTAGCTGTGCCTGAAGTTCGGCGATCTGCTGGGTGAGGGCCGTAATCTGCTCGATCTGCTGTCCTGGAGCCATTTATCCAACCTGAACCAAAATAATAGGATAGCTGAAGCGATAGGTAAAGTACCAAATACATTCCGCGGAGCTTGACAAACTTTAATGTAGGCGCTAAAGGACTGAACCAGCTGGCCTTTTTGGGAACTTTCCGGCGCCCGGGACGAACTATGATTAAAAGGACGCATGCCCCACCTCTCGGCCCAATCAGACGATGAACTGTTGTTTCGTCTCCGCAGTGGGGATGAACAAGCGTTTGCAGCGCTTTACCGGCGGCGGCAGGGGGCGATCTACCGCTTCGCCCTGCACATGAGCGCTTCCGCCGAAGCCGCCGAGGATATCACCCAGGAAGTGTTTCTGGCCCTCCTGCGGGAGGATTGCGGCTACGACCCCGGCCGCGGAACGTTGTCCGGTTATCTTTTTGGAATTGCACGCAAACTGGTGCTCCGGAGCCTGGAGCGCGGGCGTTCGGACGTTCCGCTGGAGTCCGAGGGGGAGGATGTCGCGCCCCGGCACCTCGCGGTGATTGACGACCCGTTGGTGGGCCTCGCGCAGCATGAGGCCATCGAAGCGCTACGGCGCGCCGTGCAGGCTCTCCCGCGAAGGTATCGTGAAGTGGTCGTATTGTGCGATCTGGAGGAAGTGGATTATGCGGTTGCCGCCGTGGCGTTGGGCTGTCCCATCGGCACGGTGCGGTCCCGCTTGCATCGGGCACGCGCCCTGCTGCTCGAAAAATTGAATCAGGATCGCAAGCCGCGGGCAGCGGTCGATGCCTGGAAGCCCATGAGGTACGCCATATGAATTGCCATGAGTTTTGGGACGATCTGCCGCAAAAAGGCCGCGACATCACCCCGGCGCAAGCCGCCCACCTGGTGGGATGCCCTGCCTGTGCCGCCGAGTGGGCGCCGCACCGGTCGCTGGCGGCCGGTCTCGGTTCCCTGGGCGAAGAGTGGCGCAAACTGGACGCTCCCTCGCGCGTGGAAGCGGGGTTGATGGCTGCGTTCCGCACGCAGGCCGGTTTTGAGCTCCGCCGTTCGCTGGCACGGCCCTGGTGGACGCCGGTATTCGCCTGGGCAGCGGCCATGGCCGCGACCATTGCCATGGCCACGCTGTTGATTCGCGGCTATCAACCCGGGCCGGTAAAGCCCGGGATAGTGGCTTCGCCGCGGCACACTCTGCAATCGCCGGTAGAGATGGCGTCCCTCGATGCCGATTCCGACGACGATACATCGGCTCTCGGCGAGGGCTTCGTGCGCCTGCCAAACACACCCCGCATCGAACCGAATGAAGATTACAATGTGGTGCGGGTGGAAGTTCCTGGCGCGGTGATTATCGACGCCGGCATTTCGCTGGCGGAGGATCGGGCGCAGGAGACCGTTCTGGCGGATGTCGCGCTTGGACCGGATGGCACTCCGCGGGCCCTGCGTCTGGTTGCCGACGGAGGGACCAACTGAGGTTCGAACCATGGCACGCGTTTTCGCGATAGCTTTGCTGGCCGCGATGGCCATTCCGGCCCAGCCGCAGGGGCGCGGCGGCGCGCCTTTTTGGCGATTCGTAGGGGCCGAACCGGGACGGTCCGGTCCCGTGGTCAAAGGAGCGCCGTTTTCGGCCGATATCACCACGGAAAACAACCGCGTGTTGCAGGATGGCAACCGCATTCACCAGGTCAGCAAACTGCGCTTCTACCGCGATGGCGAGGGGCGCACGCGGCGCGAGCAATCGTTGAACAATCTGGGCAGCCTGGCCAGCAACACGAATCTGCCCACGGTGATTTTCATCAGCGATCCGGTGGCTGGTGTGAATTACGCCTTGAACCCGGCTTCCAAGACCGCGAGCAAATCGCTCGCCGGCGGGCGAGGGGCCGGCGGTCGCGGCGGGCGAATGCGCGGTGGGCCGCCTCCCCGCGAAGAGCGGAACGTGAAAACCGAATCGCTGGGGTCGAAAACCGTGGAAGGCGTGACGGCGGAAGGCACGCGCACCACCATCACCATCCCCGCCGGCCAGGAGGGCAACGAACAGCCGATCGAAACGGTGATCGAGAGCTGGTATTCGCCGGACCTGCAGATGGTGATTCTTTCCAAGCGCAGCGATCCACGGAACGGCGAGACGGTCACGCGCTACACGAACATCGTCCGCGGCGAGCCGGCACACTCGCTATTCGAGCTGCCGGCCGACTACAAGATCGCCCACAGATACGGCGCCCCATAAGCCGGCGGCCCGTACTAACCAAAGCTATCCTGGACTAACCGCTTCCGCGCTCCTTACCATCGGGATCGTGGGTTCCGGAACCCTCTCACTACCGTTGCGCCCGTTCGCCCGTACCGGCGCCGCTAAAGTAATTCTGATCGCCATCCTGGCGCCGCTGGTGCTCATTCCGGCCGCCCTCGCCATCCGGCTGGGCGCTTACGATTCGTTTGTCGATAATCCGCTCACCGGGTTCGGGATGTGGGGAACATTTGCCATCCACATGTGGACCCGTCCCAGCCGCCGCGAGTGGATGCTCACCGTGGCAGCAGCGCTCGCCATGCGCGGCCTCTACGATCTCGCGGCCGGGGAGCGCGGATACCCCGGGTACCTCCTGATCGGCATGGGCGCTTTTCTGGGAGTCGCCAGCCTGCTGGCCATTGCCGTCGGGGCGCTGGGAGCGGCCTCGCCGCGGCGCGCCGTCTGCCGCCGCACGCTCGGCGTACTGGCTCTGCTCACCTATCTCGGATTCTGCCTGGGCTATTATCTTTCGCTGGCGGAACTGATCCTGCCGCGAAAATTCGATTACTACCTGTACCGCTTCGACGGTTCCCTGGGCTTTCAACCCTCCTTCCTCGCCGGCCGCCTGCTGCGCCGCTTCCCGCCGCTTTTCCTGGTCGAAATGACGGTCTACAACTGCTTCGGCTTCTGGTTTTCGATCGTCTATGCGGTTCACGCCAATAGCCGCGCCAAATACCCCGTGAACGTGGTGAAGATGCTGGTGGTCAACGCCCTCGCCGGGTTCTCGCTGTACTTCATCTGCCCGGCCATGGGGCCGAAATACGCCTTTCCTTCGTTTCCGAATCTGGCGCCGGCAATCCAGGCGGCGCCGATTCTCATGAAGGGAGCGCCCAACGCCATTCCGTCCCTGCATTTTGGCGGAGCGCTGCTCCTCTGCTGGTTCTGCCGCCCCTGGAAATGGCTGTTCCGCCTGATGTCGCTGTTTGCCGCGCTCACCGCGCTCGCCACCATGGGGATGGGCGAGCATTACCTGATCGATCTGGTAGTGGCCGTTCCCTACGCGCTTGCCATCCTCGCATTTTCCTCGCAGGTGCCGGAACGCAGGCTCCCTCTGGCGGCTGGCGCGGCCATGGTGCTGCTGTGGCTCTTCACGCTGCGCCTGGTCCATTTTTATGCGCCGGTGGCCTGGACGCTGGCCCTCGCCACGGTGACCGTCTCCTTTGCGCTCGAACGGCGTTTGGCCGCTGGCGTCTGGAAGGCGATAGAATAACTCTCACTTGCCATGAGAAAAACGGTCATTTACCTTCTTTCGCTCTATCTCTGCGCGCCGGCGGCATTTTCGGCCGACACCACCGGGGCGCTGCGAGGATTTTCCAACGATTCCGCCAAAACCGAACGCGATTGGGAAGCCAAATTCCGCGCCATTCCCGACCCCGCCAATCTGCGCGCCTACATGCAGCGTCTGAGCGCGCGGCCGCACCACGTGGGTTCGCCCTACGACAAGGACAACGCCGAGTGGCTCCTGGCGAAGTTCAAGGAATTCGGCCTCGACGCGCAAATCGAGTCGTTTGACGTTCTGTTCCCTACGCCGAAGGTGCGCGAACTCGAATTGGTCGAACCTACGAAATTCACCGCCAAACTGGCCGAGCCCACCGTGGCGCAGGACCCTACCTCATCGCAGCATGATGAGCAATTGCCGGTCTACAATGCGTACTCGAAGGACGGCGACGTGACCGCGCCCCTGGTCTACGTCAACTACGGCATCCCCGAAGATTACGAAATGCTCGACCGCCTCGGGGTTTCCGTGAAGGGCGCGATCGTCATCGCCCGCTACGGCAATTCGTGGCGCGGCATCAAACCGAAAGTCGCCGCCGAACACGGCGCCATCGGCTGCCTGATCTATTCCGACCCGCGCGAAGACGGCTATTTCCAAGGCGAGGTTTTCCCCGAAGGCCCCTTCCGGCCGAAAGACGGCGCGCAGCGCGGCAGCGTCATGGACATGCCGATCCATCCCGGCGATCCACTCACGCCGGGCGTGGGTGCGACCAAGGACGCCAAACGCATCGCGATCTCGGACTCCAATGTCATCACCAAAATTCCGGTGATGCCCATCTCTTACGGCGATGCCCAGCCGCTGCTCGCGGCCCTCAAAGGACCGATGGCGCCTATGCCCTGGCGCGGCGCGCTTCCCATCACCTACCATGTGGGGCCTGGCCCCGCGAAAGTCCACCTCAAACTCGAATTCAACTGGGACATCAAGCCAATCTACGACGTAGTGGCGCGCATTCCCGGTGCCACCTACCCCGATGAGTGGATTATCCGCGGCAATCATCACGATGGCTGGGTGAACGGCGCCGAGGATCCGGTTTCGGGAGCCGTCGCTCTGATGGAAGAAGCCCGCGGGCTCGGGACCCTGCTCAAGCAGGGCTGGCGCCCCAAGCGCACCATCATTCTGTGCCTTTGGGACGGCGAAGAGGAAGGCTTGCTCGGCTCCACGGAGTGGGCCGAGCAGCATCAGGATGAACTGCGGCAGCACGGCGCGGTGTACATTAATTCCGACGGCAATGGCCGCGGCTATCTGGGAGTGGAGGGATCGCACACGCTGGAGAAATTCCTGAATGGCGTGGCGCGCGACATCCAGGATCCGGAAACCAAGCTCTCCGTGTGGAAGAGACTCCAGATGCGCGAGATCTCCGCCCAGGGAAACGATGTGCGCAACCGGCAGGACCTGCGTATCGGCGCGCTTGGTTCGGGCTCCGATTACACCGCGTTCCTCGACTTCCTCGGGGTCGCTTCCGTCAACATGGGCTTCGGAGGCGAAGATCAGGGCGGAATCTACCATTCGGTCTATGACGATTTCTACTGGTACACGCACTTCGCCGACACCAATTTCGTCTACGGGCGCGCGCTCGCCCAGACCGCCGGCACGGCAGTCATGCGTCTGGCCGATTCCGAACTGCTGCCGTACGACTTCGATAATTTCACCGAGACCATCAAGCGCTACATCGACGATGTGCAGAAGCTTGCCAAAGACCAGCGCGATAAAATCGTGGAAACCAACAAGCGAATCGACGAGGGCATGTACGCCGCCATCATGGATCCGCGCGTGCCCATGAATCCGCCGCCGAAGCAGACGGTTCCGCCGTATCTCAACTTCGCCCCGCTCGAAAACGGGCTCTCCGCGCTCCAGCGCACTGCCGAGGCGTACGACAAGGCGCTCGCCCAAGCCAGCGAAAACGGAGGCACGGCACTAGCCCGCGCGGCCTTGAAAGAAGCCAACGATCAGTTGATCCAGGTGGAGCGCGCGCTCACGCTGAAAGAAGGTCTGCCGAACCGTCCGTGGTTCAAACACCAGATCTATGCGCCGGGTTTCTATACCGGTTACGGAGTGAAGACCTTGCCCGCCGTGCGTGAGAGCATCGAACAGAAAGAGTGGAAGCTGGCCGACGAAGAAATCGCTAAGGTCGGCAAAGTGCTGGAAAATGCCGGCGAGGCGATCCAGGGTGCGACCAGCGCGCTCAGTACGGCGGTGAAATAGAAGGCGCCGCTTTCAAGAAGCTTCCAGCGCCCGGCAAGCCGCATCCAGATCGGCATCGAGCGGCGTGACGCGATCCAGGTGAATCACTTCGAACGTCCGCGCCACGCCGCCGTGCGCTCCGGCAATCCGCAGCCTTCCGTGTTTCTGTTCCATCTGGCCGCTGCACGCCATGAGCATTCCGATGCCGGCGCTATCGATGGAGTTTAGGCCGGGTACGTGGATCACCAGTTTCCGGCTGCCCTGCTCGATCAGGTCCAGAATCGACTTCTCGATCGAAGCCAGCGCGCCGCCGAAGTCCAGCCGCCCCGCGATCTCCACCACGTCGATGTCGCCGATTTTTCGTGTCACGGATTCCGTCATCTAGGCGCTATTGATGCGTATCCTATCACTTCTCAGTGGCGTTTTTGAGCTCGATTACCATCACTTCGATCGGCTTGGTGCCGATGTTGGCGTCGGCGTGGCGTTTTTTGCCCTCCGCCAGGGACAGCCAGTATGCCTTTCCGGTCTCCCACACCTGCGTCTCCGAACTCCCGTCTTCGTTCACGATCTTCATCGTTCCTCCCGAAAGCGCGACAATCACCCGCGGATGTTCGTGGGTGTGCATGGTGAGCGGAGCGTGAGGCATGACGACGGTCTTCCACACCTTCACGTCGTTATTTTCAAATTGCGAGGTCCGCTCGGTCTGAGCGGTGGGCTGGCAGGTCAGAGGAGTCAGCGCGATGACGGTCAGCAGGGCGGCCCGCACGATGGAAATTTTCATGCGAACCAAGATATCGCAAACCGAAAGGCGAAATTACCGCTTCCGGCGGCGCGAGCGCAATCCCTTGCGCCGTTCTTTCAATTGCATGTTGAGATGGCCCAGCGATGCGAACTGCCCGGCGAACTCGGCGTCGCGCGGCGCCTGCACTTTGCGCCGCGGCGAAAAATCGCGGCGGCGGAAGAGGTCGGAGCACGATATGACCGCGGTTCCCATAGGCCGGTATTCGTAGGTGCCTTGCGCCCAGGCGAGATTGCCGTCCACCCAAAGATAGAAGCCCACAATTTACGGTACAAGATTGTGCGTCAGGGCGTCGACGGCCGCGATGAGTTCATTGTTGCGGAAGGGCTTGCGCAAAACGTGGCATGTTGAAAATTGCGACGCTAAGTGGAAATCCGGAGTGGCTGCGATGTAGAGAAGGTGGATGCTCGCGGCAAATTCAAGAAACGTCTCCGGCCTGTTGGTGATGACCACGTCCGGAAGAGTGCTGCCCATGTGAGCGGCATCGCCAATCACGACGATGTGGCCATGACGCTCGAGAATCGCGCGAAGGAAATTGCTGACAAAAGGGTCCTCGGTCACTAGAATTCTGGCGCTAACCGGCAGTGGCGCGGCCGGCCCGGCGGGTAACTCTGAATGGATGGACATTAACACCGCTATTCAGCTCGCTCTACAACTATTCTCCGGGATTCCGCCAATTCGCTCAATCCCCCCAAAGGGGGAATTCGCGGAACTTATATAGGGGGCTCAATAGGGCTATAAGAGGCTGCACCAGCGCCCGAATACTAATGCCGATAACTCTTCTTGCCGGGCGCGATGAGCATGGGGATCGAGTGGGGCGGACAACTCGCGAACATCTCCACAATTCGCGTCCTGCGCCTGCCAGTCGGCAATCATCCCCGGGGTCACTTCCAGGTGAAACTGTAATCCGTAAATATTGCTGCCCGCGCGAAATGCCTGATTGGCGCAGGCTCGCGAGGACGCCAGGAGTTCGGCCCCGGGTGGCAGATCCCATGTTTCGCCGTGCCAGTGAAAGACCGTTTCCGGACCGCGGATGCCCGTGAACAACGCGTCTTCCGCGGCGGCCCCGGTGAATTGAATCTCAAACCATCCGATTTCTTTCTCGCCATTGCCACGCACTCCGGCGCCCAGACTGCGCGCGATCAACTGCGACCCCAGGCAAATCCCGAGGATCGGCTGCCCCTGTGCCGCCGCACGGGCAATCAGGGCGCGCTCCCGCTCGAGGTACGGCAGCGGGTCGTTTGCGGACATCGGGCCGCCGAGAAAGATCAAGCCGGCGTAATCCCCGATGCGGGGATCGGGAAGATCTCCCTGATAAAGATCGGTATACTCCAGGCCGATACCACAGTCTTCCAGCACGGCGGCGATGTGCCCCGGCCCTTCAAACGCAATGTGGCGGAAGACGAGGACTTTCACGGCCGCGCCGCAGCCTGGAAATGACTCAGGCTGTCGGTATACTTTTCCATGCCTCTATAAATGGCTTCGGCGAGTTTTTGCCGGTAATCCGGCTTCTTGAGCAGAGCCTCTTCTTTCGGGTTAGTCAGAAATCCTATTTCGGCCAAAACCGAAGGCATGTTAGCTCCGATCAGCACGATGAATGGCGCCGTCTTCACCCCCCGGTCCCTGCTGCCCGGGAAATTCTTAAGTGAGAAAGCGTACAAAGATGCCTCCATGCGCTTGGCAAATTCGTGCGACTCCTCCGACTTATCGTGCAAGGCAATCTTCTTGACCAGGTCCTGAAGGTCGAAGATGGAATCGTGAGTGGGACCATTCTCGCGGCGCGCCACGTCCATTGCATCCTTGGTCCCGGTGATATTCAGGTAGTAAGTTTCCACGCCCGCGATGTCCGGATAAGGCGACGAATTCGCGTGAATGGAGAGGAACAGATCGGCCTTCTTTTCGTTGGCCAGGGCCGTGCGGCCCTCGAGCGGCACAAACGTATCGTCGCTGCGCGTGTAAATGACTTCCGCGCCCATGTTGTTTTGCACCAGTTTGCCGACACGAAGAGCCACGTCTAGAACGACGTCCTTCTCCAGCAGGCCCTTAGTGCCTTCCGTACCCTGATCGTGTCCGCCATGCCCCGGATCGATCACCACCCGGTTGATCTTCAGCCCCAGCGTGCGAATCAGCGAGTTGGTGCCCGAACTGGAGGGGCGGGCCGCTTTGGCGATCTCGTCCGGCCCCGGATCGCCCTTGGAGGGCGCGATCATATCGGGTGTCGGAGAAGCCGCGTTGCCGGCCGGTGCCGGGTCCGCCACCGGAACCACTTTGGAAGTTCCTGCCATGACCCTCACATCCGGCGGCGGAGGAAGCGAAACCGGGATTGGTTTCATGACCGGCGTAGGCGGCGGGGAGTATTTGGGCGCGAGGGCGGCAGGCGCCGGTGCCGATGTGACCGCGACAGACGTGGGTTGGCTCGAATGCGCCGGAGCGGGCGGCGGCGGGGAGTATTTGGGCGCTGGGGCGGGAGGCGTCGTCGTCGATGGGGCCGCCACAGAGGCGGGTGGGCTCGAATGCGCCGGGGGCGTTTCGATCCGCAACGGATTACCCGGCGACATCCGCAGTTCGATGATCAGCCGGTCGGGAGTGGTGAGGGTTGACGTGGTGGCCACTACATTTTCGTTCAAGTCGAGCACCACGCGGGTCACCCCGGGAGTGGTTTCCGTCGCCCGGATTTTCAGCAGCATGCGGTCGCCGACGTTCTCGACGTAGAAGCGCCGGGAATCGATGTGCATGCGGGAGTCGAGAATATCGTAATAGACTCGGTCGGGATTATGCAGGCGGTCGGAATGAAACGAGAATGGGCCGCTAACCTCGATCGCGACGCGGGTAACTCCTTCCATCGACCAGTACCGCACCGCGGTCACGGATTTCTCGCCCTGCCCCATCAGGAGCAGTGCCGGGATCGCCATTGCCGCAACCAGCTTCATAGTCCGAGACTCACCGCGAGATGTAATGTACCGAACCGTCCGGTCCCACGACTTCCTGGATGCGCGCCGGACCGGCGAGCGCCTCCGTCTTCGGGGCGGCTGGAGTGGGCGCCGCCGCTGTAACTGAATTCTTCTGTAACTCGCGGCCCACCTGGACCAGGTAATTGATGGTCTCCGGATAAGGCGGAACTGCTCCGTACTTGTCCACCGCGCCCTCGCCGGCATTGTATGCGGCCAGCGCCAGGTTGTAATCGCCCTTATAAAGGTCCAACAGATATTTCAGGTAACGCGTCCCGCCTTGTACGTTGTCGGCCGGGTCGAATACGTTGGCTACTCCGAACCGGCGCGCGGTTGCGGGCATCAATTGCATCAACCCCTGCGCTCCCTTCGAAGACACCGCGAAGGGATTGTAGTTGCTCTCTACTTTAATGACGGAATGTACGAGTTGAGGCGGCAATGATTGCGTGGCAGCGATGGCCTCGACAGTCTGCTGAATTCCGCGAGGCAGTGCGGCGTCCTCGGCGGCTTTGCGGCGCGCGATGGGCTTTTGAGTCACAATCACGCTTCTCACCAGCTTGCCGGTGTGTGGATCGGTGCGAACCACGCTCACCATCTGCGGCGCCCGATCCGCCTGATCGGCGGCGAAGCCACTCGCCGCAATCAGAATTCCAAGTCCCAGTCTAAAACAAAAACGCCTCAAAATGTTTGGCACCTCAGTATAAGACATTCCCCAGCCAAAGCCAAGGGAAGGACGCGGACCGGACCTTGTATGGTCAATGGTATCATTTCCGTGTGAGCAGCCGGGCGGGGTACGTGCTGGTGGGAGGCGCAAGCTCGCGTATGGGCCGGAACAAAGCCTTGCTGCCCTACAAGGGTACCACGTTGGCGCAGTCGGCAGTACGGGTCGTGCGGGCCGCCGCCGGTAGCGTCCTGGTGGTCGGAAAGCCGCACCGCGACGGCGTCTTCGGCTGCGGGGTCGTGCCCGATATCTACCCGGGTGAAGGCCCGCTGGGCGGCATTCTCACCGCGCTGCAGCAAACCCAAGCCGACTGGAACCTGGTCGTCGCCTGCGATATGCCTGGTTTGCGGCTGGATTTCCTCCATCGACTTCTGGATCGCGCCGAGGCCGGCTCCTTCGAAGCGGTAATCCCCGCCGGACCGTCGGGACAGTTGGAGCCGCTTTGCGCCGCGTACCATCATGGTTGCCGTCAGGGGCTCTACCGGGCCTTCGAGCGCGGCATCCGCAAAATTGCCCTGGCGCTCGCGGACATTCGCGCGGAGATTTGGCCGGTTCCGGAAGAACTCTCTTGTTTTCAAAACGTTAACACCCCAGAGGATTGGGCCGCCTATGACCGGTGATTCCTACCCGCATTACATCGAATTTCGCCACGTTTATAAGACGTTCGACCGGCCGGTTTTGGTCGATTCCAATTTCCATGTCAACCCAGGCGAAACTGTAGCCATCATCGGACGCAGCGGCGTCGGCAAATCCGTGACCCTTTCGCACATTATGGGCTTTCTCAAGCCCGATAGCGGCCGCGTGATCGTCGCCCACGAAGATGTCACCGATTACGGCGAAGCCGAAATGCGCCGCATCCGTAAGAAAGTCACCATGGTCTTCCAGTCCGGCGCGCTCTTCGATTCCATGACCGTCGGGGAGAACGTCCTGTTCTCGCTCGAACTCCGTGAGGATTACGACGCGCAAAACAAAGAGGATGTCGTGGATGGCCTGCTCCAGATGGTCGACATTGCGGAAGCCAAGGACTCCTACCCGAGCGACCTTTCGACCGGTTACAAGCGCGCCGTCGCCATTGCCCGCGCTCTGGCCGCGCAGCCCCAGTGCATTCTCTACGACGAGCCCACCACCATGGTGGATCCCATCATGTCCGACCACCTTGGCGATCTCATGCTGCGCCTGAAGCGGCAACTGAAACTGACCTCGGTGGTCGTGACCCACGACCTGGACCTGATGTACAAGGTGGCCGACCGCGTGGTGTTCCTCTACGAGGGCAGCGTAATTTTCTTCGGCGGGCTCGGAGACCTGGAAAAATCCAACCACCCCCACATTCGCGAGTTTCTGGAGATGGATCGCGTCGTGAGGGTGTGAGGGCAGCGGGCGCCTTGCTTGACCCCACCCGATCCGCATGATAAGAGGAAACGAGTGGCCTTCGATCCTGCTTCGATTCCTCAGCGCCGCCTGCGCTCCGGCGCACTCATGCCCGCCATCGGCCTTGGCACGTTCGGCTCCGACCATGTCTCCGCCGGCCAGGTCGCCGGCGCCGTGGAACACGCCCTCGCCATCGGCTATCGCCACATCGATTGCGCCTCGGTCTACGGCAACGAAGCTCGCATCGGTGAAGCCCTGGCCGGCGCCTTACGCGCCGGTCTGCCACGCGAAGAACTCTGGATCGTCTCCAAAGTCTGGAACGACCAGCATTCCAACGTCGTCGAATCCTGCCGCCAATCGGTCTCCGACCTCCGGCTCGATTACCTCGACACTTATCTGGTTCACTGGCCGTTCCCCAATTTCCATCCGCCGGGATGCCCGGTGGAATCGCGCAGCGCCGCAGCCCGTCCCTACATCCATGAGGATTTCATGCGCACGTGGCGCCAGATGGAAAAGCTTGTCGATATGGGACTCGCCCGCCACATCGGCACCTCGAACATGACCGTCGCCAAGCTCCAGCTCCTGCTCCGCGATGCGCGCATTCCGCCGGCCGTGAACGAAATGGAATTGCATCCCCATTTCCAGCAGACGGAATTGTTCGATTTCGTGCGCGCCCACGGCATCGAGCCCGTCGGCTACTGCCCGCTCGGTTCGCCGGGACGTCCCGGCCGCGACCGCACACCCGAAGATACCGTCGATCTCGAAGATCCCGTGCTCGTCGAAATCGCGCAGCGTCTGGGAGTGCATCCCGCCTGGGTAGCCATCCGGTGGGCCGTCCAGCGCGGCCAGACGCCGATTCCGTTTTCCACCAATCCCCGCAACATTCGCGCCAATCTCGAGGCCGCCGCCGGCGCGCCTTTGAGCCATGCGGACATGGCGGCCATCGCCGGTATCGACCGCAATTGCCGTCTCATCAAAGGCCAGGTTTTCCTCTGGAAGGAAGGACAACATTGGGAGGATCTCTGGGATCTCAACAGAGTGATCGTAAAATGACCGGAGCGTACCTGCCCGGCGATAGCACCGTGGAACTGCGCGACGCCGCCGTTCCCGAGCCCGGCCACGGCGAAGTGCTCCTCAGAATGAAGGCCTCCACCATTTGCGGGTCGGACATCCGCTGCATCTACCACCAGCACCTTGGCAAAGGTCCCGAGGGTTATCAGGGCGTGATCGCCGGCCATGAACCCTGCGGGCAGGTCGTGAAAGCCGGCCCGGGATGCCGCCGGTTCGGCGCCGGCGACCGTGTCGTCGTCTATCACATCTCCGGCTGCGGCGTGTGCAACGACTGCCGGCGCGGATACATGATTTCCTGCACCAGCGATCGGTATCGCCGCGCCTACGGCTGGCAGCGCGACGGCGGGATGGCCGATTTCCTGCTCGCTGAGGAGAAAGATCTCATCCATTTGCCGGACGAACTCTCCTACGCCGATGGCGCGCAGGTGGCCTGCGGCTTCGGCACGGTCTACGAAGGCCTCCGCAAGGTCGGAATCAGCGGCGATGACGACGTGTTGATCACCGGTCTCGGACCCGTCGGTCTTGCCACCGCCGCGCTCTGCCGCAAACTCGGCGCGCATCGCATCATCGGGATCGATGTCGTGCCGGAACGCATCGCGCTCGCCCGCACCCTCGGCCTGTGCGACGAAGCGCTCGCCTCCGGGCCCGATAACGCCGCCGAAGTCCGCCATCTGACCGGCGGCCGCGGAGTCGAGCGCGCCATCGATTGTTCGGCCAACGACGCAGCGCGCGCTACCGCTATCCGCGCCACGCGCAAATGGGGGAGAATCGTCTTCCTCGGCGAAGGCGGGCGCGTGGAATTCGATCCTTCGCCCGATATCATTCACGATCAGAAGACCATCTTCGGCTCGTGGGTGACGTCCACTTGGCTCATGGAAGAGTTGGTCGAGCGGCTGGTGCGGTGGAATCTTCACCCCGCCGATCTCGTGACCCACCGCTTCGCGCTCGACAAGGTCGGCGATGCCTACGCTCTCATGGCCTCCGGCAAATGCGGTAAGGTAGCGGTTTGTTTCGATGAGGAGTTGCAATCATGAAAATTTCCAGAAGAAGCGCGTTAGGAATGTTGGCGGCAGCCCCGCTGCTGCGGCGCGCGGCGGCGCAAACGCCCGCTTTCGATATCCATCCCGGTCCTTTCAAGGGCACCCGCGAATCGCTCCAATCCTATAAGGTGCCGGATTGGTACCGCGACGCCAAGTTCGGAATCTGGGCGCATTGGGGACCGCAATCCGCCCCCGAACAGGGTGATTGGTACGCGCGCCGCATGTACATCGAGGGCGAGGCGCAATACCAGTGGCACAAGGAACACTTCGGGCCGCAATCGAAAGTCGGATTCAAAGATGTGATCCCCACGTTCAAGGGCGAAAAGTTCGATCCCGAACACCTCCTCGACCTCTATCAAAAAGCCGGCGCGAAGTATTTCGTCAGCATGGGCGTCCACCACGACAATTTCGACATGTGGAACTCCAAACACACCCGCTGGAACGCCGTGAATATGGGTCCGAAGAAGGACGTGGTGGGAATGTTCCGCCAGGCGGCGCTCAAGCGCGGGCTGAAATTCGGCGTCAGCGAGCACCTGTGGATCAGTTGGAAATGGTTCGGCACGTCCCACGATGCCGACGCGGCGGGCGAATTTGCCGGCGTGCCCTACGACGGCACCGATCCCAGCAATTTCGATCTCTATCATGACCTGCCGGCCAATTACGGAAAAGATTTCTCCTGGGACGATGCCAAGATTCCCGATACCTGGAAACGCCACTGGTTCGACCGCATCAAAGACCTCGTAGACAACTACCAACCAGACCTTCTCTATACCGACGGCGCGATGCCGTTCGAAGAATACGGCATGAATCTGGTCGCCCACTTGTACAATTCCAAGCCCGGCGCGGTTTACACCAGCAAGCGCATGGAAGACTGCGAAGTCGGCACCTGCGTGCTCGATTTCGAGCGCGGTCTGCCCGACGCCATCCATCCCAATCCCTGGCAGACCGACACTTGCGTGGGCGATTGGCACTATAAGCGCGACATCACCTACAAGACGCCCAAGACCGTGATCGATATGTTGGTGGATATCGTGAGCCGCAACGGCAATCTGCTGCTCAACTTCCCGCTGCCCGGTTCCGGAGAACCCGATTCCCGCGAGTTGGCGATCGTTTCCGAGATCACCAAGTGGATGGACGTGAATAGCGAAGGTATCTACGGTACCCGTCCATATAAGATGTTCGGCGAAGGGCCCTCGAGCGGCGAAAAATCCGGCCCGTTCAACGAGAAAGGCCGGCAGGCGCTCACCGCGCAGGATATTCGCTACACCACCAAAGGCAAGAACCTATATGCCTTCGTCATGGGCTGGCCGGACGCGCAAGCCATCATGCCGGCCCTGACTGAAAGCGCCGTTCACGTCCGGCATGTCGAATTGCTCGGGTACAAAGGCCGGGTGAAGTGGAGTCAGGACGCGAACGGCATGACCGTCGCCTTGCCCGGCGAAAAGCCCAGCGATTATGCCGTGGCGATAAAAATCGAGAGAGCATGATGGTGCCTTGGGGTAGCCGCCTGGCCGCCCGCCAAGTGGCGGCTTACTCCGTTTTCTGACGGCTCCTACTGCGGTTGCAGTATAGGCCCCGCCTACCGCCGGAGTAATATTAAAACCGGGGTTACTCTGTGAAGGCCAGACATAGCGTGCGCCTCACAGGCGTTGGGGTTGCTTTGGTAATCGGCGCATCCGCTCAATCGTTGATTGACCCGGAGCAGCAAGCCGCCGCGCAAAGTGCTTTCGACGACGCCGGCGCCGCCCGCATGCATTGTGAATTTCACCCCCGGCTTCCCGCGCTCGATTACTCCCTGCGATTTCAAACCGGATTCCGGGTCGATATTCCCCTGAAAGAACTCAACTACCGGAATCACGAGTTGACTGTCTACATGCGTGTTACGCCAGACGGGCGTCCGCCGGTGTATCTTGCCATGTCGGGATCCGTGCGAAACACCGAAGGCATACAAGGCGATGCCGAATTGACGGGTGAGTTTGCGGTGGGCGAGGGAAGCTATGCAGTGGAAGCGCTGGTCGAGGATGAGGAGCCGCGCATTTGTTACAGCCACTGGCGGATCCAGCCGGAACTCTCGCCGGCCGAGCGGGAGTTGAAAACCGTCACGCCCGCGGGCGCCGTCGAAGAAGCGCGCTTATTCCCCGATATGCCCGCGCCGCCCGCGCCGCCCGCGCCGCAAATCGCTCGTCTGACTGTCCTGGTGCACGCCAGTTCCTTAGGCAGCTCTACCGCGGGAATGGAGCCCGGACTCGTCGCGAAGTTGGCTGAGTCGCTCCATTCGATTCTTACGCAGTTGCCGGCGCGATCCGTGCGGCTCATTCTGTTTAACCTCGATAAGAACGCCGTGCTCCTGACCAAAGATCCCTTTCGTCTTCCCGATCTGGCGGAAGTGGTGTCGGCCTGCGAGCGCTTGCAGCTCTTCGCCGTCAGTGTCAAGGATTTGCAACGCCACGGAAAGGCTGACGTGTTGAGCCATCTGGTGGTGCAAGAGATGCGCGATCCCCGGCCTGCCAGCGCGTTCCTTCTCATCGGGCCGCGAACCCAACTCTCGAGCGATCCGCCGGCCCTGGACGGTGTGTCTCCGCCCGCCGTTCCCTGGTTCTATCTGCAATACCTGCCCCCTCCGGCGCGGCCCGTCCGGGCTTTTGGCCCGAATGGGCGCTTTGGTGGCTGGATGGGACCAAGGGGCAACACTACCGGGTTTGAAGTTCCTTCAGCCGCTCCGCCCGCCGCGACCCTTCCCGCGGCCGCGCCGCTGAAACCGGACAGTATCGAACGTCTTGTAGGTGTTCTCAACGGCAGCACGCTGCCTATCTCGTCGCCGCACGATCTCGCCATTGCCATCGGCCGTCTGAGAGCGGGTATCCCGGCCTCAGTTACGGCATCGGCCGGCACGGAGGCCGATTCGTCCCAGCCGCCGCCCCCCTCCCTGGTTGAAAACGGCGCCGGACTCCGCCCGCTGTCGGGCAATGAAGATCCCGTCGAGTTGCTGGGAAGTTTATACGATCGCGTTGCGGCGTACGGCCGCGAGGTCCCCAATCATACCTGCGTGGAGACCGTCCAACGGAACTGGTACCAACTCCGGACGGACGAGCCCATCCGGTCCTGCGCCAGCCTGCTCACCTCCCGAAAGCTGCCTGGCCATCGCCTCCAACTCCGCTCCACGGACTGGCTGCGGCTCGATGTCGGAGTCGCCGGCGGCCACGAGATTTTTTCCTGGGCGGGCAGCGCCCGATTCGAGGAAGGCGAGTTCGATGAGCTGATTCCCAAGGGCGCCTTCGGCACCGGCCCTTTTGCCACCATTCTGCTCTCGGTGCTGGACAATCGCGATTCCCTTGTCACCCTGGACGGGGAAACCGCGGTCGATGGGCGGCGAGTGCTGCAATATTCCTATCGCGTTCCTCGCCAGGACAGTCTGTATCGTGTCAAGGCCGGCCAGGATTGGGTGGCTACCGGTTACGCCGGTACGCTCCTGGTAGATCCCGAAACGTCCAACCTGGTTCGCTTTAGTGTCCGCACCGACGAACTGCCGCCCGCGACGCAGACGTGTGAGATCGAGACCACCCTGGATTACGACATGGTGGAATTGGGGAGTTTTCAGTACCTGCTGCCGGTGTCCAGCCGTCAGCGATTCGTCGGCGTCAACGGAAACGAGGACGAAAATACACTGAGCTTCAATTCCTGCCGGGAGTTCCGCGGCGAATCGACCATCGCTTTCGACAACTCTCGGGCCCGTGCGGTTGCGCCGGCCGCCGCGTCTCCGGCCCCGATTCTGCCGCCGGGCTCGCGGCTCCTCGTCGAACTGGCAACGGCGATCGAATTCGGAAAGGCCGCGGCGGGAGATCTCATTGAGGGGCGCCTGGCCGTCCCTCTGCGCGATTCTGCCGGCAGGATTCTCGCGGCCGCGGGGGCAAGGGTGGACGGCCGTTTGACACGGGTCGAATTGCGGCAGTTCCCGGAGCCGGAATACATCCTCTCGCTTCGATGGGAAACTCTGGAGGTCGCGGGCGCCCACATACCGCTCAACCTGAAACCCGACCCGCAATCCGGGACTTATCGCTTCCCCCGGGACCATAGCGCTACCATAGGCGCGCTGAGGACCGAATGGGTAATCGCGGGCGGACATCGATAGCCATTGCCGCGGCGCTGTCGCTCCGGCTTCTGCCTGCCGCCGGACGCGAACCTGCCGAAGTTCTGCGGGAGGCCGTCGCGAAGGTTCTGGCGAGTTCCCAACATGCTGTCGACTATACCTGCGTGCAGAATACCGAGCGCCATTATTACCGTCCTGTTTCGCGCGTCCGGCCGAAGTTCTGCCCCGTGATCGTGGGGGAAAGCCGCGATCCGGCGAAGGTCCCAAATCTCGTGCTGGAGTTCACCGACCGGCTCCGCCTCGACGTTACCACCGCCCGTAGCGGCGAACTCTATTCGTGGGCCGGCGCGAGCCGTTTTGACGATGCCGGTATCGACAAAATCATCCGTGAGGGACCTTTCGGAACCGGTGCGTTCGCTTCTTTTCTCGACATGATCTTCCAGCTGGATGTGCGCGCGTTCCGCTTCGAGGGCGACAAGCTCGTCGAGGCCGTCGACGCCATGGAGTTCTCCTTTCGCGTTGCCGCCAAAGATAGTCATTATCGCGTGAAGGTCGACGATTCCTGGAGGCCGACCGGTTACTTCGGCAGCGTTTTTGTCGACGCCGCGAACGGCGATGTGATTCGGCTCTCCCTCGAGACTCTCGATCCCGATTTCGGCAATGGAAATTGCCAGACTGTTTCCACGCTCGATTTCGGCACGGTGCAGATCGGCGCCGAGCCGTTTTTGCTGCCAATCCATTCCCGGCAGTTGTTCTTTCTCGCCAGCGGAGCCGAGATCGAAAATACCACCAGCTTCACGTCGTGCCGCGAATATCGCGGCGAATCCACCATCATCTTCGCCGCTCCCTCTGACTCGGCGCCGGATCCCGTAAAAGCGCCCGCGCGCGGACCGGTCGCGGGCGGCACGACATTCCAACTCCAATTGCTCGACCCGATTGATCCTCGAACCGCGGCGGCTGGCGATGTCTTTCGAGCCAAGCTGATCGGAACGCTCCGCGATGCCAACAAGCAGACGTTGGCCAAGACCGGCAGCATAGTGGAAGGCCGTCTGAAGCGCGTCCAGATCTATGCCAAGCCGCCGGTGGCGGACCTGGTGTTGGCCCCGGCGGTGGTGCTGGTCGAGAATCAGCGAGTGCCGCTGGCGGCAAATCGCAGTTGGACGGGCACGGCGGGAATGAGTTATATCCTCGTGCCCCGGTCGGGCGAGCGCCCTGCGGGAGTCTTCCGCTTGCGCGGCGCGAATCTATCGCTTCCCCGGGGATTCCGTTCCGATTGGCGAACGGTTGCCGTTACCGGGCGCTAAGGCACTTTCCAACCGCTGCGCCGGCCTTCCTGCGGCGGGACTTGCCGCGAGGCAATCCCCCGGAAGCTCACGGCACGCCTGAAGAGGCCCAAGCGGCCGGCGCGCCTGCGCAACTTTACATTCGGGCGATCCCTCTGGCACGATAACCGAATGAACTTCGCTCGCCCGATTCTGGCGCTCCTTCTGGTCGCGCCGCTTCCCGCCGCCGAGACTGCCGATCGCCAACTGGCGCGCGATCTCTTCCAGCAACTGATCGAAATCAATACCACCGATTCCACCGGCAGCACCACCGCTGCCGCCGAAGCCATGGCCAAACGCCTGCTCGACGCCGGCTTTCCCGCCGCCGATGTAAAAGTGCTCGGTCCCAACAATCGTCGCGGCAACCTCGTGGTGCATGTCCCTGGAAAAAACCCGGAACTGAAGGCCGTACTGATTATCTGCCATCTCGACGTGGTGGAGGCCCGCCGTTCCGACTGGACTACCGATCCCTTCCAGTTCGTCGAAAAGGACGGCTATTTCTACGGCCGCGGCACGCAGGATGTCAAAGATAACGACGCCGCTCTGATCGCCGATCTCATCCGCCTTCATCGCGAAGGTTGGCGTCCGGATCGCACCCTCATCGTGGCGCTCACCGCCGACGAAGAAGGCGGCCATTCCAACGGTGTCGATTGGCTGCTCAGGAATCATCGCGACATGGTGGACGCTGCGTTCGCCCTGAATCCCGATGCCGGCGGCGTCACCTCGGCCAAGGGCAAGGTGGTCAACGTCGATATCGAAGCCAGCGAGAAGTTGTACCAGGATTTCGAATTCAGCGCCACCAATCCCGGCGGCCACAGTTCGCTTCCCGTGCCCGATAATGCCATCTATCACGTGGCGGACGCGCTCGGCAAACTGGAGAAGACCGTCTTCCCGCTGGAACTGAACGAAATCACCCGCACTTACTTTGAGCGCCGCGCGCCGCTCGAAAGCGGCCAGACGAAGGACGACATGAACGCGATCCTGCACATCCCGCCCGACCCTGCCGCCGTCGCGCGCCTTTCGCAGGACCCGCGCTATAACTCCACGCTGCGCACCACCTGCGTGGCCACGCGCATCACCGGCGGCCATGCCAATAATGCGCTGCCGCAACTCGCGCAGGCCATCGTCAATTGCCGCATCCTGCCCGGCCATTCCCCCGAAGAGATCCACGCGCGGCTCGCCGCCATCGTCAACGATCCCAAGGTCGCCATCCGCTACGTCAACGACGCCGGCGATGTTTCCGATCGCCCGCCCTCGCGAAGATCGTTCTCGCCCGTCATGCCCAGCCCGGAGATCCTCAAGCCGCTCGAAAAGGTCGCCGCTGAAATGTGGCCGGGCGCGCCGGTCATCCCGGATATGGAGACCGGCGCCTCGGACAGCATCTACACCGTCGCCGCCGGAATCCCGAGCTACGGCGTCAGCGGCATGGCGATCGACCAGGACGACGTCCGCGCGCACGGCAAGGACGAGCGCCTGCGCGTCAGCTCCTTCTACGACGGCGTGGAGTTCTACTACCGGTATCTGAAGGCGCTTCTCGGCGGCGCCAAGTGAAACTCCTGCCGCTGCTGCTCGCCGCGGTGCCGCTGCCCGTCTTCGCGCAGTACGCGCTCTATGCCTGCGGATCGAGTTCGCGGGATTACGTGGTGGGCGCCAAGCTCCCCGCGAGTGGAATTTTCGTGCGTGCGGCGGACGGCCAATGGAGGCACGCCGGCTTCAATCATCCCTTCATTACCGCATTCGATTTCGACCCGCGCGATCCGTCCGTGGTCTACACCTCGGCGGGCAACGGATTACTGCGCATCACGGAAGCGGGCGCGCATTGGAAGATTCTCACCGGCAGCGAGGTCACGGAGCTTCTCGATGTCGCCGTGGATCGCAGCCGCCCGGGCACAATCTACTTCGCCCACACCGCCGGCATCCAGGTGAGCCACGATGGCGGCGCGACCTGGCATGATGCCTCCGCCGGATTGCGCCGCAAATATACCGCGGCGCTGCGCGTCGATTCGCGCCGGGCCGGTGTCTTGTTGGCCGGGACCGAGCAGGGCATTTTCCGCAGCCAAAACGGCGGCGAATCGTGGAAACTGGCCGGCGCCGCCGGGATTCAGGTCCTGCACATCGAGCAATCGCCGCACGATCCCTGTTTCTGGCTGGCAAGCACAGAGGGAGGCGGCTTGTTCGTTTCTCGCGATTGCGGCGTCACCTTCGAAAGCCACGGCAACCTGGGAGTGGGGCGGAATTTGTACGATCTCGCTTTTGACCCATCGTCGCCGGATCGCATCGCGGTGGCCGGCTGGGGCGTGGGTGTGGCCGTGAGCGAGGATGGCGGCAAGACGTGGCAGGCGCGCAATTCCGGGCTGCCTTCCACGAGCGTCTGGAGCGTGGCGTTCGACCCCGCCCATGCCGCCCGGCTCTTTGCCGGGATACACGAAGCCGCGGTCTACGTTTCCGGCGATGGCGGAGCTACGTGGCGCATGGACGGGCTTTCGGGCAGTTCCATCTTTCGCATGAAATTCGTTCCGGAGGCGGCCAGATGAGATGGCTCTGCCTCCTGCTGCCCGCTGTCCTGTATGCGCAGGCGCCGGCGTTCGGCGAGCGCGTCGACGCCGTGATCGAATCATATGCCCACCCGGCGAGCAATGGTTTGCCGGGCTACCCGAACCTTGCCGCCAAACTCTACCGGCACGAAGACGCGGCGTTGTGCTCGCGCCGGCTCGAAGAGCTTCTGGCCGCGGGCCCGACAGGGGATATGTTCTGGATGTATCCCGTCACCGCCGTGGCGTATCTCGATAACGGGCAGCTCACCGATTCCGCCCGCCGCGCCTTGCACAATGCCTGGCACACCTACATGCCGTATCGCGGCGATACCGAAAATCACTGGGTGATGTACTACACCTCGCTCTATCTCATGTCGCAGCTTTGGCCCGATCAGGTCTGGTATAACGGCAAATCCTCCGCCGAAAATATGCGCGAAGCGGCGGGTTGGCTGGAATCGTGGGTCCGCCTCACCACTACGCGCGGGCAAGGCGAGTATGACAGCCCCAGCTACATGGGCTATTACTTTCTCTCCATGTCGTACCTGGCCGCATGGGCGCGCGATCCGGCGATGAAAAAGCGCGCCGGCATGATGATCGAGTACCTGACGGCCGATTATGCCGCCGAAACCCTCGACGGCATCTATGTGGGCGCGCATTCCCGGATTTACGATCGCGAAGTGCTCGAAAAATGGGCCGTTCTCTCCAGCGACTTCGGCTGGGTGCTGTTCGGCCTCGGTCATCCGCTGGTTCCTCCGTCGAATGCCATCCTGTTCTACGTGCTGGCGAGCGCGCAGCAGCCGCCGGAGATCCTTCAGCGCATCGCCGGCGACCGCTCGGAGCCATACACCCACTACGAACTCAAGCGCACGCGCAACCGCTGGCGTTTTTTCGATGACTTACACGGCCCGGTATATAAGACGACTTATATGCGTCGCGAATATGCCGTGAGTTCCGACCAGGGAGGAACGCTCCAGCCCATCCAGGAGCATTCCTGGGATGTGACCTGGTCCGTGCCCGATCCGCGCGGCGTGCAGAACACCTTTTTCACGCTGAATCCACACTCCTCTTTGCATGAACTCGAGACTTACTTCACGTTTCCCCCCGATATCGGCATTTCGGGGGTAGTAAGTTCCAAGAAGAGCTACGATTCGCCCGATAAGTTCGTCGGCGGCTCGCCCTACGAGCAGATTTTCCAGGATCAGGACGCGTTGATCGCCCTTTACGACATCGCTCCCGGCGCGCGATTTCCGCATATCAACGGATTCTTCTCCAAGGATCTGGCGGACGTCATCGAAGATCCCTCCGGTTGGATCTTCATGCGCGGCGGTGACGCCCTCATCGCCTGCCGTCCCCTGCAACCGTATACCTGGAAGCCGTTGGCGGGCGGCGGACGCCGCCTATTCAGCCCGTATTTGAAGAACGGAATCGTCGTGCAGGTGGCCGGGAGCGGCGAATTCCCCGGCATGCAGGCGTTCCGCCGCGCGATCCTGGCGCTACCGCTGGAATTCTCGTTGGATCCAACCCCGCAGGTGCGCTTCCACTCGCTCCGCGGCAAGACGATGGCCTTCACCTACGGCAAACCGCCCGTCGATTACGCGCGCTGGCCGCTATTCGGCGGGCCTTTTCTGGAATCCGCGAAAGATTCCCAAGTGCTCGTCATGAAATACCATGCCATGCGCCGCACGCTCGACTTCCGGAATCTGACTGTCGATTAAACTTCCAGTACCAGCCCCCGCGCGGGAATCTTCGTCGCCCTTTGCAATGCCAGCGCGTACAACTGCACCTGCGTGACGTTCCGCCGCTCCCGCCGATCGGTTTTGTAGTCCACCACCGTCCACAGGTTTCCGCTGCACCACGCGAAGTCGACGCGCCCATCCACCAGCGTGCCGTCTTCCAGTTTCACCATCACCGGCAACTCGCGATGCCGTTCCGCCCCCGCCGGCATGGCGCGAGCCAGGTATTCCAGCGCCTGCCGCGACACCTCCGCCGCAAACGTGCGCTCGGCATCATTCGCCGCATGGCGCCGGCCCCAGGTTTCGGCCAGCGCCGCGACATCCGCCGGCGATGTGGCGTGCTGTAGAATGTCGTGGACCACGCGGCCGAATCTGCGGCCCGCTGGACGTCCGTCAGCGGCGGGTAGCGTGACGGTCTCGACGGGAATCTCCGCCGATTCCTTCGCCTCCGGCACCGTTTCGGCCATCCGGATTCGATATCGCGGTACGGCCCCGCTTTCCAGCAACTGCGCGCGCCGCTGCTTCCAGGCCTGATACTCGCGCAGACCCTCCTGGGCTTGCTCGCGCGTCCCGCTAAGGACGTTCTCGTTCTCGACGCCTTCCGCCTTGGAGACGCGCAGTGCGAGTACCGCCGGGTCGAACCAGACCACGCCATGACCGCCCGTTTTCGGATGGTGCAGCCCGGGCTTGACGGACACTTCCTCTTGCAGGTCGGGCGGCCGGTTGAGCACCGTCGTGGCGCCGAACTGGGGGCATCCGGGCGCCGGCGCGGACGTGCGCCAGCGTTCCTCCGGCGGATAGAGCGCCGCATGCAAGGGGCTGAGCCAGCTGTCTTCCCAAGCCTTCTCGCCCACCGCTGCCACGACCAGCAGGTCGCGCGCCCGCGTGGCGGCCACATATGCCACCCGCAGGGCTTCCTCCTCGTCCGCTCGCCGCTCCTCCTCCGCCGCATCGAGCAGTTCCCACGGTGCGCACCAGAGCAGGCGCTGCGCGCACAATCGCCGGTCGGAATCGCAATAACGATCGCCGCCCTGCGGGCCGGTGAGTTTGGCGGTGAGGTCGGCCAGAATCACCACCGGGAATTCCAGCCCTTTCGCCTTGTGCACGGTCATCAGCTTCACGCCGCGGCCTTCCTGCTCGAGCACGGGAGCTTCGCCGGTATCGCTGCCTTCGTACTCGCCCTCCAGATATTCCACGAACGCGCGGAACGATGTCGCCGCGCCGGAAGCCTCGAAGCTCCGGGCGAGGTCGGTGAGGCGGTAGACGTTCGCCAGCACGCGCTCGCCGCCTTTGCGGAAGGCGAAGCCGGCATGGGCGCGCGTGGCTTCCAGCAGCTCGTGGATGGTGTCGGCGACCGGACGGTAGTTGCGCCGCCGGTGCAGGGCGCGCAGCATGTCGAACGCGTCGCGGATGGGCGTAAACTCCGGATCGAGATCGTCCGGCAGCTCGCGCAGGGGATAAAATCGGCCGTGCGCGTTGCGAAACTTGAGCAGTGTAGCGTCGCTTACCGCGTAGAGGCTTCCGCGCAGCACGGCGAAGACATTCAGTTCATCGTCCGGCCATTCAATGGCACGCAGCGCGGCACGCAGCGTTCCCACCTCCTCGCGCCGGTGGAACGATTTCGATCCCACTAAGAGATGCGCGATATCGCGGGCCTCCAGCGCCCGCACGTACTCCTGGGTGAGATCGGTGCCGTAATTGGTGAAGCGGCGGAAGAGTATGCAGACGTGCTCGGGCTGGATGGGCACGCGCTCGCCGCTCGATTGATCGCGAACCGTCCACCCGCTTTCCCGGCACAGCCATTGAATGAAGGCCGCCACGGCGTTGGGCGAGCAAGCCTCGATGCGCACCTTCGAGAGATTGCGCGAACCATAAGGCTCGGGCATGGGCAGTGCGATCACGCCCGGCTGTCCGGCGGCATCCTCCACGCCGCCTTCGAGCGGCAGGTAATCGGGAATGGAATCGGCGAATGCCGCGTTGACGAACGCCTGAATCGTGCGGGTGCTGCGCGTGCTGGTGGGTAATTTCCGGGACACCGCTCCGGCCTCCGTGAGCGAGCGGCAAATGCGGCGGAACAGGCGCGCGTCCGCGCGCCGAAAACGATAAATGGATTGCTTGGGATCGCCCACGACGTACAGCTTGCCCGCCCCGGGGATTGCCTTCCGCCACTCGCACTCGGCGGGGTCGCCCGCCGCGAGCAGCAGCAGAATCTCGGCTTGCAGCGGATCGGTATCCTGAAACTCGTCGACGAAAATGCGTTCGTAATCCTGCTGAAGTTGCGCTCGCGCGCCATCGTGGCGCAGGAGATCGCGCGCGTAGAGCAGGAGGTCCATGAAATCGAGCTGACCGGCCAGCTTTTTACGCTGCTGGTACAGCCCCACCACCGCCCAGAGTTCGTCACGAAGGTGCGCGGCGAGATCGGCGTCGGCGCGGCGGCCGAATTCGTCGATGGCCGCGCACAAGGCTTCCCACGCCGCTACCATGGCCTCCCGCGCGACGCCATCGGCATATTTTCCGTGCCCGTGCTTGAGCCATTTGACCTCGCGCGGCAGGCGGAGAATTTCGTTTTCGACCACGTCGCCATCGAAGTGCCCGGCCGCCCGGCCGCGCTCCACGCGTTGCACGAATTCCGACAGCGGGCGCAGTCCGTCGTAGAGCGCGTCGTTCGCCCGCGGGCAGCGATTGCGCATTTCCAGCGTGGCCGCCGCCTTGGGCAGCAATTCCCGCAGTTCGGCGTCGCGGTCGAAGCCGCGCTTGTCCCAGGGGGTGTCAAAATCGCGCCATTCGGCGAGCGACCATGCCGCGATGCGCAGCGCGTCGAGCGGTTCGGCGCCATCGCGTTCCTCGCGCCACGAAAGACGCGCCAGCGCGCGCACCAGCGCCGGCGAGGGTGAAGCCAGACGCTGCTCGATCCAGCGCTGGAACACGCCGGCAAAGATGCGCATGGCATCGGGCTGGGCGAGTTCCTGAAATACCGGATCGACGCCGGCTTCTACCGGACGCCGCCGCAGCAACTGCGCGCAGAAGGCGTGAATCGTGCCGATGAATGCCCGATCGAGCGAGCGGGCGGCAGCGGCAAGCTGCGCCCGCACCGCCGGATCGGGTTCGCGCGCGCGCCGCTGTTCCAGTTGATGCCGGACGCGCAGTTTCATGTTGCCCGCCGCGGCGTGAGTGAACGTGACAGCGACGATTTTTTCCACCGCGGCGCCGGCGGCGATGGCGTCCACGATGCGTTCCACGAGCGCAGTGGTCTTACCCGTGCCGGCGGATGCCTCCACCACGCAGCTTTGCTGCAGGCCTGGTTGAACTACTGCCATGGCCGCTCCCGTACAGACGCACGGTAAGGGAGCGGTGGTTTTATCGCCACGTCCGCATCTCCTTCAGCACCTTCAACTCCACCGGCGACTTCTCGCCCACGCGCTCCTCTTCATACGGCCCGCAGACCGGCAGATATTCGCAGCGCCGGCACCCGTCTTTGCGCGGAGCGGCGGGCAAAAAGCCTTCGCGCAGCGCCCCGTCGATGGCGCGGAGCACCTGCATCGTGCGATGCCGCACCCAATCGTTGAGCGGCACATCCACCGTGGTGTAATTCTGCGCGATGGTCGCGTAATGAAGCCTCCCAAACGCGACTGGCTCTCCCAGAATCTTCTCGGCCGCCAGCGCATAAAGCGTCGGCTGCAACACCTCGCCGTGGCCCACGAATTCCGGCCGCGGATCGGGCACGCGCCCCGTCTTGTGATCCACCACGCGCAGAATTCCGCTGGCGTGGCGTTCGACCAGGTCGACCGAGCCCTGCAAGCGGAACTCTCCTTCGATTTCGACCGCTTCCTGCGAACTGCGCGGATCGCGCCCCACCGGGTCGCGCAGGCCGAAGCTGAGTTCCGCGAATTGCGGCGTCCAATCCGGCTCCAATCTGGCCCGCTGCTGCAACCAGCCGCGCAGATCGGCGCGCATGGCGTCGATTTCGGCCCGCCAGATTTGCGGAATGGCGGGCGCGAGGCTTGCCTCGAAACGCGCGGCCACCTGCTCCAGCGCCTCATCCAGGCGGTCGAGAGGATCGGGCGCGCGCAGCAGTTCGAATTGCACCGCATGGAACAATTCGCCGCGTGTGGCTGGATCCATGCGCTGGATCCCGGCTGGCCGGCCGGCGGCTCGCAGCCCGAAAATACCCCGCAGCGCGAAACGGTACGGGCAGCGCGCGTACTGCTGGAGCACCGACGGCGACCAACTACGGGCCGTCAGCAGATAGGGAGTCAAGGCGTCGCTGCCGATCTCCGGAATGATGAGCCCGTCCACCGGCTTCCACGGTTTATGCCAGCGCGCCCAGCGCGCGCGCAGCGATTCCACCGCCCGGCCGGGCAGGCTTTTCAGATACTGCCCCGACCCAGGCAATCGCGGCGCCAGCTTGGCGAGATCGAATTCGGCATCGTCGATGGCCGCCGCGGGATCGGGCGGCGCGGGCCAGCCGATGCGGGTCCCGCTGGCCGACCGCGCGCGCGATTCGAAATCCCGCACCGCCATCTCGCGCCCGCCCGCGGCGCGATGCGCCTCGAACGCGTAAAAGGCCGGCACGCGCTCTCGCCCGGTAAGCAGATCGAGTCGCGAAAAGGAGAGATGCAGGCGCTGGGAGGCGCAGGCCACCGCGATGCCCAGCAGTTCCGTGTCGTCGGCTCGGAGTTCAATTCCCAATTCCGTCCGCTGCGCGTGCAACAACAACGGGTCTTCCGCCGGAGGCCGCGGGAACAGGCCTTCGTTTACTCCGGGAAGGAACACGCGCCGGAAAGACATGCCGCGCGCTTCCTCCACGGAGCCGAGCCAGACCTTGCCGAAGCGCGTTTCCTGCGGCTGGTTGGTGAGCGAATTCAGCCGCGGCCCGACCACCAGCAGCACCTCGGCCAGCGAGACAGGGCCGATGTCGGCCATCGGCTCCAGCTCTTCCAGAAGTTCGGTGATTCGCTCCGGTTGACGGAGCGCGAACTCCGCGAGATCGGTGAGCGCCCGGAGCCATTCGCCCCAGAGGGCGCGCTTCGGCAGGGCGTCCAAGCGCGCGACAACCGGCAGCGCAGCTTCGGCCAGATTTTCCAACGCCTGAATTCGCGCCGCTATCAATTCGCGCGCCTCGTCGTCCTCTTCGCCGGCATGGCGCCTGTCCAGCTCCGCGCGCAATCCCGCCAGGCGCGTTTCCCAGCGCGCGAGCCCGCCGATTACCGCGGCGTCTACGATCAATCTTTCCCACTTCGCGGGCGCCGCGACCTCGCTAGGCGTCTGCCCGAGCGAAAGGTATTCGGCGAAGCGCGACGCCGAAAGCCCTTCTTCGGCGCAATGCAGGAGTGCCAGCAAAGCGCGTCCCGCCGCGTCCGGACGGCGCGTCCCCATGGTACACGATACCGGAATGCCGGCCCTTCGCAGCGCTTCCAGAATCAGCGGCTGATGACGTTCCGGCGAACGCAGCAGGATGGCGGTTTGGTCGAACGGCACCCCCTCGGCGGCCGCTTGATGAATGGCGCGCGCGATTTCCACGCACTCCAGCCCTTCGCCGGACGTGGACACAATCGCCACGGTGCCGTCTTCCTCGCGCGGCGGCACCGCTTCGCCGGAGAAAAGATAGCGCTGCAAGGAGTCGAGCGACGAGGCAGGCTCTCCGCCGTCGCGCGTGATCCTCAGTTCGAGCGATGTGTTCGCCGCCCCGATTACCGAGGCCAGCAACTCGCGTTCCAGCGAACTGCGCGGCGCGAGATCCATGGTGACCACCGCAGTCCGCCGCAGAGTGTTGTAGCTCGCGGAAAAACTGTCGCGCGCGAGCTGCACGCGGGTGGCGTGGTCCGCAAACCCGCGCTCCGCGAGTTCGTGGGTGTAGCCGGCAAGCAGTCGTGCGAGGTCCGGACCGGATTCTCCGCAGGCGCGCAAGCGCTCCCGGTCCACCGCGTTCAGCCGCAGTTCCTCGAACGTGGCGGTCAGTGCCCGCGGAAATCCAGGGAATTGCGCCGCCGGCCGTAAATAGTTCAACTCGCCGCGCTCCAGCGCCTGCGCCGTCACCCGCGCGGCCAACGCTTCGCGCACCACGCGCCCGATGGGCACGAGCGCACGCCGGTTCAGCTCCGAAGCCGAAAGCTCCATTACAAACTCGCGAAACCCCAGCCGCCGGACGTCGATCAGCGCGTTGCCGCAGGCTTCCAGCGCGATTTCATCCGCGGCCGCGCGTGCTCCGGAGAGCACCAGCACCGGCCCCGCGGGCGAGAATCGTCGTACGAACTCGGCAGCCTGCCGCCGCAAGTGCGAATACGAACTGGCCATGGTCCGCAACTATTTTCGCGTAAAATGCGATTCGTCGAAGTATGCCCACGTGCGGCCGGGCAGGAGTTCCTGGTTGACGAACTGGAATCGGTCGTGATTCGTCCTGGTCCACGTCATGCGCCAGTCGCAGTCGACGCCGAGCATTGTCATTCGCCTGGCGAAGACGAGGCGGTTGCCTTCCCAGCCTTCCCGCGAACCGAAGCCGTACCCGCCCCGCGCTAGCACGTAGAGCCCTGGCGGCTGAAGGGATCGTATGTGATCTGCGGCGTCTCCTTGCCATCGGGCGCCACCGTGCAGGCCCAATTCTACTCGCCGGCGATCCACCGGAATGGCGCCATTTCGGCTTCGCGCCTGACGGCGAGACCGGCAATCGCGCCGGGGCGAAATACGCCCACCTGCCGCGATGGATCAATTCGCGATGGGCCCATCGTCATGACGCCTTTGGAAAACAGTTCCTCAATCCGCATCCACGCGCACGGCGCGGCGCGGCGCGCCGGAAAACGCCGGCATGGCCTGGCGTCACACCCGAAAAGCATCGATTGCACTTTGCGGTCGAGGATCCAATCCGCCGGCAGTCCCATCGCAATAGCGGCCCCATCAGGCCGAGCGCGCGCCGCGCGGCGCTCCCAGGAGGGCAGCAGGAACTGGAGCCTTTGCCACAGGCGCATCATTTGCTCCCTTCGGGCAGCGGTCCCATGATCCGGCCAACCGCGGAAACGAAGCCGGCCCACTTGGAGTGCTCCACCATGAGCTGCTTCCGCCCTTCGGGCGTCAGGCGGTAGTACTTCGCGCGGCGGTTGTGCTCGGAGGTCTCCCAATTGGACGCGATCCAGCCTTTCAGTTCCAGGCGTTTCAGAGATGGATAGAGCGATCCGAATTCGATATCGAGCGCGTCGCTGGAATTGGAGCGGATGGCCTTGGCGATGCCGTACCCGTGGAGCGGTCCCAGCAGCAGGGTTTTCAAAACCAGCATGTCGAGCGTGCCTTGCAGGAGATCCATATAAAGGCATTCTATATAAAGAATGCCGCTATAGCAAGGCGGCGCGTGAATCGAGCGAAACGAAGCCGATTCGGAGGCCCGTCCCGCCGCGGGCGGCGGATTGTGCAGAATTGTGCAGGTTTTCGTGGTGCGCCGTGGCGGCGCGTGAATCGAGCGAAACGAAGCCGATCCGGAGGCGCGTCTCGCTGCGGGCGGCGGATTGTGCAGAATTGTGCGGGTTTTCGTGATGTGCCGTGGAGGCCTTGGCTCCCCGGGCTTGCGCGCGGGGGCGGCGCCGGACGAAGTTGTCGGAACGAAGCCAATTGTGAACCGTAGGACCTGTTCTTGCCGCGATGTGAGGTTTCCGGATATGGTTGTGCTCCTGGCTCGAGGAAAGCACGATGGCATGCCGGAGATGGCGGATTCGGCGGGGTAAGTGGATGATGGCAGGGGAAATAGAAGTTGAAAAACACAGCGACCGGCGTTATCGGCCGGCGATGGGGGGTGCCCCATCGCCGCCGTTGTGAGAAGCAGTAGACCTATTGAGATACGCGTCGTCAGTGTGCGCGGCGACGCTTCCAGACCACCAGTGCCGCCGCCGGCAGCATCAGCAGGACAGCCGACGGCTCGGGCACCGGGGAGAAATCCGCGGGGGTAGCGGAAAGAATGCTGGGGTCCGAATCGGAAATCAGGACTCGCTGGTCGCTGGGAAAGTAAATTCCGCGCGGGTCGAACGGGGTACCGCTCCCCGCCAGAATGGCTACTAATTGCCCGGCGGGGTTAAATACGTCAACGGCGCCGCCTGTGCCGCCGCCGGCATTGCTGCCGGAAACGGATACGAAGAGGTCGCCGCCATACGCGCCGAAACCTGCCGGGGCGAACGCGATCTGGCGCAAGCCGGACTGTCCATAGCCGAGTATGACATCCGCGAACAGACCCGTTTGGCCGGCGGCATTCATCATCTCAATCGTGCTGCCATCGGTGAAAAACAGGTCGCCTGCGAACCCCCCAAAATCCCCTGGCGCGAAAGCTACGCCAAAAGGCAGACCCCCGACGTCGCCGCCGTAGAGCTCCGAAACGTTGCCGTTGGTGTTCAAGGTGTACAGGTCGCCGTCCTCATCGGCCAGCACCACTTGGCCGCCCACACCGTCGAACCCCGCCGGCGCGAGCGCCACGTCTCCGAAAATGCTGGCGGTTTGGCCCATTTCGAGCGGAGTGACGACGCCGGACGCATTCACCGTCAGGAGTTCGTCCACGACGCCGCTGGAAGTGTTGAGACCGGCAACCAGGAGACTTCCGGCAAGCGCGCCGTAGTTTCCCGGAAGGAACAATCCACCGACCGGCAGCATGGAACCGAGGTTCACGAAAGTCGTAGGCGCGCCGCCGCTGAGCGGCAGGTTAAAAATGGTGCCCGAACCGTTGAAGTTGATGGAACTGTCCAGGACCATCAGCGATCCTCCCAAACTGCCGAAGCCGTCCGGTACCCGGATAATATCCTGCGGTAAAGAATACCCTGCCGAGAATGTCGATACATTATCGGCGCGGACCGCCGGTGGAACTGCTGTGAGCAAGCAAGCTGCCAGCATTGCGGGCGCTGTCCTGCAGAATTGTTTCATCGGATTTCTCCCCTCCGAGGAGAGTCTGCCCAGCCCTCCCTTTGTGCGCAAGCCAGACTGCGCACGTAACGTTACAAGGTTGTACTTTCTTACTGTTAGAATGATGGGGTTCGTATGGGCTCTCAGGGGGACGGTTCCGCCGAACTGGATGCGCAGAATTCCGGCCAGCCGGAAGCCATCCGGGCGCACGTCGAAACCGTGGCGGGATCGTCCGCATTCACCCCTTCCGCCAGAAGCGCTCAACTGCTGCGGTACGTTTGCGAACACGCGCTGGCCGGCCAGGGCGACCGCGTCAACGAGTACGCCATCGGGGTCGACGTCTTTCAAAGGCCGGAATCGTTCGACCCGCGGGTGGATTCCATCGTCCGCACCGAGATGAGCCGGCTGCGGAAGCGGCTGAAGGATTTTTATGCGGCCGAAGGAGCTTCCAGCCCGATTCGCATAGAAATACCGCAGCGCAGCTATACTCCGGTCTTTACCCCCGTCGAGCCGCGGGCTTCTGCCGGCGCAGCGGTGGCGGCCAGTCCGGACCGCCCCGCCCCGCGGAAAGAAATGCGCGAGCCGGCGATGTTCCTGGCGCTCCTGGCGGTCCTTTTGTCGGCCGGCCTCCTGATTTGGTGGGTCCGCGACAGAAGCGGGATGCATTCCGCTACCATCGCGGTGCTTCCCTTTCTCAATTTGAGCGGCGACCCCGGCAAGGAATATCTGGCGGACAGCATTACCGACGAACTGACCGAGACGCTGTCGGAATCGAAGCAACTCCGCGTGGTGGCGAGAACCTCCTCATTTCAATTCAAGAACAAGAATGACGATGTTCGCGAGATCGGGCGCAAATTGAATGCCGGAGCGGTTCTGGAAGGAAGCGTGCAGCCGGCGGCGGGCCGGTTTCGCGTGATCGCCCAACTGATCCGCACCACCGACGGGTACCACCTTTGGTCGCACGTCTACGACGAACCGGAGGAGGAGATGCAAACGGTGGAAACGCAGCTAGCCCAAGCTTGCGCGCAAGTACTCGTTCCGCAAACGCGCGCGCCAGGCGCCTCGGCGCGCTCTCTGACCACATCGAACCCCCAGGCCCATGACCTGTATCTCCGCTCCATTTATCAATTGCAGCAGCGCACCCCCGATTCGCTGCGCGAAAGCCTCGCTTTGGCGGAGAAGGCCGTGGCGCTCGATCCGACCTACGTGCGCGCCTACGGGGCGATCGTGCGGGCCTTGGGATCGCTGGAACCGCTGCGCCTGATCTCTCCAGTGGAAGCGGCGGAGCGTTCGCGGGCGGCCGTGCAAAAGGCGCTGGAAATCGACCCTGGATATAGTGACGGGCACGCGTGGCTGGCTTACGACGCCTATGTGAGGCAATGGGACTGGCCGCGGGCCGAACGCGAGTACAAGTTGGCTTTCGCCGCCGATGGCCCGCACGGCCAGGCGGATAATCTCTATGGCTGGTCGCTCATCACACGCCAGCGCTTTCGGGAGGCGCGCAGCCACCTGCAAATCGCGGAAGACCTGGACCCGCTATCGCCCGGTTCGCGCGCGAACATGGTAGTCGACCTGATTTTCGAGCGCAATTATGCGGCGGCACGGCGTGAGGTGGCGCGGATTTTCGAGCTGAATCCCAAGTCGTTGGCGGCCACCGCAGGGCTGGAGTGGATCGATATTCTGGAAGGCAATTGCGCGGCGGCGAAGTCCGCGGTCCGGCAGGCGGCGGAATGGTATCCCAAACTGGAAGATCCGGAGGGTACGCCGATTATCAATGCCGTCTGCGGGCAGCCGGTCGAGGCGCGCACGCAGATCGATGCTCTCGAAAAGAAAAGCCAAAGCGAGTTTGTGTCGCCGTACATGCTGGCGGAATCCTATGCCGCTCTCAAGGACACCGGCCACGCCATCGAATATCTCGAAAAATCGGCTGAGCAAAAGGAAAGCACGGTGCTGTACCTGAAGATCGATACGCTGCTCGATCCGGTCCGCAACGATCCGCGCTTCCAGGCGCTCGAGCGCCGCATCGGCTTGGAATAACCGGCGCCGAAGGTCCGCCCGCCAGCCTGGGCCTTAAACTTCGCGCGCGGGTGCCGGTCCACAGCTGGCCCGCGCGCGAAATATCCTCCGACATTCTGGAAAGCGACATTTTGAGGCCAAACCGCTCACGCCCCGCGAAAAAAGTTTGGCTCCCGCGCGCGAATAGTAAACTGGAACGTGGCGTCGGAGATCACAACCCTGCTAGCGGCCTGGAGCGAGGGCAACCGCGAAGCGATGGATCAACTGCTCCCCCTGGTGTACGAGCAGCTGCTCGCGCTTGCCCGCAGCCGCCTGTCGCTGGAAGCTGCCGGCCACACGCTGCGCCCCACCGAACTGGTGCACGAAGCGTATCTGCGGTTGGTTCAATCGGAAATACCAGCCTCGAACCGGGCCCATTTTTATGCCCTCTGCGCGCAGTTGATGCGGCGCATCCTGATTGACCACGCCAAGGCAAGCTTGCGGCAGAAGCGCGGCGGCGGCGCCGTGGTGATCGCGCTGGATGGCTTGGATGTGGCCTCGCCGGAGACTCCCGAGAGGGTCCTGGCGATCCACGAGGCGCTGGAAAAGCTGGCGGAATTGGATGCCCGCAAAGCGCAGGCGGTGGAACTGGTGGTGTTCGGCGGCCTGGAACAGGAGATTGCCTCCCAGGCTCTGGGCATTTCGGTGGCCACCTTGCGGCGCGATTTGACCATGGCGAAAGCCTGGCTCCATCGCGCCATCCGTCATTCGCGTGAAGGGGCGGAACCTCGCGAAGGGTGACAAACCCGGCGTGTTGTCACCGCCTCGGGCCCCAATTTACCAATGAGAACCTGGCAGGCGCCGGTAGCCATCGGACGAGCCTCGGCGCCGCGCCCCTGGCGGGCGAGCGCTCCGGCCAGAACGGCGCGGGCCTCGGCGATGGACCAGAAATCGGGCGGTAATATGCGGGTTCGGATCTCCAGCGCCTGGCGCGCCAACGCTTCAGATCGGGCGGCGTCATCCAGAAACTCGGCATACCCGAGCATGTGAGAGGCGGCGGAGAGTGGATGCACGGGAGTAGCGGCGCGGTCGGCATCCAACACCTCGCGGAAGGCGGCGTCGGCCTCTTTCCCGTGTCCCTGCGCGCCCGCAAGTTTGGCCATTTGGAAGCGAACGTCGCTGGCTTCATCGGGCGAAACACCGGCCTTGGACTGATAGATCGCCAGCGCGTCCTGGAGGCTCTTGGCGGCGGCGTCGTAGTTGCGCCGCCCGGTTTCGATTTCTCCGTATCGCGTCAGATATCGGGCCTCGCGAATGCTGTCCTTTCCGCCGCCCAGCGCCACGGCATCGAGAGCCTTTTGGTACAGCGCTTCCGCCTCGGCGGCGCGGCCTTCCTGGAAAAATATCGCACCGAGGCCGGAGAACCATAGCGCCCGCTCGAAAGCGTTCTCATCGGTGCTGCCCTTCTCGAACGCCCCGCGATAAAGGGACTCGGCTTCGCGCAAAGCGCCTTCCTCGACAAGGATGCCCGCCAGCCGCCGCACGGAAGTGCGGGTTTCGTAGTTGTCATCGCCGAGAAGCGCGCGCCGGCGCTCCAACGACTCGCGCTGTAGTTGTTCCGCTTCGGCATAACGCCCCTGAGCCGCGACCGCCAGGGAGAGCGCGGAGATGGTGAGCGGAACCTGCGTGTGCTTTTCCCCTAGAATCCGCCGCCGGTCGGCCAACACTTCGCGTAAGGTCTTCTCCGCTTTTTCAGCCTCGCCGCGGTCGAGCAGCACGCTGCCGAGGTTGGCCTTCATGGTGAGGGCCTCCCGCGGCGGCGGGTATTTTACGGCGATGGAGACAGCCTGTTCCAGATCGGCCTGGGCTTCGGCCAGATTGCCGCGAATCTGCAGTACGAGCGCCAGGTTGTTGAGGGCGTGGGCGCGCTCTTCTTCGGCCTCGGGCGGGAGCTTTTCGATGATGGCCAGCGATTTCCGCAGGTATTCTTCGGCGCCGGCGAGATCGCCGCGCGAGCGCCGGACGTCGCCGATTTGCCGCATGGTGCCGGCGGCTCTTCGCGAGTCGGGGCCATAGGCCCGGATGGCAGCGTCCAGTTCCTTGCGGAAAAGAACTTCGGCGTCGCCGTCATCGCCCAGGTGCTGGTAGGCTTCCGCCATCGTCTGGAGGAGATCCGCGCTCACTTCGGGTTCGCCCGCGAGTTCGCTCGAGATGCGCGACGATCCGCGCGCCAGAAGGTCTTTAGCGGTGAGAGTTTGTCCGTTGTCGTGAAACGGATCGGAGCTGCTGAACAGGCTGCCGAGAAATTCGGAGGTTTTTTCGGAGCGTGTGCGCTCGCGGTCGAGGTGCGCGGCGAAGATGGCCATGGAGACCCCGAAGCCGGCCAGCAGAAGCACGAACGCGGTAGCGGAGGCCACTCCGAAGCGATGCCGCCGGATGAATTTTCCGGCGCGATAGCGGCGGCTGCCATGCCTGGCGGAGACGGGGAAGCCATCGAGATAGCGGCCCAGGTCTTCCGACAATTGTTCGGCCGACGCGTACCTTTCGGCGGGCTCTTTGCGGATGGTTTTGAGAACGATGGCGTCGAGATCGCCCTTGAGACCGGCCGCGAATGGCGATCCCGACGCGCTGGGCGCGCGCGGTTCGGTCTCGCAAATGGCGCGTTCCAGGGTCAGAAAATCGGCGCGGTAATCGGCGAAAGGATGGCGGTGGGCCAGCAGTTCGAACAGCACGATACCCAGAGCGTAGACATCGGTTGTGGTAACGATCGACTGGCCGCGCACCTGCTCCGGGCTGGCGTATTCGCGAGTCATGAGGCGCTCGGCGGGCCTGGTCAGCGCGGTCTGGTCCGCGGAATCCTGCGAATTGCCTGCCGGCAAGAGTTTGGCGATGCCGAAATCGAGCAGCTTGGGGACGCCTTCCCTGGTGACCAGAATGTTCGAAGGCTTGATATCGCGGTGCACCACCAGGTTGCGGTGGGCGTGCTGCACGGCGGAGCAGACCTGGCGGAAAAGTTCGATCCGCTCGCGAAGGGTGAGCTGGTTGCGATCGCAGAACTGGTCGATCCGGACGCCTTCCACGAACTCCATGACCAGGTATGGCGTGCCGTCTTCCATGACGCCGCCATCGAGCATCCGGGCGATATTCGGGTGCTGGAGACCGGCTAGAATCTGCCGTTCCATGCGGAAGCGGCGGAGCAATTCGAAGGGGGAACCGGCGCCGGCGCGAATCAGCTTGATGGCGACCTGGCGTTGGTACTCATCGTCGGCGCGTTCGGCAAGGTAAACCGCGCCCATCCCTCCGCGGCCGATTTCGGAGACGACGCGGTAAGGTCCAACGCGTTCCGGCGGCGGCGCGGCAGCCAGGCGGGAGGCATAGGAAGCGATGTCCTTTTCCAGCTGTCCGCTCTCCTGGTCGAGGGCCAGGAGCAGGGAATGGGCCTGGAGATAGAGAGTGCGGTCCCCATTGCAGGCCTCGCCAAGCCACTCCTCCCGGCTTTCCGGAGGCAACTGGCTGGCTCGGTCGAAGACTTCCTGAAGACGTTCCCATTGAACCTGCCCATTCACGGTTGTACAAGAATATCAAAGGCCGGAGTTTCGGTGTGATGGTGCGGGCGATTGCGGGCGAGGCCGGATGCCGCACCTGGTTTCCCATGAGGCGGACCCCCAATTCCGCGGCCGATCCCCTGGCCGGCAATCACACAGACGAGGCGTCCGCGCAGGCGAAGGGTCTCACTGCAAACTGTTGCGGTTGGCGATCGCCGGGTCCGGCGGCGGCCGATCCCCAGCGATGCCCGGGTGTGCGGTTGTATGGGTGGTGACCGGCAAGACCGTGCGCGAGCGAACCCGGAATCCGCGGCGGATCCAAGGCCGAAATACCGCGCGGCTCCGTTTCGCGGGTGGTCGCGGAGCGGGATCAGTGAATGGCGCCCGTGGTGGTAATCGATTGCGGGCTGTTTCCCGTGGGCGCCGCCGGCGCTGAAACGGGGCTGAGGGCGCCGGTGGTCTGATTGATGTTGAAGATGGAAACGTTATTGTCCCCGGAATTGGTCACATAGAGAAAAGTGGCTGAAAAATCCACGGCGACGGACGACGGCTTGGTGCCGGCTTCAAAGGGCGAACCCGTCACGGCGGTGAGCGCCCCAGTGGTGGGATTGATGGTGTAGGCGGAAACGTTGTTCGAACCGCTGTTCGCCACGTAAAGAAACCGGCTCAAACGGTCCACCGCCACGGCGGACGGTTTGCTTCCCGCCATGACCGGCGATCCGGCAACCGGCGAAAGTGTTCCGCCAATGGCGTCTTCAATCGAATAAGCCGAAACCTCGCCGGCGCCGGAATCGGCCACATAGACGAAGTTGCCCGTGGGGTCCACGGTAACCGCCGCCGGCGAGGACGGGATGGTGCCGAGATAAGCGATGGTGGTGTTGCCGTTGCTGAGGCTACCGGTGCCGGCTGCAACGGTGAAGTTGGCGATGTCGCTCGAGCCCCCATCGGCGATATAAAGGAAGACGCCTTCCGGATCGACCGCGATGGATACCGGACCCGATTCGGACCCCAACGGCAGCGCGAAAGGCGAGCCTGAAATCGCGGTGAGCACCCCACTCGCCGCGATGCTGTAGGCGGAAACATTAGCGGAACCTTGATTGGCGGCATACAGGAAGCGGCTGGAGGGATCCACCGCCACGGAAGCCGGCGACGTCCCCGCCGGAAAAGGAGTGCCGGTGACGGATGTCAGCGCGCCCGAACCGATGGTGTCCGCGGAGATGTTGCCGCCGCCGTGATTGGCGGCGAATACCAGCGTGCCGGCAAGGTTGGCCGCCATCGAAACCGGCCCGGTTCCCGCCGGGAACGGCGAGCCGGTCACCGCCGTAAGAGCGCCGGTGGAAGCGTCGATGCCGCTCGCGGAGATGGTGCCATCGGTCTGGTTGGCCACATATGCAAATTGCGGCGCAAAACCGACCGGTGCGCTGCCCGAGGTGAACGCGACGGATTGGGCCGTGCCGCGCGTGCGGAACGAACGCAGTGCCGAGAGCGCTCCGGTAGTGGTGTCGATGGTGTACATGCTGACGTCGTTCACACAACAGGCGAGCGGATAGACGGTGCGCTGCTGGTTGGTGACATACAGGAAATTGCCCGACGGATCGACGGTCATGGAAAGCGGTTGCGTGCCTACGGCAAATGGCGACGAGGGCACTGTGCTCAGCGCGCCTGAGGAGGAATCGATCAGGAAGGCGGTGACGTTCCCCAGTTCGTTGGTTCCCGCATTGAGGGCGAAGAGGAACTTGCCGGAAGGGTGCATCTGGAGCCAAAGCGGAAACTCGCCGGCCGCAAATGGCGAACCGGCGATGGGCGTGAGCGCACCGCTCGCAGGCGAAATCGTGTAAACCGAAACCTGGTTAGACCCTTCATTGGCTACATACAGAAAACTGCCGGTGGGATCGATGGCGATCGATTCGGGGAGAGACGCGGTGGTGAACGGCGATCCGGGCACCGCGGTGAGCACACCCGTACCCGCGGTTATCGCGAATGCCGAAATGGTATCGGCCGTAGAGTTCGCCGTGTAAATGTACCCTCCGGCGGGTGAGGCCGTCACGACGGAACTTCGGCTACCAGTGTTGAATGGCGAGCCGGATATTTCCGTCAGCGCGCCTCCCGCGCCGATGGTGTATGCGTAGAGGCCGCGCTGTCCGGTGGCGTAGACGTAGGCGCCGGTCGGGTCCACCGCCAGCGCCACAGGCGTATCCAATCCGGTGGAGAATGGCGGGAACGAACCGGCGATGGCAGTGAGGGCGGCCGTGTCCGGGTTGATGGTGAACCCTCCGAAGCTGCCGCTGTTGCTTCCAAGAAAGTACAGATAACGGCCCGATGGGTCGGTTACCGATGCGGAAATGCCGGTGACATCGGCATATCCCATAGGGGCGAGCAATCCCGTGCCCGAATCCACCGCGAAGCTGGCCACCGAGCCATACGCGCCGGTACTCGAAATGAAAGCGAAGCGGGGATTGGCGGTGGGACCGGAACCTGATTGCGTTACCGTCAACAAAGTCGAACCAGAGATCGAATCGAGGGCGGCTTGTATGGTGCTGGTGCCGGCCTTCGCGGTGGTGGATAAACCCCGGCTCCCGGCGCTATTGCCGATTGATGCCACAGCCGTATCCGAGGAACTCCAGGTTACGCCCGCGGTAAGGTCCGCGGTGGCGGCGTTGGCGAAGGTCCCGGTGGCCGTGAATTGCAGGTTGACGCCGGTCCCAAAGGTGGGGTTCGCGGGAGTAACGGCCAGGGAACTCAAGGCAGGGACCGTCACGGTGGTGCTTCCCGACATGGTGCCCAGCGTCGCGGAGGTGAGTGTCGCCGTGATGGTAGCGGGTCCGTTGGTAGTGCCTACGGTCGCGAGGCCTTGGCTGCCGGACGAGTTGCTGATGGCGGCCACCGCGGAGTTGCTCGAGCTCCAATTGACCGCGGCGGTAAAATCCTCGGTCTGTGCGTTGGCGAATGTTCCCGTGGCGGTGAATTGTTGTTGCGCGAGGAAGAGCAAGGTGGGATTGGCGGGAGTGACGGCAATCGAGGTGAGCGCCGGCACCGAGAGGGTGGTGCTTGCGGAGACGCTGCCCTGAGTGGCGGTGATGGTGGTCGTCCCGGGCGCCAATGTGTTGACGAGGTCCGCGGTCTCGGGGCTGAACGACGCTACCGAAGTGTTCGACGACGACCAGGTGACGGCGAACGTAATGCTCGGGGTCGAGCCATCCGTGTAAGTGCCGGTAGCGGTGAATTGCACGGTCAATCCGGGCCGTGCGGAGGGGTTGGACGGGCTGACGGCGATGGAAACCAGAGTAGGCGCCACCACGGTCACAGTGGTCTGGCCGTACGCCGTCCCCAGAATTGCGAGGATGTTTGCGGTGCCCACTAACTCCGCGCTCACGTTGCCGGTGGAACTGATGGTGGCCACTCCGGGCGTCGCGGAAAGCCACGTCACCGAATTCGTGAGATTTTGCGTGCTGCCATCGCTGTAGTGTCCGGTAGCCGAGAGCTGCCGGCTGGTCCCGGCCACCACCGAGGGACTACCGGGACCGATGGCAATCGAGAGAAGCACTAGCAGCACACTGAAGCTGGAACTTTGCACCGTCGTACCGCCCGCGCTTACAGAGATTGGGCCGGAAGTGGCGCCCGCCGGAACGGTCACCACCAGCGAGCTGCTGGTGGCCGATACCACGGTGGCGGCCGTCCCGTTGAATTGCACTGTATTCGATCCGGCGCCAGTGCCGAAACCCTGGCCTTGTATGGTCACCGTGGTTCCCGCCGGACCGCGGAGCGGCGATACGCTGAACACCGAAAGCACTCCGGAAGTTACGGTGGATTGGCTGACCTGCTGAATGTCGCCGTCGGCGTCGTAGGTGTAAGTGGTCACGTTGCCGCCGGCGTCCACGATTTTGCTCAGGCGGCCCAGGTTGTCGTAATATGCCTGCACGGTGGAGACGCTTTGCGCCTGCAATCCGCCGGCGATCGCCATTGACAGCACCACTGGCAGCAGCAGGTTCGAGCCTTGGCGCCTCAATTATGCCCCCACATCTGCGCCGCCGGACCGAGGTATCCCGGCGGCTCGGGGGCGCAAATCGGCTCTCCGCCGGGCCCGCATTGCGGCAGCCACGGAAGCGCGTCCGGCGGACAACCGGTCATGGAATTACAGGGGCCGGCCGGATTGCACAGAGGTTCCGGAGAAGGGCTTGGCGACGAAGGCCAAGCGTCCAGGATTTTCAGAACGCAGTTCGCCGTATCGTCAAAAATGCCTTGCGTGCAGCTGTCGCAGTCTCCCCCTTCCGAAAACGCGCATTGGACGCACCCAAGAACCGTGGTGTCGCTGAGCGTACAGTTGACCGTAGGGGGTGCGGGATTGGAAGCGGGACCCGGCTGCGGCGGCCCGCCGGGTTGCGTGCCGGGCATACCCGGGGTTCCCTGTTTGGGACCCACGTTTTGCAGTCCCAAGGGATCTCCACCCCCCAATGGACTGTTTCCGGCGTAGACATACGCGGGGCCGCCGCGGTATACGCCCAGCGGGTCTTCGCTGATGAAGCGGCCCACGCTCGAATCCAGATTGCGCGCGCGGTAGTAATAGAGGGAGCCGGCCAGGGGCTGCCGGCCGTTGTATTGGAACGGATACGTGCTGGTGGATGTGGTGGCTCCGAAAGGGCCATAGGAAAAAGTCGAGATTATTTTGCCGTTCTGATCGGTGGTGACGGTGGTGCTGTTGACGACGTCCGGCAACCCGTATTCCACCTCTCCGCCGGCATGCACGACCGCCCAATGTTGATCCGGCAAACGGCCTTCGAGAACCGACAGGTTGTCGCCATTGCTGCGGCTGACGTAAGCGACATTGACTCCATCCAGGATGAAATGCTGGGTCAGGCTCAGTGCCGGGCCGGAATCGGTCTGCGCGATCAAGTGATTGCCGGAATCGTAGAGGAACGTGGTTTGTTGGCCGTTGGGCGCCGAGATCGACTGCAGGCGATTGCGCGCGTCCCAGGTGTAATTCGTGGTGCCGCCCGGTCCGGTGGCGGAGACCAGGTTGCCGCCGCCGTCATAGGTGAAGCTGTTGGAGCCGCTCTGCACCAGGCGGCCGGCGGCGTCCAAAGTGTTGGCCGCGATCGCCGGCGAAGAGAACGCGCCGGTAAAGCGGGAGAGGTTCCCCGCCGGATCGTAGGAATAGTTCAGCGGGGTCCCGGCCGCCTGCCCGCCGGAATGGACTATCGAGGTCGGACGGACCAGCGCATCGTAGGTATATTGGGTTGAAACGCCGTTGGCGCGGGCGATCTTCACCAGGGCATTCCGCGCATCGTAAGTGAGGCTCACGCCGGCTTGCGGCGATGAGGCGGAGAGCAGGTTTCCGTGGCCGTCATAGGTATAGGTCACGGCCGGCTGTCCGACCACCTGGCGCGTCAATACGCGGCTCGCGGGATCGTAGGTGTATTGCGTCGTTCCGAATGGTCCGGATTGCGTCAGGATATGGCCCACCGAGTCGCGGGTTTCCTGGAAGGTGCCGGCCACGGAGTCCACGGCCTCCAACAGGTTCCCGCGGGCGTCATATGCGAACGTGCAGGTGCTCCCATCCTGGAACGTCCGTTTGAGCAGCCGATTGAGCGCGTCGTACTGAAACGTGGTGGTCTGGCCCCGGCGGTCCACATACTTCGCCAGGTTGCCGTTGAAATCGTAGGTGAACGTGTCGGAATGGCCCAGGGGGTCGGTCATGGTGAGCAGGCGGCTCATTCCGTCGTAGGTGTAAGTGGTGGTCCTGCCGGCCGGGTCGGTCGCCGTGAGCAGGTTTCCCACGGCATCGTAGGTGTACCGCGAGATGTTCCCCTGGGGATCGGTCAGCGACACCAACCGGTCCAGGTCGTCATACGCAGGCATGGTGACGCGGCCCAGGGGGTCGGTGAATTGCGACGGCCGCGATACCGGATCGAAACTCTCCGCGGTTGTATTCCCCAAAGCGTCGGTGGAGGAAATCAAATCGCCGTTGGGGCTATACGCGAAGTTCGTCTTTTGACCGAGTGCGTCGGTGGTCTGGACGATCTGGCCGGAGGAATTGTAGGTGTAGGAAGAGGTATTTCCGAGCGGATCGGTGAAGGATGTCAGGTTGCCGTTCGAATCGTAACCATAGCGGGTAAGATTCCCGGCCGGGTCCGTCATGGAAGTGATTCTGCTGTTGGCCGGGTTATAAGTGTAAGTCGTCGTGTGGCCAAGCGAGTCGATACGGGAGGTCAGATTACCGATGGCATCATATGTGAAGTTGAAGTCGCCTACGGTAGAGTCTCCGCAAGCGTGGCATACGCCCGCGCCGGTGGAAGAATTGATGTAGTTGTTGGTGTCGGTGTCGAAAGTCTTCATCTGGCCCGTGGGATCGGTCACGTTCAACAGGAAGCCGGTGGGCGAGAAGCGATAGGTGGTGGTGTTGCCGTTGCCGTCGGTAACCGCCGTCTGCATGACCGGACTGGTGGCGGCCATTGGATTGAACAGCGTGTAGGCAAAGGAAATAGTCCCCCCGTCTCCCTGCACCTGCTGGATCACGCGGCCATTCTGATCGTAAGTGTTCCGGGCTGTAACCACGCCCCGCGGATCGGTGATCGTGGCCATCAGGTTTTGGCTGTTGTAAGTATAGGTAGTCACGCCGCCGGCCCGGTTGGTGACGGTGGCCAGATATCCCGCGGCATTGTAGGTGTAAGCGACGCGGCGCCCGATCGGATCGGTAATCGAGGTAATGCGATCGCTCGCGTCGTAAGTCAGATTTAAGGTCCGCCCGACGGGGTCGATTACTTGGGTGACCTGGTCCTCGCTCGCTAAGTTCGCGTGCACCAAAGTGGTGACATTTCCGTTCGGATCGGTGATGGAGTTTAGATAGGCGATACGCGGCTCATTGCCGGGCGATTGGAAAAGGAACTGCGTGCCATCCTTGCGCGTCAGGATATACGTGCCGGTGCTGGGAACGGTCATCACGCTGCCGCGCAGAGAAGGTATACCCGAGTTGATCAGCGTTCCGTTGGACTGCCGGACGAAGTTGTACTGGTTGCCGTCCGGCATCGTTATGGTCACCATGCCGTCTAGCATGATGTAGCTGTAGGTGCCCAATTGGTAGCCGTAGTTATAGCCGGTCCCAATTCCGAACGGCCCGGGATTGGGCGAGAGATTGCGAAAGACGCGCGTAATCATGGCCGAGCCGCGCAGGCAGCCGATGTAAATATCGGTGTTCGAAAGTACCTGGAGCCCCGACGACAGATCGACCGGGTCGCCGGCCGAAGGGCCGCCCGGCGAAGGACCTTGCGGCATGCAACCGCCGGGTGGAGGCGGTCCTCCGCCCCCGCCACCACCCCCTCCTCCTCCGCCGCCTCCCCCTCCTCCTCCGCCACCACCACCCCCTCCGCCGCCACCGCCACCGCCACCCGGTTCAGGGGCCGGGGGTGGAGGCGGCATCGGGCCGTGCCAATCGAAATGCATCAAGCCATAAAGATGTCCCGCGTGATCCGGGTCGGAATCGGGGATGATTTGGCTGCCATTCGCGGAGACGGCGCCGGTGCCATAGGGCACCATTTGCCCGTGCGTGGGATCGAGGGTCATGAGCACCATATCGGTGGTGGGAGCGGTATTCAACGTATTCGGAAAATAGACCGCGACCGGTTGATTGGTAGTGGCGTTGGCTGGCTGGAATGCCACGATGAACGCCCGGATCATGGTTGGGACGTTGGGCTTCAAGTCGGGCAACCGGTCCGGGGGGACCTGCACGGCGGCCAGCGGGAACGGATCCGGCTGGGTTCCGTCCTGCAACGTGAAAGTGGTGCCAGCGTATACCGTCACCGAGAGGCCGGGAATCGAGGTGAAAGCGTAGCTTTGATCCACCGAATCGTTCTGCTTCACGTTGAAGGTCTCGACGTTGTCGATGCGCGGCAGATGCACCAATACCGGCGAAGCGGTTACTTGTCCCGCCACCAGCGTGTAAACGATGTTCACTCCCGCATACACGCCCTGGGGGGATGTAGCCGTCGTCCCGTTGTATCCCACCAGTTGCGGGCCGACGCAATTCGACGGCAGGTTTACGAGGGCGAAGTTTCCCGCCCCATCAGAGGTAGTAGAGCCCTTGCACCCGGTGCTGTTGCCGTTGCCGTCGGTGCCCAACATGGTCACGGTGACGCCGGCCAGAGGTGTTTCCAAGGTGTTGGCCACCACGGTTCTGCCGAGAAGCGAAGTCGTCGGGGCCACAATTGCCAGCGACACCGGCGCCGGCACCGTCACCGCCATCCCTTGCACGGTGGCGGAGGCAACAATCGACAGATTCGCGGTGTTGATGGGTTGGTTCGCGGGAGCCGTCAGCGTCACAATCGAGATTTGACCCGCGCCGATCGCCGGCGGCACGAAAGAGGCCGTGACCCCGGCGGGTAAACCGGTGACGGTAAGTGCTGCAAGCTGCTGGAAGCCATTGGTGCTGTCCAATTCGGTCGAAAAGGCGACGCTCTGCCCCTGTATCAGATTGGCGGCGGAAGGCGACGCCGTCAGGCTGAACGTGCTCGCGGGAGTCACAGTGAAAGCAGTATTGGATGACGCGCCGGCGCCGCCGTTGAAGACCGTAATGGGACCGCTGGCGGTTCCCGCGGCGATGGTGAAAGTGAGCGAGGAGGCCGACGTGCCCGCCAGTGGCTGCGCCAGCGTGCCGCCTGCCATCGCCGGCATCGTCACGGAGGTCGCTGATGCCAAATTGCTGCCATTGACCGTGACCAACGTCCCGACCGGTCCGGACACCGGGTTGAAACCGGAGATCGCCGGTGGCGTCCCAGCCGCGCAACCGAGATTCAGTGCCGCATTAATGACGATTTGAATATCGGCTGCATTAATCGCGCCGTCCCCGTTCAAGTCGTTGCCCGGCGAAACCAGACCGAGGGCCTCATCGATTACGGTTTGGACGTCGCCGACGGTCGTGCTGCCGGCATGGTTGACATCGCAACTGCTGAAAGAAGTCTGGCCCTGGCAACTCAGGATTGTTCCCATGCTGAGCAACCCGGCGACGACTCTTGCTATCGCCCTCATAGAAGCCACAATCCACCTCTGGCCGTACTGGCGCGTTGGGGGATGCAAACCGACGTTTCCTGTAGGGCATGCGATTGCCCGGTAGCGCGAATCCCCTCCGCCCGCGCAAGCAGCAGATCAGAGGAATCGTACACCCCTTTCAAAACCGGGGCCAGAGCATATTTATGCGTTTCTGCGGATGGGAGCCGGTCAGAAGATGAGACGGTCTCGCAGCGCCCTGCCGACGGCTTCCGATTTGGAATGAACGTGCAACTTGTCGTAAATGCTGCGAATGTGGTTGCGCACGGTGTTGACGCTGATGTTCATCCGGCCGGCCGACGACCGGTAGCTGTGACCCTGTGCCAGCAGCTCCAGCAGCCGGATCTCCTGTGGCGAGAGGCGCTCGGCCTGATTGCCCGCGGGGACCGTCTTCTGGAAAAGGCTGACCACCTTGCGGGCGATTTCGGGAGACATGGGAGCGCCGCCGTTATGCGCTTCGGCGATCGCTTCCAGCAACTTTGCCGGTGGCGTCTTCTTCAGCAGGTACCCGCACGCGCCGTTGCAGATGGATTCAAAAACCTTTTCCTGCTCCGCGAACACGGTTAGCATGAGAATCTGCGCCGCGGGAAACCGGACCCGGAAATGTTTCACGCCTTCGGATCCCGGCATCCCCGGCAAATGAATGTCCAGCAACAGGACGTGAGGATCTTCACAGCGCAGCAGCGCCTCTTCCACGGAAGCAAACTGCCCTATGCACCGAAAGCCCGGGGTGCCATCGATGAGCATGGCCAATCCGTCGCGCGTCATGCGATCGTCCTCGACCACCGCGACACGAATACTACATTCAGAGGAGGTCATCCAATGCCAACACGGGAGAGCATGCTCTCGGAGAGTTTAGCCCAGGCGGCGCTTTCTGCCAAGAGCATATTGATGCCATCCTTCACGCCGGCAGTTTCTTCAAGGGAATGGTCAACTTGATTTCAGCGCCGCAGCCGGGCGCCGACGTAATCGCGCACACTCCGCCAATCTCCGCCGCTCGCGCTTGCATGTTCTTCAGGCCATGACCAGCGACCCGCCGCCCCGATGGAAACCCGCAACCGTCATCGCGGATCTCTCCGACCAGTTGGTTACCGGCCACGCGGAACCCGGCTTGCACGGTTGAGCAGCCGGCGTGGCGGGTGATGTTATGGATGGCTTCCTTGAAGATCAGGAAAAAATGCCGGCGCTGTTCAGCGGTAAGCTTGAGGTCTTCCAACTGCTGGGAGACTTGAAAATCCCAGCGAATGTTCTGCGTCTCCAAAACCGCCGAGCCGAATTCCCGGATGCGAACCGCCACGCTGCGCAGGTCGCCGTGACGCGGATCGATTGACCAGACGATGTCGCTCATTTCGTCCACGAGCCCGCGCGATGTCTCGGCGATTTCCGTCAGCAAGCGTCCGGCGTTTCCGTCCGCGGCGCCGACCTGCCGTTTCACCACTTCCGTCATAATGGCCATGCGGGAGAGGGTAGCTCCGATGTCATCGTGAAGGTCTGTGGCGATCCGCGTGCGGACGCGCTCCATCTCCACCAGGTGCGAAACGCGGAAGCGATGCAGCGCATAGATACCGCCGGCGGCGCTCAACCCGACGATGGCCAGAAACCAGGCGCGTCTCCAGAATGGCGGCAACACCTCGAATTGGATGGCAGCCGGAACCAGGCTGGCCTGGCCCTCGGAATTCACCGCCTTGACCAGAAACCGGTAACTTCCGGGAGTCAACCCGGGATAATTGGCTTCATGCTCCCGGTTCGGCTGTCTCCAATCGGCGTCGGCGCCTTCGAGCTTGCTGGCGTAGCGGAGGCTCTCTTCCGGTTCGTCGTTAAAGCCGGCGTAGGTGACCTGAAGCTGGTTCTTCGACGGGTCGAGTTGCGGAAGCCGAATAAGAGCCTCGCCAGCCTGCGAAACCGGGTAAGGTTTGCCGAAAATCGTCAGGCTCGTGATCAGAACCGTGGGACGGGCGGGAGGCCGGTCGGCGGTGGGTGTGAGCCGCGAAAGACCTTGGGTAGATGCGAACCACAGATTGCCGGAGGCGTCGCGCACGGACGATCGGACCAGGCCGTGCGCCAGTCCATCCGCGGTCGTGAAGTGCCTGATGGTTCCGGTAACCGGGTCCAAGCGGTCGATTCCTTTTCCGGTGGCGGCGTAGATGCGTCCCGTCCCGTCTTCGACCAGGGAGAAGACGCTGTCGCTCGCCAAGCCATTCGAACTGTCGTAGATGTGGATGCGGAGCGGCGCGCTTTCCGGGTTGTCAATTACTCCCAGCCCGCCGCTCGATGAACCGGTCCACAATCGCCCGCTGCGATCCACCAGCAGCGCGGTAACGACTCCCCGCGGTGCGCCCCCGCCCGGTTTGAAGCGGGTAAATCCGCCAGCGCGGTAGCAGAATAGATCTCCCTGAGATGGCCCCATCCAGATGTTGCCGGTGCGATCTTGCGCGAAGGCCATTACCAGCTCATGCTGACCGGGACCATCCTGGTACCAACGGATCTTCTGGCTGCCGGGATCCCAGCGAAAAAGCCGGTCTCCCTGATCCGACTGTGCCGACGCCCAGATGCCGCCCTTGGAGTCCTCGAAGACGGCATGCACCTTGACGTCCCGCGCGTAGCATTGCGGTTGCCGGTCCGCCAGTTGCGAGGCGCCCGAGGGGCCGAACCGGCACAGACCGTCATTGGTTTGCTCCCACCACTCGCCCGTACGAGCTTGCAGCAGGACCTGCTGAAACCCCCAACCGCTAAACAGCCGGGGAACCACTGCGTGGAACGCGAGCCCGCTCCGATCGAGGATATTTAAGGAGCGATTCGACGGGACCGCCAGCACCTCACCGCTGCGGTCAGTGAGAACGGCGTCCACCTTTTCTTCTGCAAGCCCGTCCCGTTTGCCGAAGGTGACAAATCCGTTGGATGCGATTCGCATGGCGCCGGAGCTTCCGGTTCCGGCCCACAGGTTTCCGGACCGGTCGAAGGCGAGCGCAGTAATCGAATTACCGGTAAGGCCGTCGGCGCGCCCCAGATTGCGAAATGGCGGTTGGCCGCTTTGGGGCAATATGCTGATTCCTGCCGCGGTTCCGATCCAGATATCGCCGTTCGGAGCCTCGGCCAGCGACAGCAAGTCGTCGGTGGGCATACCGTCGGCTTGCGTGTAGACTCTTTGGACGCCTTCCGGTTCATCGCCCAGCAACACCAGTGCGCCGCGGGCGGCGGCCCAGATACGGCCGGCCCGGTCCACCAGCAGGGCATTCGCCCAGATCTTGCTGAGGCGATTCTCGAGGGCGACATGGCGCACGTCCTGATTGGTTCCCACTACATAAATTCCGGCCGTGGTGGCGATCCAGAGTTTTCCATGGCGGCCTTCCTTCATATCGCTGACCATTACCCATGGCGGCGCTGCCGGCTGCGAAAGTTGCAGCGGAATGGAACTGGATGTCTCGAACACAGCGAGGCTGCTGGTGCCGCACCAGATCTTTCCGGCGGCCGATTCCAGAAGCGCAAAGACCGGCCTATTGAGCAGATCCGCCCCCGGGCGGGGCGGATGAAATCCGGAACTGCCGGGACGTGCGTTGAACTCGCTCAAACCCCGGTCGGTACCCACGAAGTAGGCGCCCGAGCGCGACTCCAGAAACGACTCTACGGCGCGGTCCGGGAGACCTTCGCGGGGGCCGAAAGTGACCAGCCGCGCTCCGTCGAACCGGGTCAGCCCTTCGGGCGTGCAGAACCAGATAAAGCCGCGGGAGTCGGGGACAATGCAGTTGATGCGATCTGCCGCCAGACCGTCCGCCATGGTATAGGAGCGGATCGGCAGTTGCTCAGCGATAAGTTGCAGTGGCGCGATGATGCTTGCGATTGCCAGGATCCGCCAACCCATGCCTGCCGCCGAGCTATCAGTTTACACTGAACGGGTGCGCGATACCGGGATTAGCGGGCGCTGCTGCCGTGCATTTCGGTGCGATGGCGCGGCATCTCAATTGGGTGGATGGTGCGCCCGGACAGATTCGAACTGCCGACCTTTTGGTTGGCAGGCTGGGGGCTAACTGCTAAATAGTTATGTTTTCCAGATCGTGCAAGTTGACCCCGAGTGACGATCCCCGCTGCGAGGCTGGCCATCAGAGTCCGATGATGCCGTTTCCCTGACCGGAACCGTCCAAACGCTATGCATTGCATATACAATGAAAGTGAAGTGTTCGACTGGGATAAGCACAACCTGCGAAAGATCAGGGCGCATCGGATCAAGGTCGAAGAGGTGGAGCGAGCGCTTTCTAACGATCCGATCCCAGTTTACGAGCAGGACGTTGACGGCGAGATCCGCTACCTTTACTACGGCGAGACGGACGCGTGGGACTGTTGGCCGTGGTCTTAGTCGAGCGCGGCGACAAGATCCGGATCGTGACCGCGTACGGTTTAGATGCAGGGCAAAAGAGGGATTACCTCGCCCGACGACTGCGGGGGGAATAAGCGATGAAAAAGAAACCGATCCAAATACCAAAGTTCGCGAATGAGGCGGAGGAGGCGGACTGGTGGGCCAGCCTCCAGGGCCGGCAGTTCGTGAAGGAGAATGCCGTTACACTGGCGAAGACCGGAGCCACGCGGAGAGGATCGCGCCTCGTCGGCCAACTGAACCGAGCAGCAAGCGTTCAGATCGCCCTGCGCTTGCCCGAGCCTGATGTGGCGAAGGCACGAGAACTCGCAGCTCGGAAGGGCATCGGATACCAAACCCTATTGAAGATGTTGGTACACGAGGGCCTGCGCCGCGAGGCTCGAAGGGTGTAAACGGCTAATGCTGGGAGGTCCACAGATGCTGGGCCGGTGTCTCAAATTTCCAATACGGTAACCCCGTGTATCGCCCGGAAGCACCATAATTCTCTTGCGTATCGCACTTTGTTCAACGTTTTGAACGATAGCGGCGTCTTATTACGATGCACCGACCGATTCTCATCCTATTGATGGCGGCGGCTGTTGTCGCCCAGTCCCCCACCCCGCCAGCTTTCGACGCGGCGTCCATCAAGCCAGCGTCGCCCAATAGCCCGCTGCCCCATACGTTCCAGTTCCTACCCGGCGGGAGGCTCCATGTTGCCAATACCTGGATCAAGTTCGCTATCCAGCAGGCCTACGACTTGGAAGACTACCAGGTGGTCGGCGGACCTCCCTGGCTGAACTCCGACGACCGCTACGACATCGAAGCCGAAGCTGGGGGCGACGCCACCAAAGACAAAATGCGGTTGATGCTGCAAACCTTGCTCGCGGAGCGCTGCCAGCTCAAAGCCCATCGTGAAACCCGCGAATTGCCTGTCTATAAACTGGAGGTCGCGAAAGGCGGACCGCGGCTCATGCCCTTAAAAGCTGGCGAACGTTCCAAGTGCACGCGCGAGAATTCCGTCATTTGCGGCATTCGGACCATGGCGCAGCTCGCCGACTGGCTGAAATATGTTGTGCGACATCCAGTCTTCAACCGCACCGAAATAAGCGGCGACTACGACGTTTTGATTCTTTTCGACACTTACGAAGCCGAGGGCCAGCCTACGCCACTGGGGTACGACCGCCCCCCGCTTTCGACCGCGCTCGTCGATCAGCTTGGCCTACGGCTGGAGCCGACCAAGGAGCAGATCCGCGTGCTCGTGATCGACAGCGTCCAGCATCCGTCGGGCAACTGACAACTGCCGCATGTTAGGTGGAGTTTGGAAGCGTCCGTGCGTCAACGTTGCCGTTCTTCTGGCCGCGCGGAAAGAGGGTGCGGACTCTTCAATGGATGAAGAGTGGGTTTTGTCGAGTTGACGCCCGGACGCCACCAGCGCCGCCGCATCCAGGCCAATGGAAGGTAATGCCGTCTATCACCCGGAACCGCAGCACTCGGTCTATGGTGCGGGCACACTTGAATTCGCCGCTTCCACCAGGATGTTCTGCTGGTCTTTCGCAGGCGAGTTGAAGGCTAGCCTTATGTGGACCCCATACATCACTCCGTTCTCCTCCCACCACAGACTCGCGGGCGCGCAGGACCCGCCACAAGAAACAGCGCGGAAGATCCCGGTGCGACCGCCCGACAGCGGGACGCGGACGCTACCCGGCAGGTCTCGGTCTTGGAGAATAAGCGTGGACCCATCGAAACCGGCAGCGTAGCTGGCGTTCGCATCCTCCGAGTAGTAGAGCGATATGTAGTAGCCGTCCTTCCTCACCTCGCCTCTCGCAAGTTTTATCCCGCTCTCGGGAACGGCGGGCGGCAACTTCGAAGGCAGCAAAATCGGAATGCTTACTTTAGATTGGATCTCGTCCAGTGCGGGCTTGAAAACTCTGGCGGGCTTCCTCACCTGGCCTGGTGCGAGATTCGATCCGAGTTCAGGTAGAAAGCAACAGGCAAGGATGAAAACGGATGCGCGTTCCACCATGCGAATCAACGCAGATTCACGGGAGATGGCCATAACCTAAATCATAGGCTTTCCGCTCGCCGAGCCAAACTGGTCCGGTCCAGTGCATTTTCCGTGAACGCCGTTTTCTTCCCGCGACGTGTCGAGGTTTCTGTTAGACAATGAGTTATGCGCCTCAGCGCAGGTCTTTTTGTTTTCGCATTTGCCAAGAGGACGTGGCAAAAGCCATGGTGCCTTTGCGCAGTGGGCTTGCTATCGGGTTGCTTCGTTTTGGGACCGAGCACCCTCCATGCGAACGAGAAGGTGGCGTCGCTGTGCGCTCTGCAAGACAATGCCAAGGAAGGCGAGCATGTCACTGCCCAGGTGGCAGGCGTATATTTTTCTGGCCTGGACATGGGTCCCTTGGAGGATGCAAACTGTCCGGCGAATGCGACGTGGGTCGAGTTGGCCCTGCAATCTGAGGTCAACAAAAAGAAACTGCGGGGCCTGCTCGAGCGCTACGGGCGAGCCTACGTGGTTTTCGATGGGGAGTTTTACGGCCCCCCAGTACCCGACCCGAAATTGCCAGAAGCAATCCGCAAGGCATATCACCCTGGTTGGGGGCATCTAGCTTCCTTTAGAACCAAGCTGGTGGTCCATTCGATTCGCGTTGTCGAACGTGCGCCTGCAGAGGTCGCCGGGCACGCAGACAATCTCAACTTAGTCGCGGAACGTCTGGCCCGCGTCGGTATATTCGCATTCGGTGGCGTGGGCTATGCGGGTGTGATTTCCAAGGGGGAAACGGACTTTAGATTCATTCTTTCGCAACCGCCGTCCATTGCGTTGGCGTGGTTCGAGAGGCTATACGCAGACGGCAGCGCTCAGGCGAAAGCCTACGCACTTGTCGGCGTCAGGAAACTGGACCCAGGCAGATACAAGGAACTGCTTGCGCACGCAGAGACATCAACGGCTGAAGTCGAAGTCATGAGGGGCTGCGTTATCACCCGCGAGCCCCTCAACGACGTTGCGAAAAAGATCGACGCTGGCGAGTTCCTGAGTTCAAAAAGCCGTCCCAATTAGAGTGCAAAATCAACCGAGCACCAAGAGCTTCCTGGCTTTATGGGTCGAAACTCCCGATAGGGTGGGCATCTCGGAAACTGGCCGCCTCGAACGGGACCGCTTCGGTTCAGTTTACGATAACGCCGTTTTTTGTCCGGAATCCGGCCGCAATCGCCGCACGACGCGTCCGACTACCCCGTTCGGCAGACCCGCGCGGCCTTTTGGGGTTCATCTGAGATTTAAGGTAATCATCTCCCTTTGGCACCGGGGCTCTCGCCGGCTGCGGATACCATCCAGCAGGAACGCAATGCCCAGCAACACCGTGAGGGGCCAAAACGACCACAGGAGTAAGGGGGATTCCACGAACATCAGAGCGGCTCCGGAAAAGGCGAAGGCCGGTTTCGAGCGCAACATACCTACCGCGCCCAGCGCAATCCCCAGCAGAATTCCCCCCGGCACGACGATCGTTCGCACCACTGCGCCGTTCCTAGTCTCGCTGCTCGCCCCCATATGTCGGCAAGGTCCCCCAGGCGACATATGATGAGGGTGCGGCATCGAAGACGGTCCCCACTCCCAGCACGGGTCGGCTAACTCGGAGGCCGTGGTGGAAATGGCGTTAACCGCGACCAGCCCCATGATCAACGAAGCTAGGGCCGCCGCTATCAGTAAACCGGCTTCCCACGCTTCCGAGTCTTGTTCAAGCTCTGCCACAATGCCCTCGCCGTGTCAGTTTGCGAGTGCATTTCTGCGGTTCAACCGGAATTTCCATTTGTGGATTCCCGCCTTGTGTTAGTGTACTCCCAGCCGCAATCCTTGCGAACTTAAACCATGAATTTGGCTTTGGCTGGCAGGGAAAGGCTAACGAATCGTGTGTCTTAGCGGCAGATGGCCGCACGCATCCGACAGGGCGGTTCAGTCCTGGTGGCGGCCGACAGTTACCGATAATGCCGTATATCGACCGCAACGGTCATCGCAGGCGAATGTACGACCTCAAAAGTGGACGGGGTTCCGTGCTTTGGCGATTACTTCCCTGGCGTAGGCTGGCGTTCAAGCGTCACGACACCCGCATCCACGGACTCA
>DATJMA010000063.1:0-49544 GCA_035509055.1 Bryobacteraceae bacterium | reverse complement strand
TGGCTATGCCTTGTGGGGAAACCGGCAAGGCGCTCCGCACGACGCACACCAAACCTTACTGAGCTGGTAAGGCGGCAGCCAGATTGACAGCCAGGAATGGCAGCCTTACTTGTGCCCGATCGGATGAATCATCGGCGCGGGACGCGCCATCGGCGGCGGTGTAATCGGGCGCGTCACCGGATACCGGGGAGTTGTCAGACCAGTCCCCGGGCCAATGCGAATCGGCGAATAATAGGGCGAGCGCCCGATTCCGGCGCCGATCCCGGCGCCGATCCCGGGAGTGAGCCCGAGCCCATGCACTCCCAATAAGAGCGGGCGGTACGTGTAGCCCGGCAGATAAAGCGAATAGAAACCCGGCTGGTACAGCGTCGTCCCATAGAGCGGCGATTGGTACGGCGAAACTCCGCCATACGCGCCCGCGCTGGTAACCATCGAAGGATATCCGAGCAGCGGGAAATAAGTAAACGCATCCGCCGGCGTGTAGTTGCCGGACACCGCGGCCGGATCCTGAATATCCGCCGATATGGCATTGTCCGCCGAGATGGATTGCGCGCGCCCGTCGGCCCATTGGCTCAACGCGTCGTGAGTTTCGGTCTCTGGAGTTTTCTCGGGCGCCAGCACCGCCTCGAGCGGCAGATCGTTCCCTTCCGCCACCGTCACGGGAGCATCGCCCGCTGCCGCCACTACTACCGATCCGCCCCGCACCGAAACCCGCGGCGGGTCGCTATCGATGCGATAGCTGCCCTGATGGTCCTGGCGCACGGTCCAGTTCTTGTACAGCAGCGTCACCGAAGTGCCCGGCGCCGCGTCGCCCGATTCCAGCATCGCCGAGCCCGCCAGCAGTTCCACCTTGGTATCGGTCAACGCAGTGGCTGCCATGCGGATCGCGCTCTGTTCCCCCACGCGCAGGAAAACACCCGGCGTCAACAGGATCTCCGCCCGGCCCTGCCCGGTGCGCAGTTCCGCGCCTTCGGGGATCGATGCGAACTTTCCGAAATGCTGCTCCAGAGGCTGTCCGGCCACGGTAACATTACCTTCAAAAAAGTGGACCAGGCCGGAACGGGTGGAAATTACCGCCTGACCGTAAGCCGATACCGCCAGAGCGGCGCCTGCCGCCAGTGAGAAAACATACACGGAGACGCGAGACATGACCAGCAACTCCCGTCCCGAGTATGCCGTTATCGGTGCCCCGCGTCAAGGGTATGATGTCGGAATGATCTCGAACCGCTGGATGCTGCCCGCGCTGTGCGCCGTCACGGCGTGGGCGCAGGCGCCGGGCCAGGCTGGAATCGCACACGTCGCCTTCCGTGTGGCCGATCTCGAAAAGACGCGCGCCTTCTACAACCAGCTCGGACTCGAACAGTTTTTCGCCATGAAGCAGGGGGAGCGAACCACCGAAGCGTTCCTCAAAATCAACGACCATCAGTTCATCGAACTGTACCCGCGCACCGACGCCTCCCAGCCGCTCGGGCTGATGCACGTGTGCTACGAATCGAACGACCTCCAGGCGCTGCACGCGCAAATGGTGAAGCGCGGGCTCGCCGTCTCCGACGTGCGCAAGGCCGGAGCCGGCAACCTGCTGTTGACCATGAAAGATCCCGCTGGCAACACCATCGAATACACGCAATATATGCCCGGATCGCGGCACTATGAAGACCGCGGCAAGCACCTGGGCGCCGATCGCATTTCCACCCGGCTTGCCGGTGTGACCATGGTGACCAGCGATGCCGGCGCCCTGAGAAAATTCTACGCGGACAAGCTCGGCATTTCCGCGCCGGAGCTCGAAATCGAACCGCCGGGATCGGATGCTCACACCGGCATCCAGTTCCCCGTCGCGGACTTGAACCAGGCCGCGGCGGCGCTGGCGCGGCGGGAGCTTCCGGTCGAGAGCGGCGTCAGCAGGGTGATGGTGACCGACCCCGACGGGATCGTAGTTTCATTTGTAAAAGCACCGTAGCGTCACGGCATCTGCGGGCTTGCGCTCTCCAGAATGCGCGCGATCCACCCCGCATGCGGCCGCCCGGAGCTTCGCAGCAGTTTCAGTTCCCGTTGGAGATCGTACTCCACCCGCCGAATCGACGGCCGCCCCTCATCCAATAAAAGATACGAGGCGCGCCGGTCGCCATCGTGAGGCATGCCCGCGCTGCCGCTGTTGGCCACCACCATTCCCGCGACCGCTCGCACATACGGCCGGTGGATGTGTCCGTACACCACCACAGGCCGTCCCATCCGGCCGTACGCCGATTCCAGATCCGCGTCCGCGGCACTGTCCATGGGCGCGCGCCACGCCGTCTGCGGGCTGGCATGCAACAGCACAAAATCCTCCTGCATGAGCGCGCCCGGCAACGCCCGCAACCACGCCAGCCGCTCGCCGCCCAGCCGCTGGCGAACATCCGCCGCCATCTCTTCGATGGCGTCCCACATCGCCTTCAGTTGCGGCAATCCACTCGCGAACCGCGTGAGCGAAGGCGGATCGAACAGCATTTCATCGGTGTTTCCGTACACCCCTGGCCATGCCAGATCGCGCAGCCGGTCCAGCACTTCCACCGGGCTGGAACCGTTGTCGGCGAGGTCGCCGCCGTGCGCAATCAGGTCGGGCGAAGTTTCCCGCAGGTCGGCCAGCACGGCCTCCAAGGCCGTAAGATTGCCGTGGATGTCGGAAACTACAGCCGCGCGCACTACCCGGCCAGCCCTCGCCGCTGGAGTTCTTCATCGTACGCGCGATTGATGCGCTCCAGCCGGTCGTAAAGGCCGCAGAAGGCGTATTGCGGCTCCATTATGCGCAGATCTTCGTCGTTCAGCATTTCCAGGTGCGCCCGCCACTGGGCTTCGAACTCCGGATTGAAAACATCGCGATCGATCACGCTGGTGGCGCGATGGATCAATTTGCCCGGCACCAGCACGCGCCACCGGAAGCGCATGTTGTCGTCCTGATCGGGCTCCTCGTGAAGTTCCAGGTGGCAAGGGATTCCCGCGCCTTCCAGCGCGTGCCGCGCGTCTTCGGCACCCTCGGAAGGGTCCATCGTTCCGGGCCGCGGATAGGCGGAATAGGCCTCCGCCGCGTCTTCCATCCAGTCAGCCTCTTCGTGCTCTTCTTCCGGGCCGGGGGCCATCGGCCTGCGGACAGCCGCGGGCGGGGCACCCTTCCGTCCGGCAAGTTCCTCGTCGTAAATTTTCCGCGCGGCTTCCACCAGGTCGTCGCGATTGATTTCCTGAAGCTCTTCGTCGGACATCTCGGCGTAATGCCGCCGCAGAAATTCGGTGTCCAGTTGCATGGTTCTACCTTAGCGCGAAATCCGCAGCCGGTTGCCCTTCTTTGGCCTTTGGGGCTTTGCCTGAAACTGCGATTTTTTGCGACTGGGAACCCGGGCCCCGATTTTCCCGGAACCTCTGCGATTGATCTGCGTCTTCCCTAGTAATGAGCACCATCGTGTCCGACGTCACCTACGCCTTCCGCACCCTCCGCACCAACGCGGGTTTTACAGCCGTCGCCGTAGCCGCGCTGGCGCTCGGAATCGGCGCCAACACCGCCATTTTTACGGTTGTGGACACGGTCATGCTCGCGCCGCTGCCCTACCACGATGCCGACCACATCGTCCGGTTGGGCCGCAAGTACCCCGGAGGCAACGGATATTCCAATTCCGTTCCCAAATACATGGTCTGGCGGAACAACGACGTCTTCAGCAGCATGGCGCTGTACGACCAGGGCGGCATCGGCATGAATCTCGGGACGGGCGACCACGCCGAGCAGGCCAAGATCAGCCATGTTTCGAAAGATTATTTCCAGGTCTTCGGTGCCTCCCCGGCCATGGGACGCACGTTCAGCGCCGCCGAGGATCTCCCCAACGGTCCGGCCGTAGCCATCCTCAGCGATCGCTTCTGGAAGAACCGGCTGGGCGGCGATCCGCAAATCGTAGGCGGCAGAATCCTGCTCAACAATCTGCCGTACACCGTCATCGGCATCATGCCGAAAAGCTTCGAGTCGAATCCGCCCATGGATGTCTGGCTGCCCTTGCAGGCCGACCCGGCCAGCACCAATCAGGGCCACTATCTCGCTGCTGCGGCGCGGCTCAAGCCCGGAGTATCGATCGAGCAGGCGCGCGGCGCCATGAAAGTGGCAGGCGAACGATTCCGCGCGCAATATCCCCAGTGGATGGATCCCAAAGAGAGCGTGGCCGTGGTCCCCCTGAAGGATTCCATGGTCGAAAATGTGCGCCTGGCGTTGCTGATTCTGCTGGGTGCCGTCGGGTTCGTCCTGCTGATTGCTTGCGCGAACGTTGCCAATCTGCTGCTGGCGCGCGCGGCCGTCCGCCAGAAGGAACTCGCCATTCGCGCGGCCATCGGCGCCAGCCGCTGGCGCGTAGTCCGCCAACTGCTTACCGAAAGCCTGATCCTCGCCGGCACGGGCGCGATCCTGGGATTTGCCATCGGCGCGGCCGGCGTGCGCGCCTTGCTGGCAATGGCTCCCGGTAATATTCCACGGCTCACCCAAACCGACGGACTTCATCAGGCACTACCCCTTTTCGATTGGCGCATCGCGGCATTCACCATCGGGATCGCCGCTCTCACAGCGATCCTCTTCGGACTGTTTCCGGCGTTATCGCTCTCCAGTCCCGACCTGGCATCCACGCTCAAAGAAGGCGGCCGCTCGGGCGGCGGAGCGTTGGGACGCCGCTCGCGCGCATTCCTCGTGGTGAGCGAAGTGGCTCTGGCGCTGGTGTTGGTCACCGGCGCGACCCTGCTGATTCGCACCTTCAGCGGCCTGCGTTCCGTCAATCCCGGCATCAATCCCCACAACGTCCTGGCGCTCAATACGTCGCTCGCCTCGGGCGCGTTCGATTCCACCGCCAAGGTGGATCGGTTGGTTCGCCAGGTAGTGGAGCGGCTGGAAGCCATCCCTGGAGTGCAATCGGCCAATTCGGCGGTCATGTTGCCGCTCAACGGCAACGATGTCGACCTGCCATTCAACATCATGGGAAGGCCCGCGCCCAAGGGCGGATACGATGGCGACGAGCAATGGCGCTTTGTTTCCCCCCACTACTTCCGAACCCTCCAGATTCCCCTGCTTCGCGGGCGGCTGTTCACCGATTCCGACACTTTGGGCGCGCCCGCGGTGGTGGTCATCAATCAAACCATGGCGCGGAAATATTGGAAGTCCCAGGACCCCATCGGCCAGATTATGGTGATTGGCCGCGGGCTCGGCCCGCAGTTCGAAGATGCGCCGCGGCAGGTGATCGGAATTGTGGGCGACGTCAAGGAAACCGGGCTCGATGCCGTGGATGAAGGCGTCATGTACATTCCGCAGGGCCAGGTTCCCGAAGGCCTCACCAAGTTCGCCGTTGGCTTGATTCCGCTCTCCTGGGCGGTGCGGACGGCGGGCGATCCGATGACCGTGCGCGCGGCCATCGACCGCGAATTCCGCGCCGTGGATGCCACGCTCAGTCCGGCCAACGAGCGCACCATGGACCAGATGCTGGAGCAATCTCTCTCGCGCCAGAACTTCAACGCGCTGCTGCTCACGGTCTTTGCGTCCATCGCGCTGCTGCTGGCGGCAATCGGAATCTACGGCCTGATGTCGTATGCCGTGGAGCAGCGGATGCAGGAGATCGGCATCCGCGTGGCTCTCGGCGCCTCGCGGGCCACGGTGCTCCGCCTGATGGTGTGGCAGGGAATGAAACTCGCCGTCATCGGGATTGCGATCGGGCTGGCGGCGGCGTATGCCGCCACGCGCGTGCTCACAACTATGCTGTTCGGGGTGAAGGCGAATGACCCATCTACCTTCGTGGCGGTGGCGGCGATGGTCGCGATAGTGGCGGCGCTGGCTTCGATGGTTCCAGCGCGCCGTGCGGCGGGGATTGCGCCGTCGGTGGCACTTCGTCATCAGTAGGGCGCTGTTCTTACTTTCTCCGCGGCGATCGCGCTGCTATAGGTAAACGGCCCGCGTTGCCGCCGCGCAAGCGAGGTTGAACCACGCCGCGTTGACGACAGTTCCTCGCTGCCGGCGATCACACTGGTGTCATCGATTCCGTAGATCCGCGTTTATCACGTCCGCAAGGCTGGTGCGATGTGGCTCCGAGACCGTAGTTTGGTGGGCAGTCAGGCTGGCTCCGGGCAGGATCGCCCGCCCATTCTTAGAAGTCGAACTGCTCTACCTTTTTTGCGATGCGTTCTTCGAAGTCGTGTCCGAGGGCCAGCACGCTCTCGCGGAGCTTCTCCGGCACTCTTTCCGCGATTCGTTCCGGCACGCTCATCACCCCGCGATGCGAGATCGCGGCGAATGTCATGTCGTCCGCCAGCGCGCACGCGACGTGAATCAAACCGGGAATCGCCGCATCTCCCTTCGCCGTATGGTGTCGGGAAACCGCCTCCTGAAATACCGCCGGCAGCGCCCACACGCCGCACAGGTAGGATCCCGCGGCGCAATGGTCCATCCCGCAGCTTTCCCGTTCGGCGGCCAGGATCGCGTCCACGTCGTCGTGCAGCTTCAGCACGATCTGCGCGTATTTTTCGCCATCCTTGGCAAGCAAGCCCACGCGGCCGATATCATGCAACACGCCCGCGGTATTGGCCAGGTCGGGGGCCAATCGGTACAGCGGCGCCAGTTCGGACGCGATCAAAGCCGTGGCGAGGCTGTGCCGCCACAGCCGCCGCGTCACCGCAATCTTGGGGGCCGACCGCAGCATTCCCCGCATGGCCAGTGTGGCCGTGAGGCGCTTGGTGTTGTCGGCGCCCAGCACCAGGATGGCCCTGTGCAAGTCGGTAATGGTGTCGGGCACAGCAAACAGCGGGGAGTTCACATAGGCCAGAGTCTCGGCGGCAAGCGCCGGATCGGATTGCAGCAGTTTCGCAATCTCCTGCGTCGAAACCTGATCGCGCTCGAAGAGCTGCAATATCGAGATCGCGACCGGACTGAAGGGATGGAGTCGCGCCACTTTTCCGAGTTCTGAAGCTTCCACCGGCGTGGAAGCTGCCTCATCCCCATCGAGGATCGCGACCGGCCCCGACTTTCGCGATTCGAGAGCTTTGGAAATCCTGCGAGCCCGCCGTTCCTGCCCAATGCGAAACCAACTCACTGTGCTATGCCTCATAAAAGAGTTTAGAACATGAAATTCTACTTTTCTAGTTATCCGAATATATGAGAGCCAACTGGTCCGCGCACACTCTGTTACAGTCAGCGGCAGAGGACCAAATGAAAACCCCAGGGATCGTGCGCCTCGTCACGATCGTTTTTCTGGCCGCGGCCGCCGCGGCGGCGCAATCCGGCACCGTCAACGTGCAGGTAAGTAATCAGGTAAATACCTCGTCCGGCGAAAATGGCCGTCTGCAACTGGCCATGTCCACATCCTTCCAGTTAGCCGGCTGGAGTTACACGTTCTTCGGCGGCGCGCCGGGAGCCGCCGCCAACCTGACCGCGCTCAATCCGTTCCACACACGCGTGCAGGTGATCTCCGACGGCATTCCGCTCACCGGGCCCGACACCTGGAACTTCACCGAGTTGAACACCATGCTCTCGCCGATACAGGCAACCGGAGATCACAGCCCGGAATTCCAGATCGGCACCGCGCCGGCGTTCCTGAGTAACTCGAGCGGCCAGATTTTGGCCGCCGGCATTCCGGCATTCGCGCAGATGAGCGGCAACCTGGTGCGCTACTACAACACCGGGGGATTCACCGACGCCGGCATCCATTATCAGAGCCCGACGCGCTATCCCGTCACGTTTTGGGGCATTTTCAACGAACCGGACATCAACGGCGTTTCCGCATCGGAGTACGTGACGCTCTACAACACGGTAGTCCCAGCCATGGCGCAGGCCGACCCGAATATCAAGTTCGTGGCGGTCGAACTGGCCCTGGACCCTTCAGGCAACGGCAATTACTTCCCGACTTTCGTGAACGGCGTCACCGCCCCCGTCGACGTCGTCGCCAAACACTTCTATTCCACCTGCAATCAGAAAGATCTCGACCGCACTCTGTTCGCCACCGTCCCCGGCTTCGCCAGCCAAGTGCGCGAGATGTACCAGGATATGACCGTCAATGCGGCGCTGGCGAACGTGCCGGTGTGGATCACCGAGAACAACGTGAACGCCGATTACGACCAGGGCAACGGTATCAGCGCGTGCAATGCACCCCAGAAGTTCGTGCTCGACACGCGCGGGTCGAGCCCGTTTTTCGCCGCGTGGCGGTCGCTGGTCTTCCAACAATTGGGCGAAGCGGGCGCGCAGGCGTTGTACCACTGGTCGTTCGGGACGGATGCGCAATTCGGCGAAGTAGACGCGACCGGCAACCTGCAATTCAGTTATTGGGTGGATTACTACCTCTCGCACTGGCTGCCCTCGCCTCCGGGACAGGACATCCTTCAGACTACGACCTCGGGCTGCTGCCTCACGGCGAGCCTGGGCACCTGGCAAGGCGGCAGCGGACTGCCCTACGACACTCAGACGATGGCGGCCCGCAACGCGGATGGTTCGGTGGTCATCCTGATGTCGAATTACGCGCTGAGCGCCGCTGGAGATAACAACGGCCCGGGCCTTTCGCGCACTTTCGCGCTCGATCTCTCGGCGCTCGGGACATTCTCCAACGCCACGCTGGTGACCCTGGATACGTCCACTCCCGCCACCGGTCCCGTGCCGCAATCGCTCACGCCCGCCCCAGAGATGCAGGTGACGCTGCCGGGATACGGGGCGGCGCTTCTCCGCCTCTCGAATGCGCAGCCGGCTCTCCCCGCCGGCGGCGTGGTCAACGCGGCGAGTTACACCGCCGGAGCGGTGGCGCCGGGAGAAATCGTGTCGCTGTTCGGCTCCGGGCTCGGACCGGCGCAGGGCGCAAACCTCGAATTCACCTATCCCACCCTGGTATCGAATTCCCTCGCGGGCGTTCACGTCCTCTTCGACGGGGTGCCGGCGACAATCGCATACGCTTCCACCGGACAGGTGAACGCGGTGGTGCCCTACGGAGTTGCCGGCCATTCCGCCACGCAATTGGAGGTGGAGTATCTGGGCGCTGTCTCCGCGCCGTTGACGATTCCGGTGACGGCGGTGTCGCCTGCCCTGTTCACTTCCGAATCCTCGGGCACAGGGCAGGGCGCGATCCTGAATCTCACCGGATTGCCCGTCAATTCGGCCGCCAATCCCGCTGCCCGCGGCGCTTGGGTGGCCATTTTCGGAACCGGCATGGGCGTGACCGCGCCGGCGAGCACGGACGGCTTGTTATCCACGCCGCCGTATGGCCAATTGCCCGCCGGCGTGAACGTTACCGTGACCATGGGAGGCATTCCGTGCCAGACCAACTACGTGGGGGCAGCGCCCGGGCTGGTGTCGGGAGCCTTGCAGATCAACGCCCAAGTGCCCGCCGGGGTAACTCCGGCACCGGACGTGCCAGTGGTGGTGACCATAGGCGGAGTAAGTTCCCAAAACGGAGTAACTATGGCCGTAAAATAAGCTGAACACAAAGCCGCAAACTTCCGCGCCGGCCGGGGCGGTTCTCCTTCCGGCTCCCGGCTCCGTGCTCCGGCTCGTTCAACTTCGTAACTCCGCCCCACGCGCAGTCGTTTATACTTACGGCAACGGAGGATAACCATGCGTCTATTCAGGTTCCTCTTGGCCGCGGCCTTTAGTGCCGCCCCGGCGCTTTGCCAGATGATAGGCGGCGGCGCTTGCACCGGCACTGGCACGGAACGCAACGGCGAGGTGAACGTCAGAGTTTCCCCGGTTCGGCCGATTACCGGCGCGCCTTATTCAGCGCGCGAAGTCTTCGAATCCGTGCGCACGCTCGCCGACGGCACGCACATCAGCTCCAGCGCCGGACGATGGACTCTCACCTGGCGCGATGCCGCCGGGCGCATTCGCACCGAACAAAAACGCGAAAACGGCAGCTCAGGCTGCTGGGACAACTTCATAACTATTCAAGATCCGGTCGCGGGGCTCGGTTATGTTGTCGACGCGCAAGGAAAACGCGTTTACCGCGTTCCGCTCACCGTGCGGCCGCCGATACCGGCCGCGGAACGGGCGGCATCCATGGCGGGCCCCGGCCGGGGGGACAACGCCACGCGCGAAGACTTGGGTTCGCGGACCGAAAACGGCGTCATCCTGGTGGGCGAACGCGTGACGCGAACCATGGCGCCGGATCCCGATGACAATCTCACCCGCCGCGGTACCATCGTCACGGAAACCTGGACCGCGCCCCAACTCGCGCTCGCGGTGGAAACCAAAACGTCCAACAAAGAACAGGGCACGGTCTCAACTCGCAGTTTGAAAGATCTGAGCACGGCAGATCCCGATCCCTCGCTCTTCCTGATTCCCGAAGATTACCAGGTGATCGACGAGCCAGCAGGCACGGTGCAGTTCACGATCGGAATAGGTAAGAACGCGAACGTTCCTCCCCCGGTCACAGCATCCGAACGCCCCCCGCATTCGGGCGGCTGCACCGCCAGCTACCATTTCGGAATCCCGGTGCAAGGCGAAGCGGTGACCGGCGCTCCATATTCCGCGCGCGAGTCGCGGGAAGAATTTGAGATCCTGGCCGACGGCTCCGAGCACGCACTCCCCAACATTCGCCGCCCGGAGTTCCTGGTGTGGCGCGACTCCGCGGGCCGCACGCGCCGGGAAGAGCGCGCGGCAGGTCAAGTCGCCTGCTCCGTGGGCATTACCCGGATCGACGATCCGGTAAGCGGATCGCTTTACGAAATCGATCCCGTGAACCGCTTGGCCCATCGGGTTGCCATAAAGACCTGGACGACGAGGACCGCTTTCGAAATCGCCGCCGCTCGCGATTCCGTGCAGCCCTCCGCCCGGAAGGGCGCCCCTTCGCGAACCAGAGAGGCGCTCGGCCAGCAGGTGATGTCCGGCGTGACGGCGGTGGGCACGCGTGAGACCACCACATACCCTGCCGGATCGCGTGGCAACGATCGACCCATGACCTCGGTGGCGGAATTCTGGTACGCGCCCTCCCTGGCGCTCGAAATCGCCGGCACCAATTCCGATTCGTCCCACAAGTCAGTGTGGAAGCTGGAAGACCTGAGCACCGCCGAACCCGACCCGTCTCTGTTCCAGCCGCCGGCCGGCTACAAGATTGTTGACGAGACCAGCTCGTTTACGATCTCGATTTCCAGGTAGTAGTCGTCGCTCATGCCTCCCGCCCCGGGCGGCGTTATAACGGTGGTAACTCGAGTGCCCCTCGGCCAGCTTGGCTCCAGCCGGTCAATGATTCGGACACTGCTCAGATCACTTTACGCAATTCGCCAAGGGGAAGAAGGCCCCGATCGCTTTTTTCGTCCTACGCCTGATGCCGGACGGCTGAATCCTCAACAGCTTTGATAATTCTTTGAGAATTCTCCGAACATTCCCTAAAGATTTTTCCCTCGACGTCGGCTATTTCTAAGGACATCAGTCCGAAAATTGTTCGACTCGAAAAGGAAAACGCCAGCGTATGGGTCGGCCCACACCGGAACAACTGAAAAAAATGAAGCGGGAGTGCGAAGAACGCATCAAGCTCCTGAAAACGGCCGCTTCCCGGCAACGGGCCAGGCTTGCCAAAGTCGACCACCTGATCGCCGCGAACAGGCAACGACTAATGGATAAAACTACTGACAAATTTATAGTGACAGTGGATCGCAAGCTCCACCTGTACCGGCAGATTCTGGCCCGGGAAAGCCCTTTACTCGAAAAGCGAATGGACGCCAGAGTGGACGAGACCAGAGACCCGGAAGCCATTTCGCTGCTCCACACGCAGATCAACGCTCTGACGAAAGAGATTAGCAAGCTCGAATGGGAAGCGGTTGGCGTCGGGCTGGAAATACAACGGGCTTTGCAGGCGCTCGCAGACTTTATCCACCGAAACGATAAGCTGCTGACGAAAGAGACCAGGGAAAAAGCCGTGCGCCACATCGAAGCGACTCTCAAGGAACTGCACGATCCCACGGGCCTCGGTTCCTTCCCACACGCGTTGCTGAGGACCCGCTAGGTGGCAGCATGCTGAGGGAAGAGACTAGGGAAAAAGCCGCGCGCGACACCCAAGCGACTCTCAAGGAACTGCACGATCCCGTAGGCCGCGGTTCCTTCCCATACGCTTTGCCGAGGACCCGCCAGGTACTTGACCACAAATCTTCGTAATGGCCATCCCGAGGCAAGACCGTGGAAGGCGATGCTTCGAGACGCGAGGAAATCGATCATGTGGTCACGGCAGCATGCTGCCGAAAGTCTCCTTTTCCCCACGGTTGAGAACCCGCCCGCTAAAACCCGGGAGCCTTTTCCGTCTACGCAATCATGAGCTCACGCCACGACCCGGGTCGCGTCGCCGGATGCCTTTACCTGCTGACAGGCTTCTCCATCATCCGGCCCATGTATATCGGCCGAACTCTGATCGTGCGCGACCATGCCGTCTCCACGATCCGCAATATCGCAGAGCACGAACGGCTTTTCCGCTTCGGCATGGTCTGCGATCTCATCGCCGGACTTGCGTGCCTTTTTGCCGCGCTGGCGCTCTACCGGCTCCTCCGCCGCGTCGATCCAACACTCGCCATCCTGCTGGTGATTCTCGGCGGCCTCATGCCGTGTGTTCTCGACTTCCTGAACGTGCTGAATGACGCTGCCGTGGTTGTGGTCGCGCGCGGCGAGCCTTTCGTTTCCTTATTCGACAAGCCGCAGCAAGCCGCGCTGGCCGCTCTCTTTCTTCGCGTTCACGATCACGGGTTCCTGCTCGCCGAGGTTTTCGCCGGCCTGTGGCTCTTTCCTTTCGGACTGCTGGTCGTTCGCTCGGGGTTCCTCCCACGGATTCTCGGCCTCTTACTGTTCGTCAGCGGCGTCGGCTATCTGGCCATCAGCGGCGCCGGACTGCTCTTTCCGTTGGAAGTTGAGCAAGTCTCCAGGATCGCTTCTCCGGCCCTGCTCGGCGAGGGTGGGATTGTCTTCTGGCTGCTGATTAAAGGAGCCCGGCCGCCGGAAGCCCCCGATGAGCCTGGTGGCCGGTGACAGAGACCTCGCGCGTCAATTTCCCGCCTGTGGCGACCTAAAACAGATCCCTGTCTTCCTCGATTGCGAACGGTGCCTCCGCCGGAGGCCGAAGGCAAAACATCCTCACTGAATCGTAATGTTCACGATGTTGGCCGCAATTCCGCCGGCCGAGAGCGCCACCGCTACGTTCCCCGCGCCCGTCAGCGATTTCGGAATCACCACGTTGATCTGGTCGAGCCCCGGCCACGTCCCTTGCGGCCCGGCCCACAGCACCATACCGGGCGTGCCGCCGAATATCACCTGAACGCCGGACGCCTGCGCCGTATCCATCCCGGTGCCAAAGAGCAACAAAATGCTCTCGTCGCAGGACCCGAGGTTCACCGGCTGCGCTACCAGCGCGCCGCCGGAGAGTTGAAACGGATTTTCCAGCGTCTGCGTGCTTCCGGTAACGCAATCGACATACGCGGCGGCCAGATTCGCCGCGTTCAGGGTGTAGATAGCGGGAGCCATAGCCGTCACTTGGGCTTCCGCGGAGGCCACGGTGCCATCGCCCGACGTCACCGTTACGGTCAGCGGACCAACAGCCACCGTCGATGGAATCAGAAAGTTGATTTGCGTCGCGGAGACGTAGTTCAAAAGCGCGGTGGTTTTGGCCCCGGTGGAATCCACCAGCGTAACGGTGGTGCCCGATACCTCTGGCGGCCAGGGCGTCTGCGGCGATGTCGGTTGTCCGGTCGAGAGATCGGTCCCGAAGACCGAAGCGTTGCTGCCCGGTGCGAGCCCCGCCACTCCGCCGGCGGCCGACGAGAACTGGCTCAGGGTGTGATCCAAGAGACCCAACGAAGCCAGCGCCGCCTGGTTGGCCGCACGGACCTTGTTCACCAGGTCATATTTCGGCTGGTCCGTCACATCCACCATCCCGAACGCGTAGTCTTCCCCGTAAACCAGCGCCGTTCCCGCGTTCGATCCGGAACTGTTGCCTCTGCCGCTGATGGGCTCGTCCTCGTACTCGAACCACGAAACGCCCACGCAATTGGGATTGGCCGCCGCCGCTTTCAGCCACGCGGTGTACCAATCGCCGGCTTCGGAATCGGACTCCGCCGAAACCGCTAACGAGCCGAATCCACGCTCGCCATCATAATCGGATGGAAAAGAGAATTCGCCCACAATCACGGGCTTGCCGGCAGATTGAATCAAGCCCGAGAGGTTATAAGTGGAGGCAAACTGAAGCGCGTAGTAATCGAACCCGATCACGTCCGTGTTAGCGGCAATCAGGCTCCAGTCCACAGGACTTACCCAATATCCCGGGTCGACCCAGTTACCCACATACAAGTGATTCGGGTCGATCGCTTTGACGGTCTGGTAAATCGTCTGGTAATAACTGTTCTCGTAATACTCGCGGAGGGTTTCGACATCGCCGGCGGGCGGGTTGGGCGTGGCGGCGTAGGCTTGCGCGGCCGTCGTGGCCTGAATGCCCCAGGCTGCCGCCAGCAGCGCCACATTCCCCTGGTAAATCGCCGTGATCGCCTGATTGACCAGCGCCTGTTTGACCGGCGTGGCAGCTCCCAGGGCGAGAATGGCCGTGATTTCGCTGGTTTGGATATCCTCGGCAATCTCGTTTCCCACGGACCAGCCGACTACCTGCGCATTGGTGATGTTGTTCCCGATCTGGCTGGAGAGCGCGGCCTTGAGTTGTGCCACCACATTGGGATCGAAGGTGTCGGGGTGGCCGCCCGGAACGGCGTTGGGAACGGCGCCGTGATTCAGCACCGGCATGCTGGGAAAGTTAGCGGTAAGCTCCGACCACTTACCCATCCCGCCGAACCCCCAACTCGCCAGCCGCTTCCCCGCAAGAGCCTGCCAGGTCGCGGCCCAATTACTTCCGTACTTACGAATCTCGTTGGCAATATCGAAGTGAAGATAAGTGGTGCTCTGATCGGCGCTATCGCCCCACCAGTTCTGCGAGTAAGCCGCGGAAAAAGCGCCGCTCGCGGGTTCCAGCGAGGCGAACTCCGCCTGCCGCCCGGTGATGGGAGTCGCGAACCCGCTTGGATCCATCGAGGATAGCGACACATAAAAGCACGGATTCCCCAGCGGTGTAATCAACCACCAGCGATTGTTGTGCTGGACGGTATGGTAGTAGCCGGTCGCGGTGTCGTGCCAGCCGGCGGCTACCGAGCCGCCGTAGGCGTCCAGTCCCGGAAGCGGCGGATGCGCGGCAAGCCAGGCCTGCTCGGCGGTAGCGGCGGCGAGCAGATCGTCATCGCTGGCGATCTTCGAAGGCCAGGCGCCAAAATTCCCCTGGCCATACTGGTCCACGTAGGGGTCGTACTGCGCGGGAGTGGGAAGGCCGTTCTGGATCTCGAAAGTCGCGGTGATGGCGATGGCCTGCGCCGGATCGTCCGCGAGCCACCCGGACCAGATCGGCGTTCCACCCAAAAGCAGCAGCGGCGTGGCCGGTTCGGTCCAGGTCCCAGCCACGGGCAGCGTGACATTCTGGTTGCCATTGGCCACCTGAAGCCCGGTCTGGTTCACGTAATAGGTCGCCTGGCCGTTGGCCCAACTCGGCAGTTCCGAACCGTAGGCAGCGCCCGGCATCGGCTGGAAAGCGCCGCTGGCGGATGCCACCAGTTGGCCATCGAGATACAACAGTTGCGGACCGGCAGCCGTCACCACCGCCTTCGCGGTATAAGAATGGCCTTCCACCCACGCCGGCGATACGCGGGCGTAATTGAAGTTGACCCCATTGCCGACGCCGAGAATCAGGCTGACCGAACCGAGCGTGCAGGCGTTGGGGCCGCTGTTGGAGGATTCCAGATCGAGCGCGATGCCGACATTATTTGCGTAGTCGTAGTGGTCGAACAGATAAGTGCGGCAAATGTTTTGGGCGTTTGCCACCGGCCAATACAAAATCGAAACCAGCAAAACCCGGTTCCACCTCATATGAATTCCCTTCGGAGAAATCCCCCAACCGGGCCTTCTCGCGCGCGCCGCCATGGCACATTGTTTGATATGCTCTATCATCAAACCTTTATGTCCAAAAAGACAACCGTTCTCGCTTTGCTGGTTCTGTTCCTTTCCGTGCTGCTGGTCGCGCAGCAACCGGTCGAAAAGATCGACCTTAACGTTATTCACAAGCTGAAAACAGCGGAACTCGGCGGCGGAGGCTTCGGCGGCTTCGGAGGCCGCGGCGGCACACCCCGTCCCGTTCCCATCATGGAAACCATGTACAACCTCACCGACCGCTACGGCCCGCGGCTGACCAACTCGCCGCAATTCCGCGCCGCCGGGGAATGGGCGGCCGGGCGGCTCAAGGAGTGGGGCCTCAGCAACGTGCATCTGGAAAAGTGGTCCACCGTGCCGGAGCCTCCGCCACCCGGCGAAGAAGGCGGCGGCCGCGGTCCGGTGCGCGCGGCCATTCCGAGTTGGGAAATGACCGAGTACGAAGGCGCCATGGTATCGCCCACCTACATGCCCATCATCGGTTATCCGCAGGCCTGGTGCGGGAGCACGGACGGCAAAGTGACGGGCGAAGCTATGATGGTCGCCAATCCCACCTCGATGGGCGACCTCGACAAGCTGCACGGGACGCTGAAGGATAAGATCGTGCTTCTCGGCACCGGCCCGCTGGAGCTCGAATTCCCCGATAAACCTCTCGGCACGCGCTACACCGACGCCGAACTGACCGAGATGGTCCCCGAGTTGCTGCCTACGGGCGCCCCCGGACGTGGCGGCGCGGGACGCGGCGGACGGGGCGGACCGCAGCTTTCGGCGGAACAGCAGCGCGCGCTCCAGGCGCGCCTGGCCACTTTCTGGAAGGAAGAGGGAGCGCTGGTGATCATTTCCGCCAATGGCACCACCCGCGGTTCGAGCGGCGTGGTCCCCGCCAGCAACGGCTCGCCGCGCACCGGCGATCCCACTAAGAATGTTCCGTCGCTGTCGGTCACCGCGGAGAACTACAACCGCGTCGCGCGCCTGCTCGAGCATCACGTTCCGGTGAAGCTCTCGTTCAACATCCAGACCAAGTTCGATATGTCGGCCACCGATTCGTTCAACGTGATCGCCGAGATTCCCGGCGCCACCAAGCCGAACGAACTGGTGATGGTGGGCGGCCACTTCGATTCCTGGCACATGGGCACGGGCGCTACCGATAACGGCGCCGGCAGCGCCGTCGCCATGGAAGTGATGCGGCTGCTGAAGTCCACCAACGTAAAAATGGATCGAACGGTTCGTATGGCGCTGTGGGGCGGCGAAGAAGAGGGGCTGCTCGGATCGCAGGCTTACGTCAAGGAGCACTTCGCCGATCCCGCCACCATGAAAACCACCGCCGAGCACGATGGATTCGCCGGCTACTTCAATATCGATAACGGCACCGGCCGCATCCGCGGAATCTATCTGCAAGGCAACGAAATGGTGCGGCCGATCTTCGAGCAGTGGTTCGCCGCCGTCAAGGACCTCACTCCCGGCGTCATCACCATTCGCAATACCGGCGGCACCGACCACCAGTCGTTCGACGCCGTCGGATTACCGGGCTTCCAGTTCATTCAGGACCCGATGGACTACGATTCGCGCACGCACCACACCAACATGGACACCTACGAGCGCATTCAGCAGGCCGACATGGAGCAAATGGCCATCGTAGAGGCGTTCTTCGTGTACCAGGCGGCCACCCGCCCCGATAAACTGCCGCGCAAAGATCTTCCCGAACCTCGCGGTAACGGCCGCGGACGCGGCGGAAATTAGTGCCGGTCCGCCCGAAATGGGTGGGACTCGCGGTGGCAACCGCTTTCCTGGCCGCCGCCCAATCGGACGAAGTGCGCGTCAGCGCGCACAACTACGTGCCGCCGCCGCTTCGGCTGACGGTCGAGACGCAACTCGTCGAAATGGACGTAACCGTGCGCGACAGTCGCGGGCAGGCGGTGAGCGGCCTCCGGCAGGGCGATTTCGAGATCCTCGATGAAGGCAAGCCGCGAGAGATCGCGGCTTTTTTAGCGGAGACGCGAGGGAAGGCAGTCCTGCCCTCCGTTGCGGCGGCGAGCGCAGCGGCACCAGCCGCGCCCGCTCCCGCTCAGGTAGCGCTCCCTTCCCTGCCGGTGCGCTCCACGCTGCTCTTCTTCGACGATCTGCACGCCTCGCCCGCCGAGTTGCAGCGCGCGCAACTCGCCGCCCGCCAGTTTGTGAAGGCCGGTCTCGGCGCAGGAGCGCAAGCCGCCGTCTATTCCTCCTCAGCCGGCCTGTCGCTGGCCTTCACGCCGGACACGGAAGCTCTCGGCGCCGCCATCGGGAAGTTGCACACGCACCAGCGCTTGTCTGAAAACGGCCTGATGCCCTGCCCGCGAATCACTCCCTACCAGGCGTACCTGATCTTCCGCAACGACCTCGACGCCCTGAACGCCGCGGTGCAAGAGGCGCAGCAGTGCTTGAACGCCGACACTTCCCTTCCTCAAGTTCAGGGAAGAAGATCCAGCTTGACCAGCGTCAACCCGAAGGCCAACGCGGGCAACACCAACCTCATAGCGGTGCAGCAGCAGGCCAATTCCACCTGGGAGAAGGCGCGCGAGGACTCGCTCGATTCCATCGACGCGGTTGACAAGGCGCTGGAACTTCTGTCGCAGGCGCCCGGCACGCGAGTCCTGTTGATGGCCTCCACCGGCTTTCTCACGGGTATGATGGAGTCCGGAAAGGCGGAAGCCATCGACCGCGCCATCCGCGCCGGAATCGTCATCAATGCCCTGGACGCCAAGGGCCTTTGGTCGGAAGCGCCGGGGCGTAACGCCGGGACCGTCGGCGCGCTGCCGGCCGCGACATTCTTCTTCGAGACCTCAACCATCGGATCCCGCAACGATGCCCTGAACGAAGTGATGCAGGAATTCGCGTCGGCCACCGGCGGCCTGTTTTTCCATAACAGCAACGATCTCGCCGGCGGCTTCTCGCAACTCGGCTCCGCCCCCGAGACTACATACGAAATCGCGTTCCATCCTGGCGCCGACTCCCTGGCAGGCCAATTTCACAAACTCCAGGTGCGGCTCACCACGCGAAACAGCGATTACGTGCAGGCGCGGCCGGGATATATAACGCCCCCTCCGCCCGCCGAAACGAAAGCGGAGTCGCGTCCCATCGATCAGCACGTCACCGGTTCGGAGGCTCTCGCACAGTTCCCCGTGCAACTCATGCCCACCCTGAGTAAGAACGCAAAAGGCGAGACGGTGGTGTCGCTCACTATTCACGTCGATCTCGCCGCGCTCCAGTTCGCGCGGGAGAACGAGCGGTATGTGCAGAAGCTGACATTCATCGGTGCGCTGATCGACTCCGGCGATAAGCTCGTCGCGGCCAAAGAAGGCTCGATGGACTTCGCGCTCAAGCCGGACACCATGACGCGCCTCGCCGCCAGCGGAGTCAATGCCCGCCTCGCGCTCAGCGCTCCGGCGGGCACTTATCGCGCGCGCGCCGTGGTAATGGACGCCGAGAGAAAACTGGCCTCGGTGAATCGGAACGTGGAAATTCCGAAATAGGAACCGGCGAATCGGATAGAATGTGGACCGGAGGGGCATGGACGTCCTGTGGCTGACGGCGGGACTCGGCTGCGATGGAGAAACCATCTCCATTACGGCGGCCACCCAGCCGTCCATCGAGGAACTGATCCTGGGCGGACTTCCCAAAGTTCCGCAAATGCGCTTCCACAATCCCTTCCTGGCGTATGAAAACGGCGATGAGTTCGTCGCGGCTTTTGCCGCCGCAGCGGCTGGTAAATTGCAACCGTTCATCCTCGTGGTAGAGGGATCCGTCCCGAACGAGCGCAACAAAGCCGAGGGGTATTGGGCCTCGTTCGGCACCGATCTCGCAACCGGGCAGCCGATTCTCACCTGCGATTGGATCGATCGCCTGGCGCCGCACGCCTGGGCGGTGGTGGCCGCCGGCACCTGCGCGGCGTACGGCGGCATACACGCCATGGAAGGGAATCCCACCGGCGCCATGGGGCTGCCGGACTACCTGGGTTGGGACTGGAAATCGCGCGCAAACATACCGATTGTCTGCGTTCCGGGTTGTCCCGCACAGCCCGACAACATGACGGAGACTATGCTGTACCTTTTGCGCCAGTCGTGCGGCGACGCGCCCATGATTCCGTTGGATGAAGCGCTACGCCCCACCTGGTTGTTCTCCGAAACGGTGCATGAGGGATGCGATCGCGGCGGCTATTACGAGCAGGCGGAATTCAGCGAAGAATACGGCGGGCGGCAGTGCATCGTCAAACTCGGCTGCTGGGGGCCGGTGGTGCAATGCAACGTGGGCAAGCGCGGCTGGATGAACGGCACCGGCGGCTGCCCCAATGTCGGCGGCATCTGCATCGGCTGCACCATGCCGGGCTTTCCCGACAAGTTCATGCCCTTTCTGAATCAGCCGCCGGGATCGCTGCTCTCGTCGAACGCCGTCTCTACTTACGGCCGTGCCATCCATGCGTTGCGGCGCTTCACCCAGGCGTCGCTCAATAGGGAGCCTGCCTGGCGCCACCGGTGAACTATGACGCATCCCGAAGCGGAACAGATCCTGGAATCGCTGGCGCAGGTTTTTCTGGAACCGTCGCAGGCCGGGCCGAAACAACACCCCGACGCGCCGAATCTCGAAGCGCAATATCGCGCCCTCATCGAGCAGATTCCAGCGGTAGTGTTCATGGTCTATCTGGATCGCGGCGTGGGCGAGGCATATGTGAGCCCGCAGATCGAGACCATGCTGGGATTCTCCCGCGCGGAATGGCTGGAAGATCCCATCCGCTGGTACGAGCGGATTCACACCGACGATAAGGCCCGCTGGAGCTCGGAGGCCGCGGAGATGATTCTCTCGGGGAAGCCGCTGCGCTCGGTGTACCGCGTGATCGCGCGCGATGGCCGGGTGGTTTCCTTCCGCTGCGACGCCAAAATGGTGCGGCGGAACGATGGGCGTCCGTGGTTCATCCACGGAGTGGGGTTCGATATCACGGATCTCAAGCGCGCGGAAGCCGCGCTTCAGGAAGAGCGCAACTTCGCCGCCGCGCTGGTGGACACAGTGGGCGCGCTGGTGCTGGTGCTCGACCCCGAGGGCCGCATGGTCCGCTTCAATCGCGCCTGCGAACGCGTCACCGGCCTTCATTCGAGCGAGGTAATCGGTGGAAGGGCATGGGACCTGCTGTTGGCGCCCGAAAGCGCGCGCTTTCGCGAAGCCTTCGAAGAACTGCGCACCGGGAGAGTTCCGGCGATGTTCGAGAGCGTGTGGGAAACGCGCCTGGGCGGCCGCCGGGTGATTTCCTGGTCGGGCACGCTGCTGGCGGATTGCCGCGGCGCACCGGAGTACGTGATTCTCACCGGAGTGGACGTGACCGAAGCCAAACGCCTGGAGCGGACCATCCTGGAGATCAGCGGCCGCGAACAGCGCCGCATCGGGCAGGACCTCCACGATGGATTGGGGCAGCACCTCACGGGCGTTGCCTTTATGAGCAAGGTGCTGGAACAGAAATTGCGTGAAAAGGATTTGCCGGAGGCGGCCGAGGCGGCCAAAATCGTGGCGCTGGTAAACCAGGCGATCGATCAGACACGCGAGCTTTCGCACGGGTTGCTGCCGGTGCTGGGCGACGCCCGCGGCCTGATGACGGCGCTGGAACGCCTGGCGCTGCAGGTGGAGAGCATGTTTCCCGTGTCGTGCAGTTTCGAATGTCTCCGCCCGGCGCCGATTCGCGACAGCGCTATCGCCACCGAGCTTTACCACATCGCGCAAGAAGCCGTGAACAACGCCATCAAGCACGGGCGCCCACGCCACATCGGCATCCGCCTTTGCGGCGGCGGCGACCCGTATCTCATGGTCGAAGACGACGGCGCGGGGATCGAGCCGGCGCGGTCTTCGGGGCGCGGCATGGGACTTTCCATCATGACGTACCGGGCTAAGATGATTGGCGGAGCGCTCGAGGTTCGACCCGGCGCCCACGGGGGCACACAAGTCTGCTGCATGTTTCCGGCAAGCAATCTCGGGTAGGAGAAAGAAGGCATGACACCGCAATACCGCGTCGTATCCGGGGTCAGGAAAGCAACCGTGCTGCTGGTCGACGACCACCCCATCGTGCGCCAGGGTCTGACGCAACTCATCAACCAGGAGGCCGACCTGGTGGTTTGCGCGCAAGCCGAAGATGGCGAGCGTGCGCTCCACGCCATTGCGACGCACCGGCCGGACATCGTGATCCTGGATATCTCCCTGAACGGGCCGGACGGACTGGCGGTCCTCAAGGACATCCGCATGTGCCACGCCGGGTTGCCGGTGCTGGTGCTTTCCATGCACGACGAATCGCTTTACGCCGAACGCGTTCTGCGAGCCGGCGCCAACGGCTACATCATGAAGCAGGAAGCCACCGAAAGGGTACTGGAAGCGATCCGCCGCATTCAGGGCGGCGAAGTGTACGTGAGCGACCGCATCGCCAAGCGCCTGCTGAAGAAAGTGGTGAGCAGCACGTCGGAAGCCGCGTCGCCGATCGAAGCTCTCACCGACCGCGAGCTGGCGGTGTTTCGCCTGATCGGCAAGGGGCGGAGCACGCGCGAGATCGCCGACGAGTTACACGTCAGCGTGAAAACGGTGGAGACTTACCAGTCGCACATTAAAGATAAGTTGGGACTCAAGAACGCGCGCGAACTGGTGCAGCATGCATTCCAGTGGGTCACGCACCAGGACGGGTAGGCTGCCCGCGCGGTGCGTTTTCAGACTCAGGGAATCCCCGATCTTCCAAATAGCAGTTTCCCTCTTTACAGATTCCCGCCCCGCCCGATTGAGGGCGTTGAGACGATCATTTTAAACTCATCTTCAGACTTACGGATCTAAGGAGGGGAAAAGATGTCTGACGGTATCCCTTATGGCCGCAAAACGCAAAAACCTTCACCCGTGCGCGACGTGCATATCGTGTGGATGACTTCCGGCCTGGGCTGCGACGGCGATTCGGTGTCAGTTACCGCGGCGATGCAGCCGAGCGTGGAAGACATTTTGTTGGATGCCATACCCGGACTTCCGAAAGTACACCTGCACAATCCCGTGCTGGCGTACGAAAACGGAGGCGATTTCCTGGACTTCTGGTATCAGGCCGAAAAGGGCAAGCTCGATCCCTTCGTCCTGGTAGTGGAAGGCTCCATACCGAACGAAAAAATCAAGCGCGAAGGATATTGGGCCGCGCTCGGCACCGACGAGAAAACCGGCCAGCCCATCCCGACCACCCAGTGGATCGACCGTCTGGCGCCGCGCGCGATCGCAGTGGTCGGCGCCGGTACCTGCGCCACCTATGGCGGCATCCATGCCATGCAGGGCAATCCCACCGGGGCCATGGGGCTGAACGACTATCTCGGTTGGGACTGGCGGTCGAAGGCCGGAATTCCGATTATTAATGTGCCGGGATGCCCGGTCCAGCCGGATAACTTCACGGAGACGGTGCTGTATCTTTTGTATCAGGTCGCCGGGCTCGCGCCTATGATTCCGCTGGACGACTTAGGCCGGCCGGAATGGCTGTTCGGCAAGACGGTTCACGATGGCTGCGACCGTGCGGCTTATTACGAACAGGGAGATTTCGCCTCCGAGTACGGCTCGCCGAAATGCCTGGTCAAAATCGGCTGCTGGGGACCGGTAGTGAACTGCAACGTGCCGAAGCGGGGATGGATGGCCGGCATCGGCGGCTGCCCCAACGTGGGCGGCATCTGCATCGGCTGCACCATGCCGGGATTTCCCGATAAATTCATGCCCTTCATGGACGAGCCGCCGGGCAGCCGGATCTCCACGAACGCAGTGGGAATCTATGGACGGGCCGTCAGCGCCTTGCGCAGCATCACCAACAAGACGGTCAACGCAGAGCCTAAGTGGCGCCACCCGAGAGGGGAGCTGACCACCGGGTATCATCCCAAGAGTTACTAGAAAGGAACGACATCATGAGTACGATTACCGAGACCACAACTCATGCCCCCAGCGAGCCAAAGAAACTGGTGGAGATGAACTGGGATCCGATTACCCGCATCGTGGGCAGCCTGGGGATCTTTACCAAAATCGACTTTGAGAACCGGCAGGTAGCGGAATGCCACAGCACTTCCTCTATCTTTCGCGGGTACAGCATTTTCATGAAGGGGAAGGACCCCCGGGACGCGCACTTCATCACCAGCCGCATCTGCGGGATCTGCGGCGACAATCACGCTACTTGCGCCACCTACGCGCAGAACATGGCGTTCGGCATCCGGCCGCCGGCCATGGGCGAGTGGATCGTCAACCTGGGCGAAGCCGCGGAATACATGTTCGACCACAACATCTTCCAGGACAACCTGGTAGGCGTGGATTTCTGCGAGCAGATGGTGAAAGAGACCAACCCGGGCGTGTTTGCCAAGGCGGAAAAAACCGCGGCTCCGCAATCCAACCTGCACGGATTCCGCACCATCGCGGACATCATGCGCGCGCTGAACCCTTTCACGGGCTCCTTCTACCGCGAAGCATTGCAGATGAGCCGCATGACGCGCGAAATGTTCTGCCTGATGGAAGGGCGGCACGTGCATCCTTCCACGCTCTACCCCGGCGGCGTAGGAACCGTTCCGACGGTACAACTGTTCACCGATTACCTGGTCCGGCTCATGAAGTACGTCGAGTTCATGAAGAAAGTGGTGCCGCTCCACGACGACCTGTTCAATTTCTTCTACGAAGCGCTGCCAGGGTACGAAAAAGTCGGGCAGCGCCGCATTCTGCTGGGCTGCTGGGGATCGTTCAACGATCCGGACAAGTGCGACTACACGTACCAGAAGATGACCGATTGGGGCCGGGCGATGTTCGTCACACCGGGAGTGGTGGTGGACGGCAAACTGGTCACCACCGACCTGGTGGACATCAACCTGAACATCCGCATTCTGCTCGGGAGCTCATACTACGACGGCTGGGAAAACGCCGAGACGTTCGTCAAGAAAGATCCGCTCGGCAACCCTGTGGATAAGAACCATCCCTGGAACCAAACCACTATTCCGCGGCCGCAGAAGCGCGATTTCAACGGCAAGTACACATGGGTGATGTCGCCGCGGTGGTTCGACAAGCGCACAGGCGACCACCTGGCGCTGGATACCGGCGGCGGTCCCATCGCCCGCCTGTGGTCCACCGCGCTGGCCGGATTGGTAGACATCGGCTACATCAAAGCCACCGGGCAAAGCGTGAAGATGTATCTGCCAAAGACGATGTCGCTGCCGGAAGTGGAGTTCGAGTGGAAGATTCCCAAATGGAGCAACGCCATTGAGCGGGACCGCGCGCGCACGTATTTCCAGGTTTACGCGGCGTGCTGCGCGCTGCACTTCGCGGAGAAAGCCATGGCGGAACTGCATGCCGGGCGCACCAAGACGTGGACCGACTTCAAGGTGCCGAACGAGGCCATCGGGTGCGGCTTCCACGAAGCCGTACGCGGCGTGCTCTCGCACCACGTGGTGATTCGCGACGGGAAGATCGCCAACTACCACCCGTATCCGCCCACGCCGTGGAACGCCAATCCGCGGGATATCTATGGAACGCCGGGGCCGTATGAAGATGCCGTGCAGAACACACCCATCTTCGAGGAAAACGGGCCCGACAAGTTCAAGGGCATCGATATCATGCGCGCCGTGCGGAGTTTCGATCCGTGCCTGCCGTGCGGCGTCCACATGTACCTGGGGAACGGAAAGGTACTGGAGACGAAACACTCGCCGATGTTCGGCATGCAGCCATGATAGACGAATCGACGTTACAGCAGAGGATCCAGAAAATCGGCGATCTGATCGGCCAGCTGGACTCGGGCGAGCGGGCGCGGTCCAGAGAACTCCTGGCATCGGTGATGGACTTGCACGGAGAGGCGTTGGATCGCATGCTCCAGCGCCTCCGCGAAGCCGGGGAGGCGGGGAATGCGGTGATCGCCGCGTTGGCCGGCGATCCGGTGGTAGCGAGCGTGCTGCTACTGTACGGCCTTCACCCGCTGGACTTCGAAACCCGGGTGCACCAGGCCGTGGAAAGGATTCGATCCTCCCTGCGTGCATACGGAGTGTTCGCCGAAGTTGCCGGCACGGCCGGGGGCGAGGTGCGCATCCGGCTCCGCGGAGTGGACAGTTCTTTCACCGCACGTACCGTAAGGTCCGCGCTGGAAGAAGAACTGTACGCGGCGGCGCCCGATGCCGCCTCGGTAACGCTGCTGGGGCTGGAGAAATTCGCGCCGCCCGATTTCGTTCCGCTGGAGACCATCGCGGCAGCGGGGAAAACATGACCGGTTTCGCGGCTTTGCAGCAACTGGCGCGGCGTCCGGCCGCAAAAGAGAGGTGCGACCTTTGCGGCTCCGCCATAGCGGAGCAGCACGATCACTTACTGGAAACAGAAAAACGGCGGCTGGTATGCGCGTGCCGGCCGTGCACGATTCTGTTCGGCGACAGCGGGCAGCGGTACCGGCGCGTGCCCACACGCATCCTGGCGCTAGGGAATTTCCATCTGAGCGGCAGCCAATGGGAGAGCCTGATGGTGCCGATCAACATGGCGTTCTTCTACCGCGGCGGCGCGGAGGGCAAGGTAACCGCCGTTTATCCCAGCCCGGCGGGCGCCACGGAATCCCACCTGGAACTGGAAACGTGGCAGCGGATCGAGAAGGAAAACCCGGTGTTGCTCTCCATGGAGCCGGACGTGGAAGCGCTGGTGGTGAACCGCTTGGGCGAGCAGCATGGATTTGGGGAGAACCAATATTTTCTGGCGCCCATCGATCAGTGCTTCCGGCTGGTGGGGCTGGTTCGGAAGCACTGGCGCGGACTTTCCGGCGGGAGCGATTTGTGGGAGCACCTGCGGGAGTATTTCGCGGAACTGGAGGGAGCGCAGCATGCCTGATCTGAGTTTTTCCGTGGAAAGCGCGGTAGCGGCCCGGCATGCGATGACGCCCTTGCTGAGCTTCGCGGTGAGCATCAAGAATTCGATCGCCAGCGAGGCGATCTACAGCGTGGCCTTGCGCGCGCAAATTCAGATCGAGGTCGCCCGACGGAATTATTCGCCCGACGACCAGGAGCACCTGCGCGATCTTTTCGGTACCCCGGAGCGCTGGGGCACTACGCTGCGCAGCATGCTGTGGACCAATGCCGGCACCACGGTGGGGCCGTTTACCGGCCTTACGTCCGTGGAGCTCCAGGTCCCGTGCACATTCGATTTCAACGTGGCTTCCACCAAGTATTTTCAGGGGCTCGGAAGCGGCGACATTCCGCTGCTTTTTTTGTTCAGCGGAACGGTGTTTTACGACCGCGGCGACGGCATTCCGCAAGTCGCCCCGATCTCGTGGAGCAAGGAGGCGCGCTTCTGGCTGCCCTTGAGCACCTGGCGGGAAATGATGGACATCTACTATCCCAACATGGCGTGGCTGTGCCTGCGCCGCGACATATTTGAGCGGCTCTATCAATACAAAGTCCGCCACGGGATTCCCACCTGGGAGGCCGCGATCGAGCAGATTCTGGCGGCGCGCGAGGAGAACGTCGCGGCATGAACGCTCCCCCGGTGGAACAAGTCGCCAACGCGGTTCTCTACGAGGGGTATTTGCTGTACCCCTACCGTTCGTCGGCGGTGAAGAACCGGCAGCGTTGGAATTTCGGAGTGGTAGCGCCTGGCGAGTCGATGGAGACGCAGTGCCTGGCGGTGGGAGGTCCGCTTACGGCGCTTGCGGTGAAGGTGCGGTGCCTGCGGCTGGTGAATCGCGTGGTGGGAGCCCCGGAGCCGGCGGCTTTCATCGAGATCGACGGCCAACGGTACGAATCCTGGCAGGAAGCCGCCGAGTGCGAGATGAGCCTTCCCGAAGCGACCTTCGCAGAGCTGGCGGCGGCGGAGATGAAACGCGTGTTTGCGCACGCGGCGACGCGGACGGAGGAACGGGTCGGTGAGCGCGGGATCATCGCGCGCACCCAGGAGCCGCTGGAATGCAGCATTAGCGCGGCTGCCGAACAAATCGAGGACCGGTTGTTTCGCATAACGGCCCGCATCGTGAATTCCACCCTCTGGCCCGCATCCGCGCCCGCGCAGGCGCTGCTCTCGGCGCACACCATTCTGCGCGTGCGAGGGGGCGAGTTCGTCTCGATGCTGGAAACTCCGGCGGAGTATCAGGCAGCCGCGGCCGCCTGCCGCAACGCCGGAACATGGCCGGTGCTCGCGGGCGAGGAAGGCACGCACGATACCGTGCTCTCGTCGCCCATCATCCTTTACGATTACCCGCAGGTTGCTCCCGAAAGTCCCGGCGACCTGTTCGACGGCGCGGAAATCGACGAGATTCTCTCGCTGCGCATTCTGGCGCTCACGGACGCGGAAAAGGACGCGATGCGCCGCAGCGACGAGCGCGCGCGGCGCATTCTGGAGCGCACGGAATCGCTGCCGCCGGAACATTTTCTGAAGCTGCACGGCGCATTGCGCGGTCTGCGGCCCTCCAGCGGGGAGAAGCCATGAACGAGTGGGAATGGCATCTTCTGGAGGATAAAAAGCCGCTCGACAAGGTGGCAATCGGCGAGACGGAAGTGCGCCCGGGCGATCTGGTGAGGCTCCGGCCGCGGGCCGGCGGCGATGTGTTCGACATGGCGCTGGCCGGCAAGACGGCCATTATCGAAAGCATCGAGCAGGATTACGAAGGCCAGGCGCACCTTGCGGTGGTCCTGGACGACGATCCCGGCCGCGATCTGGGCATGCTGCGGCAACCGGGGCACCGCTTCTTTTTCAGCCCGGCGGAAGTGGAACCGGTCACCGGGTCGGGAGGCGGGCGGTGAGACTTCTGATCGCGGGAATCGGAAACATCTTCCACGGCGATGACGCTTTCGGCGTGGAAGTGGCTGGCCAGTTGGCGAGACGCAGCCTGCCGGCGGAAGTGCGGGTGGTGGATTTCGGAATTCGCGGCTTCGACCTGGCTTACGCGCTGCTGGATGGCTACGACGCCACGATCCTGGTGGACGCCACGGCCCGCGGCGGCGCTCCGGGCACGCTGTACACCATCGAGATCGACCCCAACTCACCGGGCGGACTGGACGATTCCCAGGCGGAACTCGACGCACACGGAATGAATCCCATGCGGGTTTTGCAGATGGCGCAGTCGATGGGCGGGTGCCGCGGGCGCCTGCTGCTGGTAGGCTGCGAGCCGGAGACGCTGGGAACGGAAGAGGAAGGGCTGATGGGTTTGAGCGCGACGGTGACCACGGCGGTGGATCTCGCGGCGGACCTGGTGGAGATGCTGGCGAACAGGGTTTTGAAGGAAATGGGCGGGCCGCGAGCCAACGCCGCGGCGTGAAGCGGTAATCGAAAGGAGACGATATGGCAGCCTTTGCATTGCGTCAAACAACGCACGCAGAAGTCAACCCCAACGAAACCAGAGACACTCTGTTTCTGCTGGGTGGATTGTCCTTGATCTTATTCGGCGCCGGACTGGTGGTGACCAACCCGGCGGTAAGGAAACTGCTCGGAGGTGTGAACGCGGGCAGCTTGTTGCAGGCTGCCGTACCGGACTTGGAACGGTACATGAAGCTGCGGTCGATGTAGGTCACGGGCGGGCAATTCCGGCTGCCGCCAGGATTGGCTGCCCTACCGGGGAATCGATTTTATGACTGGATCAGGCAAAACCGCAAAAGGGCTGGTGCCCTCCTATATCATCGACGCGGGGAAAAGCCGCTTCCAGGTGAAGGCGTTCGCCACCGGACTGCTCTCCACCTTCGGCCATAACCCCATCATCGCGATCCGCGATTTCACCGGCGAAGCATGGTTCCGGGAGCAGGCGCCGGAGCAATCCTCGCTGCGCATCGAGATTCCCACGGCTTCCCTGGCGATCGCGAATAACGTGAGCGATAAAGACCGCGATGAGATGGAGCGCGTGATGAAGCAGGAGGTGCTGGAGACCGGCCGCTATGCGGAGATTCGCTTCGAGGGCAGCGGCAGGCAGGTGGCGGATCTTTCGCCGGGAATGTATCGCATCACGCTCGGAGGCAAGCTGAGTTTGCACGGCGTGGACCGCGACGTGGAGTTCCCGTGCAACGTGACAGTGAGCGAAGACAGCCTGCGGGCCAATGGCGAGTTCTCCATCCGCCAGACCGATTACGACATCAAGCTGGTATCGGTGGCGGGCGGGACGCTGAGACTGAAGGACGAGCTGAAATTTCAGTTCGACATTGTGGCGCGGCGGCGGCAGGACGCGGGAAACGATTAGGAGGCGGCGATGTGCCTGGCGATTCCGGGACAGATCGTTTCGATGGTGGAGGGGACGGCGCATGGCGCGCTGGTGGAAGTGGTGGGCGTGCGCCGGCGGGTGGATGTCAGCCTAGTGGAACCGGACGGTATCGCGCCGGGCGACTGGGTGCTGATCCACGTCGGTTTCGCGATGAGTAAGATCCGCGCGGACGAGGCCATCGACCAGTTGCGAATGCTCAGCGTTCTGGGCGAGGAGGAGGCCGCGAAGCAGGAGGCGCGCGGATATTTCGACGAGGAATCCCCATGAAATTTACCGATGAATTTCGCCAACCGGAGTTGATTGCGCGCACGGCCGACGAGATCCGCCGCGCGGCCGACCCAGCGCGCCACTACCGCCTGATGGAAGTTTGCGGCGGGCACACGCACGCCATCTACCGCTTCGGGCTGAAAGACCTGTTGCCGCCTAACATCGAGCTGATCCACGGGCCGGGATGCCCGGTATGCGTGCTGCCCATGGGCCGCATCGACGACGGGCTTACCATGGCGGCGGAAAACGATCTGATTTTCGCGGCTTTCGGCGATATGATGCGGGTGCCGGGCACGCACGGCAGCCCGCTGGAACATAAAGCCCGCGGCGCGGATATCCGAACGGTGTACTCGCCGGCGGATGCCTTGAAGCTGGCACGGGCGAATCCGGAACGGCAGGTGATGTTCTTCGCGATCGGGTTCGAGACTACGGCCCCCTCCACCGCGCTCACGCTGATGCGCGCGCGAGCCGAGGGCATCCGCAATTTCTCGGTTTTTTGCAACCACGTGACGATCATTCCGGCCATCCGCGCGATTCTCGATTCGCCCGACATGAGGATCGATGCGTTTATCGGGCCCGGGCACGTTTCGACGGTGATCGGATGCCGGCCGTACGAGTGGATCGCGCGGAATGAGGGCAAGCCGATCGTCGTTTCGGGTTTCGAACCGCTGGATGTATTACAGGCGGTTGTCATGATCCTCAGGCAATTGCAGGGCGGCGAGGCCAGGGTGGAGAACCAATACCGCCGCGTGGTGCCATGGGAGGGCAATCGCGCCGCGCTTCAGGCGATGGCGCAAGTCTTCACCCTGCGCTCGTATTTCGAGTGGCGCGGCATGGGATTTATTTCGCAATCGGCGCTGGCGTTGAACGACGCTTACGCGGAGTGGGACGCGGAAAAGCGTTTTGAGGTGCCGGGGATCCGCGTTACCGATCCGAAAGCGGCGCAGTGCGGCGAAGTGCTGAAGGGCGTGTTGAAGCCGGCGCAGTGCAAGCTGTTCGGGAAGGAGTGCACGCCGGAAAATCCGGTGGGGTCGCTCATGGTGTCGTCGGAAGGGGCGTGCGCGGCGTATTACCAGTACGAGCATCGCAAGGAGGAGCTGATTTCCATTCCAGCGTAGGGAGAGAATATGCACGACACCATAGCATCGCCACCGGCGATTCGATTTCGCGACCGGCAGATCGAGATGATGCATGGCGCGGGCGGAAAGGCCAGCCGGAGGTTAATCGAAGGCCTGTTTGCGCCGATCCTCTGCGGTTCGCCGGCGGAGCCTTTGGGCGATGCCGCCGAAGTCCACGTGAATGGCCCGCCGATCGCCATCACGGCCGACAGTTTCGTAGTAAGTCCGCTGGCGTTTCCGGGCGGCTCCATCGGCGAACTGGCGGTGAACGGCACGGTGAACGATCTCGCCGTCTCGGGCGCGCGCGCCACGGCGCTGGTAGTGACGTACATTCTGGAAGCGGGGCTGGCGACAGAGGTGCTGGAGCGCGAAGTGCGCGCCATGAGCCGGGCGGCGTGCGCGGCGGGCGTGACGATCGCCGGCGGCGACACCAAGGTGGTGGAACATGGCAAGGCCGATGGAATGTACATCACGACCGCGGGAGTCGGATGCCCGATTCGGGGCGTCAAGCTCTCCGCGCGGTCGGCGCGCCCGGGCGACTCGGTCCTGATTTCCGGACCGATCGGGGATCACGGCATCACGATCCTGCTGGCACGCGGCGAACTGGATCTGGAAGCGGACCTGCACTCCGATACGCGGCCGGTAATTAACCTGGTTGAAGCTCTGGCGCGCGCCGCCGCCCCGGGTCTGCGGTGGATGCGCGATCCTACACGCGGGGGAGTGGCCACTACCTTGAACGAATTCGCGCGCGATGCCAGACTGAGCGTGCACCTGCGCGAAGAAGCGGTTCCGGTGCGCGGAGAAGTGCGCGGGGCGTGCGAACTGCTGGGGCTCGATCCGCTGCACATCGCCAACGAGGGCCAATTCCTGGCGATCGTGGCGCCGGAATATGCGGATGCCGCTCTGGAGGCACTGCACGGCGCGCCGGGCGGCGAGGAAGCGCGCATCATCGGGGAGGTGCGTGAACAGCCCGCTTGCGCGGTATTGGCGTCCATGGCTTACGGCGGGACGCGGATTGTGGACATGCTGGTGGGCGATCCGCTCCCAAGGATCTGCTGATGGCGATCGCCCGCGCAGACCGGGGAGCAGCGTGCGCGGCCAGGCTGCTGGAGCGCAACCGCGTGTGCGAGGAGTTTTTCGCGCGGGAAGCGATTCGCCTGGCGAAGCTCTCGCAGGCGATGGCCGAACGGTTCCTCGCGGGGGGAAGGCTGCTGGCGTTCGGCCGCGGACCGTATTCCACGGACGCGCAGCACGTCTCAGTGGAATTCGTACACCCGGTGATTGTCGGCAAGCGGGCGCTGCCGGCGCTCGATCTTTCGCCGCTCTACGGGCCATGGCTGCGGGCCATCGTGCACCCGGAAGATATCGTCATGGGGTTCGGGCCTCCCGATGGAGACACCGAAATCTCCGCCGCGCTGGGGGCCGCGCAGGCGAGCGGTGCTCTCACCGTGGCGTTGCCGGGCGTGCGGGGAGATTATTTCTGCGCGCCGCCGTCACCGGATCCGTTCGTGCACCAGGAGGTGGTCGAAATCCTCTATCACACGCTGTGGGAGACGGTACACGTTTTTCTCGAGCGGCGCGAGATGGGTCTCGATTCGGGCGAAGCGAGCTTTCTTTATCCATACCTGGGACAGCAGCAGCAGGACGCGGCCGAAATCATTCCCGAGGTAGCCGCCTCCATTCGCATGAAGGCGGACGACGATGCCAGGCTGCGAACGCAACTGGCCGAATTCGGCAGCCAGGCAATCTGGGAAGCCTCGGCTGCTATCGCCGGACGCCTGGCGCGCGGCGGGAAGCTGATTCTCTTCGGCAACGGAGGATCAGCCACGGACGCCAACGACTGGGCGTTCGACTGCGTGCTGCCGCCGGCGGGCTTGCACGCGCTTCCCGCGGTGTCCCTGGCGATGGAGCCGGCCAATATCACGGCGGTGGCGAACGACGTCGGCACGGAGCTGATCTTTCTGCGCCAATTGATCGCGCAGGCGCGGCCGGAAGATGTCGCCATCGCCATCTCCACCAGTGGCGGGTCGCGCAACCTGATCGTCGCGCTGGAAGAGGCGCGCAAGCGAAAACTGCTCACGGTGGCGCTGCTCGGCTATGACGGCGGAGAAATCCGGCGGCGCGGGCTGGCGGAGCACGCGCTGGTGGTGCCGTGCGACTATATCCCGCGCATTCAGGAAGTGCAGGCCTCGATCTACCACCTGATTCGCGAAAACCTGGAGTGGATCATCCATGGCAATGCTTGAACTTTTCGGGACGGCATCGTGCCCGCACACCGGCGAAATGCGCGAATGGCTGGAATGGCAAGGGCGCGAGTTCCGGGAATACGACGTGGAGCGCGATCCGGCGGCTCTGGCGCGGATGCGGGAATTATCGGGCGGCCAGAGAATCGTGCCGGTGCTGGTGGAGGATGGCAAGCTGGTGCAGGCGGGCTGGCAGGGTCGCGGCTGCGTGGTGGGCGGCGGCCATGCATGAACTCTCCATCGCCATCAGCCTGGTGGAGGCCGCGGAAGAGGAAGCGGCCAAACACGGCGCCGCCAGTGTGAGCGCGGTACACCTGCGGCTCGGACCGCTTTCGGGCGTGGCAAAAGAAGCGCTGTTGTTTTCGTACGATCTGGCCACGGAAGGGACGGCGCTGGCGGGCTCACGGCTGTTGATCGAAGATGCGCCGGTGGAAGTGTTCTGCACGAGTTGCGGGGAACGCCGGCCCATCCGCTCCCTGCAAGCTTTTTCCTGTGCCGCGTGCGGCACACCGGCGACCGAAATCGTGCAGGGACGGGAACTGGAAGTGGTGGGACTGGAGATCGACTCATGAAGACGGCAGTGCCGCGACTGGTGGAAGTGCGCCGCAGCGTTCTGAAGCAGAACGACCTCATCGCGGCCATGCTGCGGGAGCGATTTCATGGGGCGGGGGTGCGCGCCGTGAGCCTGGTATCGAGCCCCGGCTCGGGCAAAACGGCGCTGCTTGAAAAAACACTAACGGTGCTCACGAAAAACCATCGAGTGGCCGCGCTGGTGGGCGACCTCGCCACGGAAAACGACGCCACCCGGCTGCGCCGCAGCCAGGCGCCGGTCCGCCAGATTGTCACCGGGACGGTGTGCCACCTGGATGCCGGCATGGTGCGCGATGCGCTGGAAGGCTGGAAACTCGAGGAATTGGATTACCTGTTCATCGAAAACGTCGGAAATCTGGTTTGTCCGTCGTCCTACGACTTAGGCGAAGAGCTGCGCGCGGTACTGCTCTCGGTGACGGAAGGCGAAGACAAGCCGCTCAAATACCCGACTATCTTCGACAGCGCCGACGTTGCGGTAGTTACGAAGGTGGATCTGGCGCCGGCGGTGGAATTCGATTGGGACGCGGTGCGGCGCAATATCGCGGCGGTGCGGCCGGGGATGGAAGTGCTCGGAGTGTCGGCGAAGACTGGCGAAGGCTTCGACGACTGGATGGGGTGTTTGACGCGATTTTGACGCGTGGCTCCGCCCCACCAAGGTGCATCTGGAACGTACGCTGCGGTACACTTTCCAAAGATGCCGTCTATGGATGCGGAGGAAGACCAATCCATACGAGTGCTGTTGTCCGAATATAGTCAGGGGAACCAGAGTTCGTTACAAGAGTTGGAGCCTCTGATTTACGAACATCTGCGCCACATTGCGCGCCGGCAGATGTCGGGGGAGAAATCGGGGCACACTTTGTCTCCCACTGCCCTGGTGAACGAGGCTCTGCTGAGGCTTCTGGGGGCGGAAACGCCGTGGCAGGACCGGCAACATTTCCTGGCCATCGCGGCCAGGCAAATGCGCCATGTGCTGGTGGAACACGCGCGGGCGCATCGCCGGCAAAGGCGCGGCGGCGCGGACTGGCAGCGCGTGACGCTTACCGACAATATCGAGGACCCGGCGCAGGAGACTGTCGATGTCCTGGCAATCGACGAGGCGCTGAATGCTCTGACTCAATTCGACCCGCGTAAGGCCGAGATCCTGGACCTGATTCTATTCGGCGGAATGACGGCGAAGGAAGCGGCAGAGACGCTGGGCATCTCGGAGCCTACGGTCAACCGGGAATTGCGCATGGCCCGCGTCTGGCTCCGCCACCAACTGCAATCATCCCCCAAATGAACCCGGACCGGTGGCGGCAGATTCAAGACGCGTTCCACAGAGCCGAAGCTCTTACGGGCGCGGAGCGGGAGCACTTTCTGGACGAAGTCCGGGCGACGGATCAGTCCCTGGGCAGGCAGGTGGAGTCGCTGCTGATATGCGGCGACGGCGACGATTTGGACCGCGCTATTTCGCAGTCGGCGCGCGATGCACTGGACGAGCACCGTTTTTCGGGCGAGGTATTCGCGGATTACCGGATCGGCCGGCAGATCGGCGAAGGCGGCATGGGGGTGGTTTACGAAGCCGAGCAGCAGAATCCGCGCCGCACGGTAGCCCTGAAAATGATCCGCGCGGGGCGTTTCGCGGGCGATCGCGCGCGGCAACTATTCCAGCGGGAGGCGGAAGCGCTGGGCCGGTTGAAGCATCCCGGGATCGCGACGATTTATGAATCGGGATCAGGGGCAGATTCGCAGCCATTCCTGGCCATGGAACTGGTGGAAGGAACTCCGCTGCATGAATGGCTGGCGCGCGAGGCGCCGTCCGATGGCCCGTGGAAAGACGCAATCCGCGGGCGTTTGCGGATCTTTCGACTGATTGCGGACGCGATTGGCTATGCGCATCAGCATGGCGTGATCCACCGCGACATCAAGCCATCGAACATCATGATCGTGGAGGCCAAAGGATCTCCGCCGATCGTCAAAATTCTGGATTTCGGCCTGGCGCGCATCATGTGGAGCGATGGCGAAGGGATGGCTCGCACCGAAGTGCAGACGGTACAGGGCAGCGTACCGTATATGAGTCCGGAACAGGCTGGCGGAGATGCCGGGGCAGTCGATTTGCGGACGGACGTGTACTCGCTGGGAGTGCTCCTGTACTGGATGGTCACAGGCCATCATCCGTACCTCGAAGGCAATGAGGGATTGCCGAAGGCGCTGGTACGGATCGCGGAAGCCTCACCGCGGCCTTTCCGCGACTGGGGCCGGCGCGGCGAAGACGACCTGGAACTGATCGTCCGCAAGGCTTTGGAGAAAGACCCCGAGCGCCGCTATCAGAGCGTGGCGGCGTTCACCGCGGATGTGGACCGGTATCTGACGGACTGGCCGATCGAGGCACGGGCGCCGGGGCTGTGGTATCAATTCCAGAAACTGGCGAAGCGGCACCGGCTGGCAGTGGCGGCGGCGTCCGCGCTGCTGGTGCTTTTGGTGGCTTTCGGCATCACGGTGAGCATTCTGGCGGCGCGCCTGGCGCGAGAGCGCGATGCGGCTAACCGGCAGGCAACGCTTGCCCAGAGGGTGTCCTCCTTCCTGACGAGCCTGTTCAACAGTTCGGATCCGTTCCATAACAACGGCGCGGACCTGACCGCGAAGCAGGTGCTCGATCAGGGCGCGGCGCGCATTACGAAGGAACTGAGCGACGAACCGGCAGTGCGTCTCCAACTGCTGCAAACGATTGGCGAGGCTTACCAGCATCTGGGCGCATACGATCGGGCGGAAGAGCTATTTCGCGCGGAATTCGAGGCGAGCAACCAGGTTTACGGCACGAACTCGCCGGAAACGGGGCGGATTCTGACGCAGGTCGCCGACGTAGAACGGCAGCGCGGGCGATTGGCCGATGCCGAGCGGGACTTTCGCCATAGTTGGGCGATACAGGCGAATCTTCCGTCCGGTAAGGACATGGAGCTTTCGCACACGCTGAACGATCTGGAGATTGTGGTGCAACTGAAGGGCGATCTGGAGGAAGCGGAAAAGCTGGCGCGAAAGGCGGTCGAGATCTCCGGGCGGTATCCGCACGAGATCAGAGAAAACCTGACGATGCGCAGCAATCTGGGCAACGTGTTGATGGAACGCGGAAAGCTGGATGAGGCTGAGACGGTGCTGCGCGGCGTTCTCAGCGGGCGCGAGCAGGTTCTCGGCCCGAAGCATCCGCAGGTGTTGACGAGCTTGCAACGGCTCTCGGCGGTACTGCGAGCCGAAGGGCACTACACCGAGGCGACGAAATTCGATCGCGAAGCGCTGGCGCGGTTCCAGCAACTGGAAGGGCCCGATCATCCGGACACGGTGGCGATGATGCCGCACCTGGCAAGTTCGCTGGTGGAGGAAGGATCGCTGGCGGAAGCGGAAGGACTGTACCGGAAAGCGATCGGCCATAGCGATCGCATGACGCTGCGAGAACAACCGTTTGTGGCGGCATGGCACGCCGGGCTGGGATGGGTCCTGTTCAAGGAGAACCGGTTGGCGGAAGCCGACAAGGAATTTCAGACGGCTCTGCCGGTGCTGGCGGCCGATCCGGCCAGCCGTTTGCGGCAAGCGGGTCCGCTGATGCATTACGCGCAGCTTTTGGCCAGCCTGGGCCGCAACCAGGAGGCGCGAGCGCACCTGGACACGGTGTTCGAAATCTACCGGAATAAGCCGCCATCGCCACTGAACCAGGCGGAAGCGGTATTCGTATCGGCGAAACTGGATGCGGACGAGAAGCACAATGAGGAAGCGGAAAAAGAGTACGCGCGGGCTATCGAGATGGATCGGTCCATGGGCAAGCCGGGACAATCCCAATTAGCGGAACACCTCGACGGATACGCAATTTTCCTGGCTTCGACAGGTTCCGCCGCGCGCGCCGAGCCACTGGCACGGGAGGCAGCGGGCATTTGCGAAGGCGCGTTTGCCGCGGAGACAGTGACGCTGGACATCGCCCACAGCATCCTGGGAGGCGTGCTGATGAAGGAAGGGCGGAAGCAGGAAGCGGGTCCGCTGGTGCAGGCTTCGTACGCCGACCTGAAGGAGAAACTCGGGCCGCACGCCCTGGAGACCGAGGCGGCATGGCAACGGTTGCGCGAACGGCCCTGAAGTGGGCTGCGGGTCAGGCCGCGGACCCGCTTTCCAGCGGATTCAGCCGGCGGTAAGCGGGCTGGAGGCAGGATTGCGCGCCCCACATTGCGGCTTCATGGAGCGCGGCGACCGTGGAGCGAATTTCCTCGTCGGTGTGGAGCGCCGAAATGAAGAAACGCAAACGGGCCTGCCGCTCTTCGACGGCGGGAGAAATAATGGGGTGCACGGCGATGTTTTGTGCCTTAAGCGCTTCGGCGAGGCGCAAACATTCGAGCGAATCGCCGACGATACAGGGCACTACCGCCGAGTGCTCGCTCGTGCCGGCCGGGATGCCGCGCTCGCGGCACAAGCGGCGGAAAAGTGCGGATTGGGCCTGCAGGCGGGAAACGCGTTCGGGACGCGCTTCCAGCAGGCGAATGGCTTCGAGCGCGGCGGCGGCATTGGCGGGCGACATGCCGACGCTATAGATGAAGCCGGGCACGGTGAATTTCAAGTAGCGGATGAGTTCCGATGTTCCGGCAACGTACCCGCCGCAACTGGCCAGAGCTTTCGAAAGGGTGCCCATCCAAATATCCACGTCGCGGCGATCCACGTCGTAATGCTCGCCGATGCCGCGGCCGGTTGGGCCGAGAACGCCGAGGGAGTGGGCTTCATCGACATAGAGGATGGCGCGATGGCGGCGCTTCAGTTCGATGATGCGGTCGAGCGGAGCGACGTCGCCATCCATACTGTAGACTCCCTCCACGGCGATGAGCACGCGCCGGGCGCCGGCACGCAGGTCGCGTAAGCGGCGGTCGAGCGCGTCGACGTCATTGTGAGGGAAGGGCCGGCAGCGGGCGCCGGAGAGGCGCGCTCCTCCCATGATGCTATCGTGCGCCAGCGAGTCGTATAGGATGAGATCGCGGGGACCGAGGAGATGGCCGAGGATGGTCACGTTGGTGGCGTGGCCGCCGACGAAAGCGAGGGCGTCTTCGCAACCAAGGAACGAGGCGATGGCCGATTCCAGGTCGCGGTGGACCGGACGCTCGCCGGACGCCAGACGGCTGGCGGAAACCGAGGTGCCGTATCGCCGTACGGCCTCGACGGCGGCAGCGCTGACCGCCGGCTCGCCGCTCAAGCCGAGGTAGTTGTAGCTGGAGAAATTGACCATGCGGCGTCCCTCGACGATGGCGGTGTCGCGCGCCACACCATCGTAGAGAGTGAAGTAAGGGACGCTGAGGCCGGCGGCTTCGGTTTCGGAGATCCGCTGTTCGAGAGCGGCAATTTCGGGAAATGCGGCGAGCTGATAGGTGGAGACATCGGGAGCGGCCGGCTGAGCGGTACCGGTGAGTTGAGCCAGCAAGCCGCGCACGCTCAGGACGACGTCGCCGAGAGGCGATTTGACGTCGAGGTTACAGCTCAGCATGTCACCGGAGGCGGCTTCGAGCTTTCCGGTGCAGACCATGCGGCCGGCGATCTTTGCCGGCGCGACGTAAATTTCACGCGCCCCGACCGGCAGCGCGATCCGGCCGAACTGCTGCGCGGTCCAAAATGCCGCCGCTTGCAGGGCACCGTCCAGCGCGAGGATTGGTACTTCAGATTCACCGGTCAAAGGGCGATGCCGGATGGCACCTTCGACCTCACGATCGGAAATGAGCGGAGAAGAATCGAGCGCGCGAAGAGAGGGGCCGTGAAATGCATGGCGACCGTAGAACTCCTCGAGACTGAGCGATGAGGGGCGCAGGTCGCTATCGGAATGCAAAGTAGCGACGGCATCCTGAGCGGCACGCACGCGCGCCTGGCAGACGGTGCCGGATTCCGATTCGAGGCGAACGGCGATGCCGTCTCCGTCGGCATTTCCGTGCAGGCGCAGAGCGATTGGATTGCCGCCGGCGAGTTTTACGGCGCGGGGAATGGAAATATCGCAAATAGCCAATGGCCGGTTGTCTTTGCAATGCGGACGGGCAGCTTGCAGACAGAGATCGGCGAAGAGCGCAAAGGGGATGGTGACGGCGTCGCCGATGCGGTGGTCATTGAGCCATGGAAAAGCGGTGAGCGAGACGTGGACGACCGCCGGGGAAGAGGGCGTTGTCACCAGGGCGGAGATCCGGTCGGCGACATTGCGGATAGTCGTGGTCCGGGTGAAGAACGCCAGTGTGTCCTCCGGCAGGGCCGGGAAATGGAGCTTCAGTTCGCTTTCGAGTTCCGCGCTCATCAGGGAATCGAAACCGAGCTCGTCGAGCAGGGCCTGCGAAGGCGACAATTCTTTGGCGGCGAGGCCGCTCACTTGGGCCACCGCTGACATCACGGCATCCAGAACGGCATCCGGTTCCGGTTCGAGGGATGCGACGGCGGGCTCCAGTTGCGCGTCCGCGCCGGGCTCGAACGCCGGCTGGAATTCGACTTCCTGAGCGAGCTCTTCGGAGGATACCCTCGACGCGGCAGCCTGGACCACCCAATACTCGCCGGTAACCAGCGGCGAGGGCGGAAGCCACATCAGCGCTCCGCCCTCCCGGGCCTCCGAGGTCTCCGGCGCAATCTCGGCTGCCACAGCAGACGGTGCGCCTTCGAGACCGGTCAGTAATTCATCCATGGTTGAGGCGGTTATGGAAACCCCAACCTTGTCCACACGGCGCGACGACAGAGTTCGCGCCACATCGGCAACGGTTACCTGGTTTCGCTTCCGGTTCACCGTGTCGTTCAACTGGCGGGCGTAACTTTTGAGCAGCGCGGCATCGGGCGCCGTGACCAGGAAAGTAAGCGGGCGCGCGGGTCGCAGCGGCGCAGTGCGCGGGAAAGGCTCGCTGAGCACGACGTGGGCATTCGTGCCGCCGAATGCGAAGGAACTGACGCCGGCACGGCGCTCATGAGACGATTCCCAATATCGCGGCCGGGCGGAGACGCGAAATCCGGCGGAATCGAGATTCAGTTCGGGATTGGGGTTCTCGAAAGAAGCCTGCGCGGGCAGGGTTTTTTCGGAAAGGGCGAGCGCTGTCTTAATCAGGCCAGCCATCCCGCTGGCGGCCAGGGCGTGTCCGATGTTGCCCTTCACGGAGGTCAGGGTGCGTTCGACTGGCCTGGCGCCATTGCGGCCGAAGAAATCGCCGAGGGCGCCGACTTCCGCCGCATCGCCCGCCGCGGTGGCAGTGCCGTGGGCCTCGATCAAGGTTACGGTTTCGGGGGGCACTTGCGCGTCGCGATAAGCGCGCTCCAGAACGGCCCGCTGCCCGGCCCGGCTGGGGGCCATGGGACCATCGCTGGCGCCGTCGTTGTTGACCGCAATCCCGTTGACGATGGCCCAGATCCGGTCTCCGTCGCGAAGCGCGTCGGCGGCTCGCTTGAGCACCACCACGCCCGCGCCTTCGCCCAGCACGAAGCCATCGGCGCGGCGATCGAAAGGAGCGCACACGCCTCGCTTCGACAACGCCCCGATGCGGGCGAACGCGATCAAGGTTGTGGGCTCGACGTTGATATAGGCGCCGCCGACCAGCGCGGCGTCGGTGAGACCCAGGCGCAGGTGCAGCACGGCTTCGTGGAGCGCAACCAGCGAGGAGGAGCACGCGGTATCGACCGCGAGTACCGGTCCGGCGAGATCGAACGCGCGCGCGATGTTCGCGGCAGCCATGTTGGGTGTGACGCCGATCATGGTTTGCGCGCTCATTTTGCGGACGCGTTCCACCAACGCCGCGGCGGTGTCTTCCTGGTTGGCCGCCGCGCGGCCGAAGGAGCCGTTGGCCAAAAGCATGGCGCGCCCGCGAACGGTGGCGATATCCCGGTATTCCGAGATGGAAATTCCGGTGTAAACGCCGGTGGTCTCGCGCGGCAAGGCACGGCGCGCATATCCGGCATCTTCCAGGGCCACGCGCGAGCATTCGAGCAGAAGCCGCTGCTGCGGATCCATGGTATGGGCGCGTTTAGGAGTAATGCTGAAGAAAGCCGGCGCGAAGGCGCGAATGTCATCGACGTTGGCCATCGTGGTGGTGTACGTCTTGTCCGGATTCCGGCCGGTGGGGTCGTGGAATGCCGGTCCGTTCCAACGATCGGGCGGGACTTCGGCGAAATGGGAACGGCCGTCCAGAATGGCCTGCCAGAACTCGCCGACGTACCTGGCACCGGGAAAACGGCAGGCCATCCCGACGATCGCGATATCATTGCGGTTCATTGAATGTAGGCCTCCCGTACGAGCCATGCGAGGGTTGGCTCCAGCGCTTCGCGCGCGGAGCGAAAGCGAATTCCCAATTCATGCCGCGCGCGTTCGGAATCGACAAACCAGAATTGAGTCGCGTAGGGAATCACGCGCGGATTGAACGGAAGCGGGATGCCGAGCCGAAGACCGGCCGAGGCGACGGCGCGGATGAGCGCATTGGGAAGGGTCAGGATGCGCGATTTTCGGCCCAGAATCTGGAGCGTCAACTCGGCGAGGGCGCGAATGGTGAGATTCTCGCCGGAAAGGATGTAGCGGACGCCCGCGCGGCCTTTGTGGAGTGCTCCGACTATGCCGGCGGCAACATCATCGACATGGACCACACCGGTACCGCCCTTGCACACCAGCACGGGGTTGCTCCTGGCGAAATCGACCAGGTTGCCGGCGGTGACGAAACTGGTATCGCGGGGGCCATAGACTTCTCCCGGGTTCACGACGACGACAGGCAGTCCCTTGACCGCGGCTTCGCCGCAGAGCGCCTCGGCACGGCGCTTCATGAGCGAGTAGCGGAGATTGGTGGCGCGGATGGTCCACGCGGCGTCCTCGTTGAAGACGTGCGGCTGATTGGAGGCATTGACGGCCAAAACGCTCGACACATAGACTACGCGCGCGTTGGCATTGGCGGCCGCGGCGCGGAGGATGTTGCGAGTGCCGCCCTCGACGACGGCCTCCAGCAGCGGCGAGTCGATCTGGTCCCAGGAGGAGAGGCAGGCTAAGTGAATGACCGCCTGGCAGCCCTCCATGGCATGCATGACCGAGTCAGCATCGCAGACGTCGCCCATCGCGGACTCCCAGGAGTACCCGGAGATGCGATCGGTTTTGCTGGTGGGGCGGAGCAGACAGCGGACGGAGTGTCCGGCACGGAGAAGCGCCGGAACCACCGCCGAACCAATGAATCCGGACGCACCAGTGACGAGTACTTTCATCGATTTTCGCTTTCCAGGCATAAAGGATCTCCTGCATGACCTGGCTGGAAGCCGCCTTCCAGCGGGTTCGCTTTCCGCTGCGGCGTCAAGGCTTCGACGGCCGCGAGCCAGTTGCGTATCGTAATGTCCCAATCCCTGCCTAGAGCCGATGCCCGGGCGGCAGTGCCAAGACGGGCGACGCGCGCGGGGTCCAGTTCGAGATCGAGCAGCAGACGCTCCAGAGTCCGGCCATCGCCGGGAGAAAAATGGCAGCCATTGGCGCCATCCTTCACCAGTTCCCCAATGCCGGCCGCTTTCGGCCCGACGACGGGAGTTCCGGATGCGAAGGCTTCGAGGACGGTGAGGCCGAAGTTCTCTTTTTCGGACGCAGTGACGTGCAGCGACGCGTTGGCCATTAATGCGGGAACGCGATCGGGGTGGACGCGGCCGAGGAAGTGCGCCTGGGGGACGAGACGGGCAAATGACTCTTGTAACGGTTCACGCAACTCGCCGTCCCCGGCGATGACGATTCCAAGCCGATCGCGCAAGGCAGCCGAGATGCGAGGCAGGACCTTGGCCAGAAGAGCCCAGCCCTTATCCGGTGTCAGGCGGCCCAGGAACAACAGGACGAAGCGGCCGTCCAACTCGCCAAGGCCCCACTCGCTGGCGAAATATCCGGGCCGTTTGAGATTGGGATGGAAGCGGGTGGTATCGACGCCGTGAAAATCGCCGAGTCGCAGATTGCGAAAGCCGGAATGGCGCAGACGGTGGTAGGAATTTTCGGCCGGGACCAAGGTTTGGTCGTACCCGTTATAGATTGCCGCGATGACTCGCGATCCCAGTCCTTGCACCAGCGGAACGACAGGAGACAAAACGCCGGGGATATAGTCGGGCGCATAGTCCGGGAAATTGGTGTGATAGAAGGCGATTAAAGGGATGCCGGCGCGGCGCGCATAGGCTTTCCCTGCCCTGCGGAACAAGCCGGCGGCGAGACGCTCGGGCTCATCCACGTGGATGGCGTCGGGCTTGCATTCGGCGAGCAGGCGGTCGATCACGGGCCGGGCGGCGGTGTTCGGATTGCGCTCCCAGTCGAGTCCGGCAAAGCGGGAACTGGGCACCGATGCCACGCGGACGTTGGGAAGAATTTCGCCGATGTGCTCCCGCCATTGGGGATAGTGGAGGGCCGCGGTCCGGTAGTCGGGCGCGATGAGAAGGACCTGGTGCCCCCACGCCGAAAGGCGTTTGAGCCGCTCGCGGAGACAGATGGTTACGCCGTCGAGGACCGGGAGGTAACCGGAGGTAATAATGGCGAGTCGCATAGGCGGATGGGTACCCTCGGTGGCCTACCTTGCTCCCAGGACCACGGTTGGGAACGGAAACATCTTCTCTGTTGATGAAAGCGCCAAAATTGCGGCAGTCCTATCACGAAATAAATCGGAAGAGGCGGCCATGAAGTTTTTTTTCGAGGGTTGGCAGTTTACGGCGCCGGTTTCGGCTTGCCGGGAGAAGGCTACGCTGCGAGGAAAAATTCCCATTCAGGAAGGAACGCTACGTGCTAGGTTCATAATCTTAGACGAATCCCGGCAGGGCGCCAGTGTAACGGGAACCATAAGTACTGTGACTTTTTCTTCCCCGCCTTCCCCGGGGAGCGGCGACAGATCGGACACCATCGGACAACTGACTCGCCGTCTCGAAGCACTCTGTAATGGTCTGGCGGCGGAAGGTAAGCGACGGAATCGGGCGCCGGGGGTATCGTCACAATGGTGGGCCGGCGGGGAGCATGCATCGGCGAGGCCCGCAGCTTCACCAGCGAGGTCGCCCAGCGATAACGCGGAGGGCTTGCGCAGCCTGACGCAGCGGATCGAGGCTCTGCGCGAGGAGTTGATTGCCGCAGACCTACGGCGACAGAATGCGGCGGCTGCCGAGTGGTGGGCGGGCGCGCCGCCTTCCGCGGCGAATGGAGCCGGCAAGGGCGATTCTTGCGAGAGGATCTCAAAGGTCACGGCTCGCGTCCAGGCGCACCGGAGGGGGCGATTCGGCCGTGCGCCGGAAGCAATCGAGCGCTGGGGTACCACGACGCACGATCAGAATGCGGGCGCGTTCAGCCTGGTGTTAGTCGTTTTGACTTTCTTTATATTCACTCTGCTGGTATTGTTTTCCTCTGACTGGGACCGGGTGGTGAACAAGGTCTGGCAGAGCCGCTAAACGATTCTGCATCAGGCCGGCAAGCGAGAATGGCAGTATGGCGCAGAGAACCGATCGACGAAGCTTTGTAGAAGCAGGCCTGGCGGGCGGACTCGGCTTCGCCTCGCGCGCCGCGGACAACACCCGCGCTACGGTCCGGCCGCCGGCGGCAAAGCGCAAGTTCGTGAGCCCGGCGGTGGAGGCCGCTATCGCCCGCATCAAGCCGCGGATTGCCGATCCGGAACTAGCCTGGTTGTTTGAGAACTGCTTCCCAAACACTCTCGACACCACGGTTTATTTCCAGCTAGTGGATGGCCGTCCGGACACATTCGTGATCACCGGCGACATCCCCGCCTTATGGCTGCGCGATTCTTCCGCTCAGGTGTGGCCGTACCTTCCGCTGTCCCGCCAGGACGATCCACTTCGCCTGATGCTGAGCGGTCTCATCCGCCGGCAAACGGCGTGCATCCTGCTCGACCCCTACGCCAACGCGTTCATGCGCCATGCCGGCGACAAGCCGCTCCCCTGGTCGGTGCACGACCGCACCGAAATGAAGCCCGGCGTGGGCGAGCGCAAGTGGGAGATCGACTCGCTGTGCTACGCGATCCGCCTGGCGCACGGCTACTGGAAGGCCACCGGCGACACCTCGCCATTCGACGCCGACTGGATCTCCGCGGCCCGGCTCATGGTGCGTACTTTCCGGGAACAGCAGCGCAAGAACGGGCGCGGGCCTTACCACTTCCAGCGCGAGGCCGAAAACCCGACGGATACCGTCCCGCTGAGCGGCTACGGCAACCCCGCCCGGCCGGTGGGCATGATCTTTTCGATGTTCCGGCCTTCGGACGATGCCTGTATCTTTCCTTTGTTTGTGCCGGCGAACCTGTTCGCGGCGGCGGCGCTAGGGTGGTTGGCGGAGCTGGCGCAGGAGGTGCTCCGGGATTCGGCGTTCTCGTCCGAATGCCAAGCCTTGGCCGACGAGGTCTCAGGCGCCACATTGCGGTACGGCCGAATCGGCACCGCCGAAAGGGACATCTGGGCCTACGAGGTGGACGGTTTCGGCAACCGGATCTTCATGGATGACGCCAATGCGCCCGGCCTGTTGAGCTTACCTTATCTGGGCTGCTGCGCCGCATCGGACCCGCGGTATCGCCGCACGCGCGCCCGCGTGCTCAGTCCCGACAATCCCTATTTTTTTGCCGGGAGCGCGGCCCAGGGCGTCGGCGGCCCGCACATCGGGATGGACATGATCTGGCCGATGTCGATCATCATGCGAGCTCTGACCAGCGAGGACGATGCCGAGATTCGCCAATGCCTGGCATGGGTGAAGACCACGCACGCGGGAACCGGGCTGATGCACGAATCCTTCCACAAAGACGACCCGAGCAAATTTACCCGAGCGTGGTTTGCCTGGGCGAACACGCTCTTCGGTGAGTTGATCGTCAAGCTCAGCCAGAATAAACCGGCGCTGCTCTCGAGTTAGCGGTCCAAGGCCAACCACGATTCGCCATCAGTTCGCGTCCACGACGCAGCGGAAGCCAAGCGCTCCCGAGCGGTCGTAACTCGGTGCCATCAGCAGCAGTTTTCCGTGCTGATCGTTGCGGTATGCCTGCGGAAAATACCACTTGGAGCCTTGGGGCTGGTAGTAGCTGCCGCCGCGGAGGATGCCGGCGCGGGTGTGGTCGTCCACGTACTCGTCGGTCCATTGCCAGACGTTGCCGACCAGGTCCATGACTCCGAACGGGCTCGCGCCGGCGGGGTGAGCGTTCACATCGTCGGGGCCGGTTACGGTCCGGCCCGTTTGCGGTGCGGGTACCGCGCCCGGCTGCCAGCGATCGCCCCAAGGATAGAGACGCCCATCGTCGCCTTGCGCGGCATACTGCCACTCCCATTCGTGCGGAAGCCGCTTGCCGGCCCATGCGGCATAAGCGCGCGCATCCTCCTGAGACACCCATGTCACCGGTTTGTTGGCCCAGCCCGGCGGATAACTGCCATTCACCCAATCGCGCAAAAAGTTGAGGCCGTTCCGCGGCCGATAGTGCGTGGCATCCAGGAATTTCTGGAATTGCGCGTTGGTGACCGGGTAGCGATCCATATAGTATGCGGCCACCGGAAGGCGATGTTCGTGGAAACGGCGGGGAGCCGGTTCCCAGGGATACTGCACGTCCACTCCGAGATCGTTCGAGCCTTCGATTTCGACACCCTGCACCCGGAATAAAAAGCTGGCAGCCGGAATCCGGACCATGCCTTCGGGCGCGGATGCCGATGCCGGCGTCGCCTGGATTTTGACCTGCTCTTGCGGCAGCACCTTCCATTCCCCGGAATAACTGGACAATGGCTGGGCCGTCATGGCACGCATCTTGTCCATCAACCGCCGTTGCGCGGCCGACGGTTGGCCGTTCACCGCCAGGACGGCTCCGTATCCGTGCGGCTCCAGTTCGAAGGACAAAACGTCGAAGGATTTTTCGCGTTCCGGCCGCAACTCGGCACCGCGATAGAGATCGAAATACCGCACGCCCTCGCGCGCCGGGATTGTCATCTGCCGGCCGGCGGTGGAGTACTCGTTGCGATTTACAATGGTCCAAAGCGTATCGTCTCCGAGCGGCCAACGGCTGGCGAAGACACCATAGCGCAGCATGGGGTAAAACGGTTCCCAGTCGCGGCTCGTCAGAAAGGAAGCCGTCCCGCGCTCGATCGCGGCAACCCGGCGGGTAGCTTCGGCATCCCGTGGGGTGATGCCATTCCAGATGCCCCAAATGTTCTCCCAGGACTCCCAACCTTCCCCGTTGAAGAAGGCGAACTGAAGGTCGTCGGTCTTATGCCGATTCCAGCGGTCGGAGATATTCACCATGTGGCGCGGCTCGAGCCAGCGATACCTGTCTACGCCGGGCGCAAAATCGAATTGCCCGCCGTACTGGCCCCAAGTCATGAGATTCCATGCGAGGGCTTCGTCGGAGGGGCCGGCTTCGGGCTGGAACACCAGCGGGCGGCCGGCGCGGTCGGCAGCCAGCGAGAATGCCAGCGGCACGCCATCCTGGGTGTCGCCATTCATGCCGTCCGCGTCGATTTCCTTCATGAGAGCGGCAAGGGCTTCGGGCCACGGACGGTCGGGCTCGCGGGTTCCCTGGTCCCACATCATCATCGGGAAGAGAACGCGGACGCCTCGGCGGTGAAAGTCGGCGACCATCTGTTTGACGCCCTCAACGCCACCCGGCATACTGCGCACCATGTCCAGTTGATTCCGCGGGTCGATGCCCATGTTCGGATAGGTGGACCAGATTAGCACCGCATCGATTCCGCCGTAGCGCTTTTCCAGGTCATCCAGATAGCGGTCGACGGTGTACCTGCCCACGACGGGATCGTAAAAATACCGGTCGTGCACCATCATTTGCGGCTGAATAAAACTGGATTGGATCCATTTCGCTTCCGGACGCTCGTAACGCTCGGTGCTGAGCCCGACACGGATGATTCGTTCTTGGCGCCAGTGCCGGATATCGCGGAGCCAGGCCTGGTGAGCGTCTTCCGTGCAGGCAGTGGAAAAGGCTTCGGTCCAGTCGCGGTCGGTGTTCAGGCATTGCGGGGCGGGAATGAGTTGGCCGCGGGGATGATAGCGGCTATCCTGCGCGACGGCGGAGACGGCCAATAGAAGCGCCAGAGCGGTTGCGGCCGGCAGGCGCCGCGGGATCGGGAGGTGGTTCATGTTAGCTCCCATGCTAGCTCCTGTCGGGAAGGCGGCCTACGCCCAACCGGCGAAATGGGGGACGGCCGGAACGGTGTCATAAAGATAATGTTGCCGGTAAAAGCACGAACCTGCCGGCCAGGGAGGC
>DATJMA010000062.1:0-106839 GCA_035509055.1 Bryobacteraceae bacterium | reverse complement strand
AGCGATCCTTCCGATATTGCATTTCTGTATGTTACCCAATCGCCATTCAGCATTTCGTTCACTCCCACGCGTTTGGGATCGGCAAACTTCGCAGCGATCACAGTGTTCAGTGACAAGACATACACACTTACCGGACTCACTTATACCTTGCAGACGAGCGGCACACCCTATGCCCTCGAACTGCTGAACGCTCCAGTGGGAAATATAATTGCCGGCAACACCCGCACCGTGGGAGCGCAAGCCATGTTCAACAACGGACCGGTGAACGTGACGCAGGCCGCAACTTATACCACCCTCAGCGGATCGAGCACCGTGATCAGCGCCGCCGCCGGCGGCGCGATCACGGCAAATCTCCCCGGGGTCGATGGGCTGGTGGTCTCCTATGGCGCGCTGACCGCGACGGCGCCGGTAATGGTGGGCACGTGCACCTATTCGCTGGGTCCGGCCAATCAGATTATTCCTTCCACCGGCGGCAGCGTCATGTTACAGGTCACCACCCAGCCGGGATGTGTCTGGTCGGCGGGAGGAGGCGCGCCTTGGCTGACCTTTACTCAGGCAACCGGCACGAGCAGCGGCGCCATCAAGCTGACCGCCGGCCCCAATACCAGCAGTTCTCCGCAAAGCGCCTTCGTCACGCTGGGCGGCTTGACGTCTCTCCTAACCGAACCGGCGGGGGCGTGCCCCGCCAGCAGTTACAGCCTTTCGCAGAACCAGATCAACGCTCCCGCCGGCGGGGTGAGCGGGTCAATCGAGGTCACTACTTCCTGCCCCGTGGTTGTATCCAGCGATCAAAGCTGGCTCACTGCGGCGCCGGCGGGCGCGGCTGTGCCTTTTACCGTGATGCCGAATGGTACGACCTCCACGCGCAACGCGACGCTCACCATCGGAACCGTGAACGTGCCAGTCACTCAGAATGGGTTTGTGTGCGCCGTTGCCGGAAACGGTTCCGTCACCGTGACGGACGTCCAGCAGGTCATGAATCAATCTTTGGGCACAACCGGGGCGGCCAACGACCTGAACGGCGACAAGGTGGTGAATATAGTGGATTTGCAGATCGTAGTCAACGCGGCACTGGGTTTGGGGTGCGCGGAGTAACGCTGCAGTTCCCTTGTATCATGGACGCACCTCGATCCTGGCATTCGCCCGAATCGTAACTCTCCGCGGCGGCCGGCCGGTCAATCGGAGCGTAACGTTCTCAGTCCGCTCGCTGATTCCGGCCAAGGCAAGTGCAACTCCGCTCTTGTCCGTGACGAGCCGAACTGCGCCGCCGTCGAGCCGCGCAATCGTCCTGCCGGCGAGCCGCAAGTCGGCACCGTCCTCCTCGTAAATCATCTCCGCGGTGCGGCCTTGGCCGGTGCGCGTTTCGAATCGCGCGGATGCCGCCGCCGGATGGCGCGGCCGCACATTCCAGTCGAGCGTGCCTGATTCTTCGCGCACGCCCGCCAGCCGCCAGGTGTAATCGAGCATGACCAGGGCCGCGGGGGAATAGTCCGGCAGGTCTTCCCTGGTGAACGCGCCGTTCAGCGGGTCCATTTGCTGCCGGAAGGTCATGTCGTTCTGCAGCGCCTCGCACCAACGTTCCATCAGAAACGCGAATTCGGCGGTGCGGCCGTAGAAGTCGAACCAGCGCCCCGCCCGTAGCGCGGTGAGCGCCTGCGATGCCCCGCCCCAGGAATTGCGCGGGATCGGGCGAACGAACAACGGATCGTCGAGCGCTACGGAAGGCAGAGGATAAGGCGCCCAGAAGGCTTTCGGATTATGGATCTGGCGCGTCCACAGATCGTCGAACAAGGCCTGAGCGGGAACGTGCTCGCCGCACATACGGCTGAGGATGTCGCAGCGAATCCTCACGAAATGATTCTCCGCGTCGAGGTCGTAGAATGCCGCATCCTCGGGCACATACAGCCGGGACAGAATCAGGCCCCGGATGTTATCGGCGCTTTCTTCCCACTTGCCGGCCTCCGACGTTTTGCCTTTCGCCGCCGCCATGGCAGCCAGCGCCATCCGGGCGCCATAGAGGGTGGCCGAAAGATCGGGGCAGAGCCGCGGCAGGGTCCGGATTGGCGGGTATCGCTTCGCGTCTTTGCCGGGGCATTGCGGTGGAATGCCCGCCCACCGGGGGCTGTTGTCGTGCCCGGTATCGTAGGTGCAAAAGCCTTCCACCAGGCCGGTCTGGCGCGTGTTGCGGTTGGCCATCAGCCACTCGTCCCAGGCGGAGCAGGCGCGGTACGCGGCATCGAGCAGTTCGTCGTCTCCGGTCGCCTGCGCCAGTTCCCATGCGGTAGCGGCGACTGGCACCACCATTTGAATCTGCCCGAAGCCGGCCTCCGACATCTTGTTATTCGCGGGAAACTGGCCGTCGGGCCGCTGCAGCTCGAAAAAAGTGAAGTGGCTGTTGCGGGCGACGTCCGGGCGGAATTTGCGATAAAGCAGCGCTTCGTGCGGTCCGCACTCCATCCAGATGCCGGCATAGCTCGCGCCTTCGATGAGCACCGGCTTGGGGTACCGCGGCAGCACGCGCACGTTGCCCGAGAGTATGGCCAAAGCGCGATCGTAAGCGGCTTGCCAGCGTGCGTTGGCGGTCCGGAAGACCGGGGCGCTCCCGCCGTCCGGCGATGCCGGGACGTTCCGCGCCTCAATCGCGGCCCATGCCGCCGCACCGCAGCGCAAAAAAGCCCGGCGATTCGATTTGGCTATGATGAAAGCCAAACCTCAGTCTAGCTTCATCCGCCGAAAGACGCGCGCAGACTGTTCTCCCATTCGTCCATTTCGCCAGCTCTCCCGTCCCGACCGCTCAAAGCGAGCGTTCTGCTACATTTGTTCCATGCCGGCCATCCAGGTCGAAAACGTAACCAAGACCTTTGGCGACACCGCTGCGGTCGACCAGGTTTCGCTCACCGTGCCAGAGGGGGCGGTGTATGGGTTCATAGGCCCCAACGGATCTGGCAAAACCACCACCATGCGGATGATTGTCAACATCATCTACCCCGACAGCGGCACCATTCGCGTCTTCGGTGAGCAATTCGGCGCTACGCGGACGGGACTCATCGGCTATCTTCCCGAAGAACGCGGCCTCTACCGCCGCATGAAAGTGTTGCCGCTACTCGAATTCCATGGGGAATTGCGGGGCGGCCGAAAAGTGACCGCGGAAGTGAAGAAATGGCTGGAACGTCTGGACCTGGGCCACTGCGCCGACCTGCGCCTCGATGCCCTCAGCAAGGGTATGAGCCAGAAGGTGCAGTTCATCGCCGCGGTCGTGCCCGAGCCGAAACTGCTGATTCTCGACGAGCCGTTCACCGGGCTCGACCCGGTGAGTGCCGACAACATACGCGACGCCATCCTAGAGTTGCGGCGCCGCGGCGCCACGGTCATCCTGAGCACGCACGATATGGCCGTGGCGGAAAGCATGTGCGATTCGATCTTCATGATTTTCCGCGGCAAGAAAGTGCTCGACGGACCGCTCGACGCGATCCAGTCGGAATATGGCAACGACACCATCCGCGTCACTGCCGATGGGGGCGCCGATACCATGCAGGGGCTGCCCAGCGTGGAGAAGGTCCGCGACCTGGGGCACGTGCAGGAACTGCGAATGGCCCGCGGGTGCGACCCGCAGGAAGTTTTGCGAGCCCTGATCGCCCGTACGCGCGTCAGTAGTTTCTCCATCACCCGCCCCTCGCTGCACGACATTTTCGTACGGATCGCGGGCCCGGAAGTAGCGGAGGGGCAGCATGCGTAGAATCCTCCTGATGGCCAAACGCGACTACCTCGCGACCATCCGTTCCAAGCCCTTTCTGTTCGGCCTGATCGTGGCCCCGATTCTGTTCGGCAGCGGCTTCATCGGCATTGCCGTCATGAAAGCCAAACCGGACATCGCGGAACGCCACATCGCGATTGTCGACCACACCGGCGCCTCCGCGCAGTGGATCATCCAGGCGGCCGCCGAAAAGAACCACGACGACCTATTCGACAAAGTAACCGGCCGCCAGATTGCGCCGCGCTACACCTTCGAAACCGTCCAGCCGGACGATGCCAATCCGTTGGCCCAGCGGCTCGCGCTTTCCGACCGGGTTCGGCGGCACGAGCTGTATGGGTTTCTCGAGATCGGGCGCGACGCGCTCCATCCGGTCAAAGTAAAGGATTCGGAAAAACTCCCCGAAGCCAGCCGCGTTGACTATTACTCCAATTCGACCGGCATCGACAATTCGCGCAACTGGATCGGCAGGCCGGTGGATGACGGTCTGCGAGAGGCGCGCATGACGCAATTGGGCATTGGCGCCGGCCATTTTTCCGACTTACTGGCGGAATCCAGCATGCAGGACATGGGCCTGGTAGAACGCGACATGCGAACCGGCGCCATCGAGAAAGCGCAGAAGCGCAACGAAATTGCCACCTTCACCGTTCCCTTCGTGCTTATGATGATGCTGGCCATGATCGTCCTCATGTCGGGCGGACCGATGCTGGGCGCGGTCGCCGACGACAAACAGCAGCGGGTTTTCGAGATGCTCCTGGGTTCGGCTACTCCGTTCGAGTTGATGATGGGCAAAGTGCTGGGCGCCATCGGACTGACCATGACGAGCTCGATTTTCTATATCGCGGGCGCGACGCTGGTGCTGCAGTCGCTCGCCATGATCGGACTGGCGCCGTTTCATTTGCTGCCGTGGTTTTTCGTGTACCTGATTGCCGACGTAATGGTAATGAGTTCGCTCGCGGTCGGCGTTGGTTCGGCCTGCGCCAGCCCGAACGACGCGCAGCACCTGGCGATGGTGGTAATGGGTCCGACGCTGATTCCGCTGTTCCTGCTGATGCCGGTGATGCAGGCCCCCAATGGCGGCATCGCCACCGCGATGTCGCTCATGCCGCCGTTCACCCCGCTCATCATGATGATGCGCCAGGCAATGCCGGGCGGAGTTCCTTTCTGGCAGCCGTGGGCCGGCCTGGTGGGCGTGATCCTTTGGACTTATGCCGTCACTTGGGCGGGCGCGCGCATTTTCCGCATCGGCGTGCTGATGCAGGGAAAGACTGCCTCGCTCCCGGAGATCGCCCGCTGGGCGTGGAAAGGATGAATCATGCCCGCCGCCAATCAGCAGATCCATCTCGCCGCCCGTCCCAAAGGCTTTCCCAAGCCTTCGGACTTCCGCCTCGTCAAGGGCGCCATCCCCGAACCCGCCGACGGCCAGTTCCTGGTGGGGATCTCCTATCTTTCCGTCGACCCTTATATGCGCGGCCGCATGAACGCCGCGCGCAGCTACGCCGAACCCCAGAAGCTCGACGAAGTGATGGGCGGAGGGGCCGTAGGTAAGGTGCTGGCATCGCGCCATCGCGATTTCGCGGAAGGCGAGTATGTGTCCGGCTTTTTCGGCTGGCAACAATATGCCTTATCGGATGGCGCGGGGGTGACCAAGGTCGATCCTCGCGTGGCGCCGATTTCTACAGCGCTTGGCGTGCTCGGAATGCCCGGGCTGACGGCGTATTTCGGACTGCTCGATATCTGCGCGCCGCGCGCCGGAGAAACCGTCGTAGTATCCGGCGCTGCCGGCGCGGTGGGATCTACGGCTGGCCAAATCGCGCGTATCGCAGGCTGCCGCGTGGTGGGCATCGCCGGCAGCGACGACAAGATCCGCTGGATCACCCGGGACCTGGGATTCGACGCCGGTCTGAATTACAAGACCGAAAGCCTCGACCGGCTAAAGGAGCTTTGTCCCAACGGAATCGACTGTTACTTCGATAACGTCGGCGGCGCTACCAGCGATGCAATATTCCCGTTGATGAACACGAAGGGGCGCGCCTCCGTCTGCGGGCAAATCTCGCTCTACAACCTCGCCGAGCCCGAACTGGGCGCGCGTCTTTTGCCATTCGTTCTGGTCCGCACACTGACCGTGAAAGGCTTCCTGGTATTTCAATACGCGGAACGGTACAGCGAGGGCCTGGCGCAACTTACCCACTGGTTCCAGGAAGGCAAACTGAAATACCGTGAAACAGTGGCGGATGGCATCGAGAATGCTGTCGCCGCATTCCTGGGCATGCTGCGCGGCGAGAACGTCGGCAAGCAACTGGTGAGGATTTCGGAGTTGGGAGTTGGGAGTTAGGAGTTAGGAGTCAGGATTCGTTTATGTACCGTCTCGTGATCGCCGCCATCCTCGCCGCCATCCTGGCCGCCGGTCCAGCTGCGCTGTTGGCGCAAAAACCCGCTTGGGAGCCTGCGCCCGGACATGAAACCATAAGGTTGTGGCCCAAAGGCGCGCCGGGGGCCCCGGCGAACCCGCCGGCGGAAGCCGATATGACCACCGCCAAAGACAACCTCGTCGCCGGAAAGCCAGTCATTCGCCTGGGTAACGTTTCGAGCCCCACCCTCACTGTCTACGCCGCCAAAAACAATCCCAGCGGCGCCGCCGTGCTGGTGTTCCCGGGCGGGGCCTACCGGATCCTGGCCATCGATCTCGAGGGCACCGAAGTCTGCAGCTGGCTCAATTCCGCCGGAGTCACCTGCGTGCTGGTGAAATATCGCGTGCCCGACACTGGCCCCTATCCGAAATCGCCGGCGGCATTGCAGGACGCGCAGCGCGCCCTCGGAATCGTGCGCTCGCGCGCAGCCGGGTGGCACCTCAACCCGAACCGCATCGGTGTGCTCGGCTTTTCCGCCGGGGCGCACCTGGCGGCCGCCCTGAGCACCCACTTCGATCGCCGCCTCTACGATACCGTCGATGCCGCCGATAGCAGCAGTTGCCGGCCGGATTTCGCGGTGATCGTTTATCCCGGCTACCTCGCCATCGCGGAGAAGAATTTCGAGCCCAACGCGGATATCCCGGTCACCGCGCAGACGCCGCCTTCCTTCATCGTGCAGGCCGAAGACGATCCGGTCCACGTGGAAAATGCCGTCGTCTATTTCATGGCGCTGAAAAACGCCAGGGTCCCCGCCGAACTGCACATTTATGCCGCCGGCGGGCACGGGTATGGACTGCGCCGCACGGCTCTCCCCGTCACCACGTGGCCCGCGAGCGTCACCACCTGGCTGCACACGATCCACGTGCTGCCATAAAGGCGGTGGCGTGCTAGTCCACGTCACAATTCGGTTCATGAGATCGCGCGCGCTCGATTACACTGAGTTTTTCGAATGCAGCTCATGTTGAATGGCGATTCCCTCGGCCGGGTTGTCGGCACAATCGCCCATAACGGTGCGAAGGCGACCGTAACTGGATCGGATGGTCTCTCCGCCGTGGCGGAGCTGCGATCGGCCGTCGAAAGCGCGATCGCGGACGGGCTCGGCGAATGTTTCTGGGAAGAAGCCATGGTCGAATTTCGCTGGCTCTTCCGCCGCGAAGGGGACACGGTGCGAATCGCGATCCTGTCGAGCCTCGGGACGCTCACGGGATGGGAGCATCTCTTCTGGGCGGAGTGCGGCCTGGCAGAATTTCAAGGCGTCATGCACCAGGCCATCGGCGCGTTCGCCGCTCCCGCACCGCGGAGCTGACCGGCGCGTTCGTCACGCGACTCGTCCAATGCGCGCTACAGTTACCTGCATGGCACTCTGTCGACCTTTGGGGCTCCTGTTCCTTGCGGTTTGCGCCTTCGCCCAAAGTGGAACCATCGATCCACGGGCGCGCAGAGACATCGATGCCGGCAACCTGGCGTGGGTCAACGGCATGAAATCGGGCGATGCCGCGGCCATCGCCGCCACTTATGCCGGGGATGCCGTCGATTGCAGCGCTACCGGCGAATGCACCCGCGGCCGCGCCGCCATCGAAGAGATCCTGAAGGCACGGACCGCGGCGCGCGGCAAGGCGTCAACTGCATCGGCGATCAGTCTCGGATCGGTCCAGCAGGGCGATTTCGTCTACGAGTGGGGCCGCGCCGAGGTTTCGTTCGCCAAAGGTCCGAAGATCTCTCATCGCTACCTTACGGTCTGGCAGCGCCAATCCACGGGGGATTGGAAGATCTTCCGTAATCTGCCGATTCCCGACGATGCTCATCGTTAACGAGCCAGTCAGGGAAAAAAGAATTCACTTGTGTCCCGAGCCGGGCAAACGATGTGGATGCCGGCGAACTCCGCGATGGCGGATTTCAGCGGGCCGCCCAGCAGCGACGGCAGCACCCGCGCGTGCTGCGAGCGGCTTACCTAGGCCATACGCTCGACCTCTACCTGATCGGGCTGGGCGCGACGCTCGATCCCTCGGCGTTCGTCACCGATCGGAATTTCGCGGGCGCGTTCCCCGTGGCCGGCGGCGAACCTGCGCAGGTATGGTTCGCCGGCCTGACCACCTCGGGGCTGAGCCTGGTGCATCGTGGTTCCGTCCGGCCTCGCCGCGGGCTCGCAGCCGCTGGAGGTATCGGCGGGAATGCTGGCGACGCGTCCGAACCTGGTTCTGCAGACAGCCAGCCCGCTGTAGCTGTAAGGCAGGGAGCTCTCGGCGTGCGGACTTCGGAGCGGCACAGAGCCCGCGGAAGAACCCGCCTCAGCCTCGGATCGCTTCTCCTTGGCCTCCCTGAGAACCGCCTTTCTTTTTTCCGATACAATATCGCGATTATGAGACTTGCACTTGCCGCTATCCTCCTCGTCGCTCCACTGTGCGCGCAGGAAACACCCACCGAGCGCGATGCCGCCCGCGATGTCATCCAAAAAATGAACACCCTCGAAAAATCCATCGGAGCCGACAAGTGGGTGGCCCACTTCAGCGCTCCCGATGCCGCCCGCGATCAGGTGGCCGCGCGCGCCAAGCAACTCATGGATACCGAACTCATCGCCATGGGCGACGACATCACCCGCCATCCCGAAATCGGATTCCAGGAAAAGCGCTCGGTCGGCATCCTCACCGATTACCTGAAGCGCCATCGCTTTGAAGTCGTCACCGGCGTGGCCAATCTGCCCACCGCTTTCGTCGCGCGCTTCGGAAAAGGCGCGCCGAGCCTCGGAATCATCGTCGAGTATGACGCTTTGCGCGGCACCAAGGGCGCATTTCACGGCGATCAGCACAGCACTCAAGGTCCTATCGGCATGGCGGCCGCCATCGCCATCGCCGAGTGGCTCGATCGCACCCACACTCCCGGAAGCGTGGTGGTTTTCGGCTGCCCCGGCGAGGAAATGATGCCGCCGGTCGCCAAGACCGACATGTTCAGGGCGGGGGTCTTCGACGGCACGGACGTCATCGTGCGCAGCCACTCCGTGAGCGCGACCGTTCGGCCCGCGGCGGGATTCGGCACCTGCTGTCTCAATATCGATGGCGTCAAGTACACCTTCTCGGGCGCGCCCGCGCACCAGATGACTCCCTGGGCCGGAAGAAACGCACTCGAGGCCGTGATCCATCTGTTCAACAATATCGATGCCGCGCGCACCACCATGCGGCCGGAAGCGCGTATCCAGGGCATCATCACCGAGGGCGGAGCGGCGCCCAACGTGGTGCCCGACCGCACGCAGGCCGATTTCTATGTCCGCTATCCCGACTCGGTCTATCTGGCCCAGGTGCGTGAGGCCGTCGACAACGCGGCGCGCGCCGCGGCGCTGGCCACCGGCACGAAAGTCAAGATCGACAACTACGGCCAGATGCGCGATGGTATTTCGGTGGCCACGCTGGCCGAGGTGGGTTTCGCGCATGCCCGCGCATTCGGCGCCACGCACATCGTGGAAGCCCCCGCCAAACCGCAGGGATACGACGAGACGGGCACGGTATCGAGCGCCATTCCCGGCGTGGGTTTCGAAGTCTATTCTTCGTCGGCGGCGAACCACACTTACCAGATGGAGGCCGACGCCCTCACCGAAGTCGGCCATCAGGGATTCGTGGTGGACGCGCAGGCAATGTCGGCGCTACTCTATGACTTCGCCACCAACGCCGAATATCGCGCGGCGGTGAAACGCGAGTTTTCGGGAATCCAGGCCCTGTTCGGCGAATACCAGCAGGCTTTGCAGAAGGTTTACACCGTTCCAACGGTTCCCGATCCGCGCTAGCGATCGAGGAGATTCACATGCATCGCGCACCGGTCTATCGATTGGCGGTTGCTGCATCGCTGCTTGCGGCATGCGCCGTGGCGCAGGAGGCGCCGGCCGTTCTCAGAATTCAAGGCGACAAACCCGCCGCCAAAGTGAGTCCTACGCTCTATGGGCTCATGACCGAGGAAATCAACTTCTCTTACGAGGGCGGCCTCTACGCCGAACTGATCCAGAACAACACCTTCCGCGGCGATTGGAGCGGCGTTCTGCACTGGTACCTCGTCGAGAAGGGCAACGCCAACGCCAAAATGGCCGACGATCATCAGTCCGGGCCGAGCGAAGCGCTGAAGACCAGCCTGCGCCTGGAAGTGTCTCAGGCCGATGAACACAACCCCGCCGGTGTGCTCAACGACGGATATTGGGGCATTCCGGTGCGCCCCAATACCACCTATCACGGCTCGCTTTATGCCAGGACGGACTCCGCTTCGCCGTCACCGCTTACGGTGGAACTGGTAAACGACGACACCGGCGACGCGGATGCCACTGCTACCGTCCCCGGCATTGGAACCTCCTGGGCACAGCACGTCTTCACGCTGAAAACCGCCGCCGCCGTCGTCTCCACCCATCATCACCTGGAGATTCTAACCACCCATCCGGGCACACTCTGGTTGCAACTCGTGTCTCTGTTTCCGCCCACCTACCACAATCGGACCAACGGCTTCCGGACCGACCTGATGGAAAAGCTTGCCGCCATGCATCCCGCCTTCCTGCGCTTTCCCGGCGGGAATTACCTCGAGGGGGACCACATCAAGGATCGCTTCGAGTGGAAGAAGACCATCGGGCCGCTGGCCGACCGGCCCGGCCATCCCAGCCCGTGGGGTTACTTCTCCACCGACGGCATGGGGCTGCTGGAATTCCTGGACTGGTGCGAGGACCTGAAAATGGAGCCGGTCCTTGCCGTCTACGCCGGCTACTCGCTGGCGCAGGAGCACGTCGATCCCGGCCCCGCTCTCGAACCCTACGTCAATGATGCCCTCGACGAATTGGAGTACGTCAGCGGATCGGCCGCCACCAAATGGGGCGCCGTTCGCGCCTCGAACGGCCATCCCGAGCCGTTCCGCCTGCATTACGTCGAAATCGGCAACGAAGATCAGTTCGATCGCTCCGGCAGCTACGAAGGACGCTACGCCCAATTCTATAAAGCCATCAAAGCCAAATACCCCGACCTCGAATTGATTGCCACCGAACCCATCAAGAACATGCGGCCGGACGTTATCGACGACCATTACTACCGGCGCGCCAAGGAATTCTTCGAAGATGCCGGCCACTACGACAAGACCGATCGCAGCGGTCCGAAAATTTTCGTCGGCGAGTGGGCCACGCGCGAAGGGACGCCGACACCCAATTTCGGCGCGGCTCTCGGCGATGCCGCCTGGATGACGGGCATGGAGAGGAACAGCGATATCGTGGTAATGGCGTCGTACGCGCCGCTCCTGGTGAACGTAAATCCCAAGGGCACGCAATGGGAGTCCGACCTCATCGGCTACGACGCTCTGCGCAGCTACGGCTCTCCGAGCTACTACGCGCAGGTGATGTTCGGAAGCTATCTCGGAGACGTCACGCTCGATGCCAAACTCGATTCCGCCGTTCCCAAACTCTTTTACTCGGTCACGCGGAATACGGCCAAGAAGCAGATCTATGTGAAACTGGTCAACGCGTCCTCGGTACCGAAGGCAATTGACATCGATTTAGCCGGAGCCAAACTGGCCGGCAACGCGAAATTGGTCAGTTTGAGCGCCAAAGATACCCAAACTACTAACACCATCGACCAGCCGACGCGCATCATACCGGCCGAAAGCACCATCCGCACAGACGGCGACAAGCTTCATCACTCCATGCCAGGGTATTCCATTCAGGTGATCGCGCTGAACCTGAAGTAGTCCCGGATCTTACAGGGAGGAAAATCGTGCCGGCAGCCGGCTTTGCAGCCCGGCGGTGCCTAAAAAGGGGCGGCAGCCTACCATTCCCCGGCGAGCGTTCCTCATTGGACTCCCTGGATTCCACTACACGATCGCCATTCGGCCGGCCTCTGCCCGCCCCCGCCTCACCAGGACGCTACCACATACCCGCGCGTGAAACCGGCGGGGAAAGTCACCTGCGCGGTGGTGGTGGATTGCGTCAGGGTGCCGCTCAGGGCGGGGGCCTGGACGCTGAAATCGGTGCCGCTTTCGGAGAAGAATTGCAGCGTCACCACTGTCCCCGGTGGAATGTTGTTTGCCTGGACGACGACCGGCACCGCGCCCGGCGCGTTGATAGTGGCATCCGCCACGCTAAAGCTGGCGGTGGGGCTGGCGGGTAAGTTGACCCCGCCGACGCTTACCACGGTCAGCGCACCGGGAGGAGTCGTGGGCAGATAGAGATTCGGCGTGGAACTGACCACAAAGGGTGTAGAAAGAATCAAACTGTTGGAGTAATTGGCGGTTTCTATACGGATCTGCGCGGCCGAAATCGAGCCATTTCCGGTGACCACGGGCGAGATCATGCGGACGGCGCCCCCAGAGCCTCGGCTGCCGCAAAAGGCGGTGCAGGTCCCTTGGAAGCCTCCAGCGGCGGTAATGGAGCCAGTAATGGCAATCGAAGTCGAGCTGGCGATGAGAATAGCGCCGCCGCCGGCGCCGCCGCCGGAACCGATGACTTGCGGGTCGCTATACATGCCTCCGCCGCCGCCCGACCCTCCCACCAGTGGCACGAGAAACACATTACTTCCAGCAAATGTTCCACCCGACGAATTGGTTGTGGCGGTTCCGGCAGCCCCTCCGCCCGGGCCGCCCCCCGGCTGCGCCGGCAGCGGAGGGGTGGACAATTGCCGTCCGCCGACGCCTCCCGCATATCCTCCCGCGCCGGGATAAGCCGGAATCCGGGTCTGCTCGGACTGCGACTGCGCGGCGCCGTTCTGGCCGTTCAGGTTGAGCGTTCCAGCGATGGTCACTGCGCCCTGCGCCAGCCAATACATCGGCCCCGTCAGATTCTGGCCCGAGAGCACCACCGTAACGCCGGCTGCGATGTTGATGGTGGTGAAGTTGAAGATGTTATTGCCTGAGGGATTGAGCGGCGGATTGAAACTCGCCGGATTGAATACCACCGTGCCGGGCGTGGTCAGGTTGAGAGCGCCGTCGGCGCCGGTCGAGGTGCTGCTGAAGTTAGTCTGCGCCGAGGCAGCCGTGCATCCCGCCATCAACAGCAGCAATATCTTCTTCCCAGGGCATAATCGCAAACAATCGCGGTGGACTTTCATGGTTTCTCCTGTTTGATGTCCGGCGCCATCCCGCGCTGGATCCGGAGCGCTTTCATGCGCTCCTGGAGCTTTGCCAGAGCCGTGTCGCAGGCCTTCCAGACGGCAGGCCGGAAAAACGCGGGTGCCAGCGCAGTAGCCGGGGGTTCGACCGTTGGGGGGTAAGCCGGGTGGCTTGCGGCGTCAAGCGGATCGGTCCCCAATTGAATCTCCTCCCAATCCGTATAGCCATCGCCGTCGCTGTCGATCGAAAGGGGATTCGTACCGCGCAGCACTTCCTCCGCGTCAGGCATGCCGTCGCCGTCGGTGTCGGCCTTGCGGGGGTCGGTTCCCAGGCAGAATTCCTCCAGGTTGGTAAGCCCGTCGTGATCGTCGTCATCCTCAGGGCGGACGCTCAAACCGTCCGCCCGGAGCGCCTGCACCACGTAATCCGGCAGACCGCCGCCATCGATATCGAGCACGCGCAGCAGCGATCGCGAATTTCCGCTGCTGTTGTTCACGCTGAAGGAGACGCTCTGGCCGAATGCCGGCGGCGCGGTTTGCGGATTCGGAATCTGCGGCTCCCGGTTGAAAATCGAGAAGGCGATACCCGCCGAAAGCATGGGCGGCGCGGTTTGCGGACTCGGAATCTGCGGCTGCTGGTTGAAGATCGAGAAGGCGGCCCCTGCCGAAAGCATGGGCGGCGCGGTTTGCGGATTCGGAATCTGCGGCTGCTGGTTGAAAATCGAGAAGGCAGCAGCCGCCGAAAGCATGGGCGGCGCGGTTTGCGGATTCGGAATCTGCGGCTGCTGGTTGAATACCGAAAATGGCGCGGCTTGCGCTCGCGGTACCTGTGTCCCATTCAGGTGGGGATAGCTGAGCGGATTTAAGGGGTCGCTACCAAAGGAGACTTCGTCGCCGTCGCCGAAGCCGTCGCCGTCGGTATCGGGGTTCAATGGATCGGTTCCCAAGGCGATTTCCTGGGCGTTGGTCAAGCCATCCATATCGGGATCGGCATTCGGATTGGTTCCCGGCACGACCAGAGTATTGGTTCTCACAGGGATCGTCGTGGAGCTGCCAAAAGCATTGGCTGCGGTCAGCACAAAGTGGCCGAAGGCGGCGGCATCGATCGCCACGGCCAGAGTTGCCGAGGTCCCGTCAGGTGAAATCGCGACCGAACTGATGGAGAGCAGGTCCGGGTTCGGCCCATAGAAGACAAAAGTCGCGCCGGTCAGGTTCGCGCCGGCGACCGTCAACGAGGAGATCGTCGTACCGGCCAGCGCGCCCACAGGCGCGATCGAGGCGACCACCGGGAGTGTGGCGACCGTCTCGCTGCCGGACCACGAGGCCGTCGCGCTACCGACGGTGACCCCGACTGCTCCGCTGACGGCATTGGCAGGCACCGTGACGGTGAGCGATGTCGGGGTGGCAGATACCACCGTGGCCGTCACACCTCCGATGGTGACGAGATTGGCCGAGGCGGTGGAGCTGAAGCCCTGACCCAGAATGGTGATGGTGGATCCGGCCGGCACGACGCCGGGGTTCACGCTGAAGACGGCCAGTGAACTCGGGGGCAAGCTCGATCTGGCAATTGCCGTAATGTTCCCGGTCGCATCGTAGGTATAACTAAGCTGATTTCCTTGCGCATCGATCGCGGTGGTCAGTTGGCCCAGGCTGTCGTAGAAATAGCGCACGGTTCCCGGGGTCTGCGCGAGAGAAAATCCCGCGAACACCATCGTGAGCAAAACGGATCGAAAAACGGATTTCGACATCTTCTTAGGACGCGATGTACATCGGCCAGGAATCTGGCAGGCGTCAAAATCAATGAATGCAATCCACGTTCGGAGGCGGCATGATGGGCGGGTTCGAGCCGGCACCGCCTCCTCCACCTCCGCCGGGGATACCTCCTCCACCCGGGCCGGTTCCAGCGCCGCCACCTCCGCCGTTTCCACCTCCTCCGCCTCCACCGGCTCCACCTCCCCCGCCTCCACCGGCACCTCCTCCACCGCCTCCACCCGTCCCAGCGCCGCCACCCCCATCTCCGCCGTCGCCTCCATCTCCACCGTCGCCTCCGTCTCCACCGTCGCCTCCATCTCCGCCGTCGCCTGCACCGGTTCCACCGCTGCCTGCGCCACCTCCGCCACCCGCTCCACCCGGCGAACCGCTTTTGGGAGCTCCACCGAGGTGCGTCGAATAGACTGGCTTCGGCAGTGCGCTAGGGTCCGAGCCAGGAACAGTTACCCCTTTGAAAGCCTTCATGATCAAGGCGGCGGCCCAACTCCGAAGTATTCCTCCCTTGTTACCTCTGGGGTCGGTCAGGTTGACGGGATTATTGTTGACGTACGAGTAGGCATTCGCCTCCGCCCCGCTGGCCCCAAATGACCCTCCGCTCAGCGCCGCCACCAGGCTGGGGAATGCCATCCTATCCTCCTGGAGATAGCGCGCCTGCGCGGTGCTGTAAAAGCGGCTTCGATAATAGAGTACGTTCGGACCGGCCTGCACGCGGCCAGTGAACTGGAACGGGTAGCTGCTGGTGGTCGCGGTCTGCCCGAATGGATCGTACGAAAAGGACGACACCAGCGCACCGTTTTGATCCACGGTCGACAGCGTGCTGTTGACTGCATCGGAGAGCCCGAATTCCACCTGCCCGCTCGCATGGACGACGGCCAGGTGCTGATCGATGGCCCTGCCGGAGAGCACGGAAAGGCTGTCGCCGTTGCTTCGGCCAATATAGGCAACGTTCAGCAAGTCATCGAGGACAAAAGTCTGGGTCTGGTTCAAGACCGGACCGGAATCCGTCTGTGAGATCAGGTTGCGCGCGTAATCGTAAAGAAACGTTGTTTTCTGGCTGTTCGGAGCCTGAATCGATTGCAACCGATTGCGCGCATCCCAGGTATAAGTGGTGGTGCCGGTCGAATCGGTCGACGTAAGCAGGTTGCCATTGCCATCGTAGGTCAGAGCGGCGGAACCGGACCGGGTCAACTCATTATCGGCGTCGTACTGGCCGGTCAGCGGCTGCGTCACCAGTGCCGGAGATACATTGCCGACGGTAGATAGCCGGTTTCCGTTGGCATCGTATGTATAGCTCTGGCTGCTGAGAACGCCCGCCGCGCCGGAATGGACGATGGACAGGATCGATCCGGCAGCATCATAAGTGTACTGAGTGGAACTATTCGGCCGTTTGATGCCGGTGATTTCGTTCCTGGCATCATAGGCCATCGCGACACTCGCCGAGCCCAATGTGGCGCTGAGCAGATTACCCGCGGCATCGTACGAATAAGCTGCCGCCGGCTGGCCGGCGACCTGTCGCGAGGTAACCCGGCTGTCGGCATCGTAGGCATATTCCACCACGCCGACCGGAGTGGCCGCGGCGATCAAGTGGCCGGCTGCATCGTGCTGATAGTCGAACGTGCCGCTCACCGAGTCGACGACGTGCGTCAGCCGTCCATAGGCGTCGTAGGCAAAACTGACTGAACCATCCTCGTATTGCTGGCCGATGCGCCGGTTCAATGCATCGTAGGTGAAAGTGCTGGTCTGGCCCCGCCCATCGACCAGCTTAATCAGATTGCCGGCGAGATCGTAGGAATAAGTCTCGGTCTTTCCCAGCGGTGAAGTTCGCGTAGCGACCCGGTTCATCGCGTCATAGGTAAAGGTCGTCGCGTTGCCGCGCTGGTCGGTGATGGAGAGAAGATTACTCACCGCATCGTAAGTGAGCTTTACGGTCTGGTTTTGGGAGTTGGTCTGGGTTACAATCCTGCCGAGATTGTCGTAAACCAGCCGGGTCTGATTGCCCAAGCTGTCCTGGGTCAGCGTAGTGCGGGAAATCGGATCGAATCCGGCCGACACCGGATTCCCCAGCGGATTGACAATGGCAGAGGGATTTCCAAGCGCATCGTAAGTCACCGTGCTGCGATTGCCGAGCGCGTCGGTCCAGGCGGTGATCTGCCCTTGATTGCTGTAAGTGTAGGAAGTCACATGGCCGTTCGCATCGGTACGAGTGAGCATGTTCCCGGCGCTGTCATAAGTCATTCGCGTGACGTTGCCGAGCGGATCGGCGGCCGATGTGTACACATTGAGATTGGTGGTGTTGGTGTATCGGACGGTGTTTCCCAGGGCATCGCTCCAGGAGAGCAGGTTCCCGTTGGAATCGTAGCTGAAGCTCAGATCGCCGCGGCGGGGATCGCCGCAGCCGATGCCCCTGCCGGGGCCGCTCAAGCCGAGCAGATGATTGTTGGGATCGCGCGTAAAGACACGAACCTGTCCGCTGGCATCGGTCACGCTGAGAACGAAGCCGGAAGGATTGAAGCGATAGGTGGACGTCCGGCCGAGCGGGTCGGTCATCGAAGTGGTCATCACCGGGGAGGTCGGTGCCAGGGGATTCAGCAGCGCGTACGAAAAACCGGTGACTCCCCCATCGGCATGGGTTTGTTGGATCACCCGGCCATTCGCGTCGTAAGTGTTTTGTTCGACGGTAACTCCACGCGCATCGATCAACTGAGTCAGGCGATTCTGGGCGTCGTAGTTATAAGTAGTGACGCCGCCGTCGGGGTCGGTCACAGTGGCCAGTGTGCCTTGAGAGTTGTACCCATATTTCACACTGCGGCCGATCGGATCGGTGATTTCGGTGATGCGGCTGGAGCTGTCGTAGGTAAAGTTCAGCGCCCGCCCGAACGGATCGACAATCTGGGTGATCTGGCCGGGTGAGGATGTGTTTCCATGAGCCACAGTGACCACGTTTCCGTTGGTATCGGTGATGGAGTCCAAATAGGCGATCAGCGCAGCGCCTGAAGGCGATTGAAACAGAAGGCTGGTCCCGTTTTTCCCGGTGAGACGATAGACGAACGAAGAGGGGTTGGAAATCACCATGCCTCGCAGAAACGGGATCGTGGAATTAGTAAACGTTCCGTCCGGCTGAAGGGCGAAAGGATACTGCGCGCCATTGGGCGCAACCAGCGTAAGCATCCCCTGACCGTGCAGAAAATTCACCGTCCCCAATTCGTACCCGTAATTGATGCCGGTACCGATGCCGAACGGTCCTGGATTCGACGACAGCGTCCGGTACGTTCGCACCACCTGTATAGGCTGGCGATAACCACTGATGCCGATATCCAGGGCATTGATCACTTCCAGGCCGGTGGCAAGGTCGACGGGGTCGCCGTCAGCGGGACCGCAAGGATCCCCCGGGGGGTCGGGCCCGGGGTCCGGCGGCGGCATGGGGCCATGCCAATCGAAGTGAACCAGCCCGTACAGATGGCCGGGATGTGCCGGGTCGGGGTCGGGGATGATTTGCGTTCCGTCGGCCGATACCGCTCCGGTCCCGTACGGCACCATCTGGCCGTGCGTCGGATCGAGCGTCATCAACGCCATGTCGGTGCCGGGAGGCGTGTTCAGGGTGTTCGGAAAATACACCGCCACGGGCTGATTGGTAGTAGCGTTGGCCGGCTGGAAAGCCACGATAAAGGCGCGGATCATCGTCGGGACGTTGGGCTTGTTGTCGGGCAAACGGTCCACCGCAACCTGTACCGCGGCCAGCGGGAACGGGTTCGGCTGCGTGCCGTCGGGCATGGTGAACGTGGTTCCGGCGTACACCGTGACGGCGAGGCCTGGAATGCTGGCGAAAGCGTGGGTTTGGACGGAAGTTGCGTTCTGCACCACGTCGAAGGTCTCCACGTTATCGATCCGCGGCAGGTGAACCAGCACCGATGAGGCCGTCACCTGTCCGGCAACCAGGGTGAAAACCAGGTTGACGCCGGCGTACTGGCCGGGAGGAGCGGTCGCCGTATTCCCGTTAAAGCTGATGAGTTGCGGCCCGGTGCAGGCTGGCGGAAGATTCGTCAGGGCGAAATTTCCGGCGGCGTCCGAAGCGGCCGAGAAACCCTTGCAACCGGTGCTGTTTCCATTGCCGTCCAGCCCGAGCGTGCCTATCGTGACCCCGGCCAGTGGTGTCTCGAGGGTATCTGCAACTACCGTGCGGCCCATCAGGGTAGTGGTGGGAGCCGTCACGGCAATCGACGCGCTGCCGCTCCCGGTCACCGTCATTCCGTCCACGTCAGCCGCCGCGGAAATCGAGATGTTGAATGTCCCGAGCGCCTGTTTGAGCGGCGCGGTGAGTGTCAGAACCGCGGTCTGTCCAGCCGTGATTCCCGCCGGCTGAAAGGACGCTGTGATCCCCGCCGGCAGTCCGGTGACGGAAAGCTGGGCGAGCTGATTGAATCCGTTGGCAGTGGTAAGCGAGACCGCGAACGAAACGCTCTGCCCCTGAATCAAACTGGTGGATGATGGAGTCGCGGTGAGAGTGAACCCGGTGGTGGGCGTTACCTTGAACGAGGCCGCGGAAACGGCCGTTCCCCCGGGCGTAACGATGCTGATGCTGCCCGCCGCGGCGCCGGCGGGAACGATGAACGAAACGGCCGTCGCCGAGACGGTCAGCGGCAGCAAGGTGACCGACCCGCCGCCCAGTTGCGCCATGGCGACCTGCGTCGCCGAGTCGAGGTTTGCCCCTGTGGCATTCACGATCGTGCCGTAGGGGCCGGTCTTGGGGTTGAAATCCGTAATGGTGGGGCCGCCGCTTGTCATCCCGCAGCCCAAATTCAGTGCCGCATTAAGGACCATCTGGACATCGGCAACACTCACCAGTTGGTCCTGGTTCAAATCGTTGTTGGCCGGCGCGAGTCCCAGCGCCTCGTCGATTTCCAGTTGAACGTCGGCAACGCCGATGGTGTTGCCTCCCGTGACGTTGCAAGGCGAGGTGGTGGTTGCATGGGCGTAGATCAGCGCGAGGCACAATAACGCGACACGGCTCAGCGGCACCAATCGAGATTAGCCGCACCCTCATCCGGCGCAAAGAGCATGAACATGCGCCCCGGATGTGGGGCAGACGGCAGGATTGCACGAGCCACAACGTCCTAAATAATGCGCTTACGGATGGCCTTGGAAACGGCTTCCGAGCGCGAATGGACGTGCAGCTTTTCGTATATGCCGCGGATGTGATTGCGGACAGTGTTGATGGTGATGCCGAGTTGCCCGGAGAGCGCGGTATAGCTGTAGCCTTCCGCCAGCAGGTTGAGCACGCTCAGGTCCCGCTGCGACAATCCGTGGTCCTCATCCTGGCGCTGGGGCGGGGCTTTCTGAAAAAGCGTCACCACCTGGCGCGCGATCTCCGGCGTCATGGGCGCTCCACCCTCGTGGGCCTCCGCGATGGCCTCCAGCAGGCGCGCGGGCGGAGTCTTTTTGAGCAGATATCCGCAAGCGCCGTTGCAGATGGATTCGAAGACCTGGTCCTGCGCATCGAAAACCGTGAGCATCACCACCTGGACCCGCGGATAACGCTCGCGCAGCAATTTCACTCCCTCCGTGCCTTGCATTCGGGGCAGATTGATATCGAGCAGGATGACATCCGGATGCGCGGGCGCGATCCGCATGGCGTCTTCCACGGCGCGGTATTGGCCAATGCACTGGTAGCCGGGCGTGCCCTCGATAAGCAAGGCGAGGCCCTGGCGCGTAGTGCGGTCGTCTTCCACAATGGCGACGCGGATGGGGCCGCTGGCAGACACGGGTACCCTATTAACCCCCATTTCGAAGTCCGAATGGTAGAGCATATTTATGCGGCCGGCTGAGCGGAAAGCTCAAGACGATTTCGGCCCCGCCTCCCGGAGCCGTCCCGGCGGCGATACTCCCGCCGAGCGCCGCAGCGCGAGCGCGCATGTTGGCGAGGCCGTTGCCCGATTCCGCATCGCCATCCGGGAAACCGCGGCCGTCGTCGGAGACGGTAACCAGGCATCGCCCCTGGCGCACTTCGATTTGGACAGCCAGGCGGCGGCATCCCGAGTGACGGGCGGCATTATGCACGGCTTCCTTGACGATGAGGAAGAGATTCCGGCGCTGGTCGGGCGAGAAGGCCAGGTGCTCGATTCCGGCGGCGGCGTCAAGCCTCCACTCCACGCCCAGAGGTTCGAGAGTTTCCCCGGCCAGCTGGCGCAGGCGCCGAACCAGGTTTCGCATGTCGTCGCGGCGGGGGTCGATGGACCAGACGATATCGCTCAGACCGTCCACCAGTCCGCGGGCGGTTTCGGCGATTTCGGTGAGGTGGCGGCCGGGTTCGGCTTGCGGAAGCCCGGCCTGCCGGTGGGCGATTTCGCTGAGGATCGCCACGCGGGTGAGGCTGGCGCCAAGATCGTCGTGCAGATCGGCGGCGATGCGCAATCGCACCCTCTCCAGTTCCAACCGGCGCGCCAGGTGGTAGCGATGCCCGCCAAACATGGCCCCCGCAATCCCGGCGGCCAGCAAGGTGAGGAACCAGGACCGCCCCCAAAGCGGGGTCGCAATGTGAAACATCACCTCCGCCGGAATGGGATTGGAGCTACCCGGCGGGGCGGCGGCGCGCACCAGAAAATGGTAATTGCCGGGCGGCAGACCGGCGTAGTCGACCGATCGCTGCTCCGAGGGCGGACTCCAGCCGCGGTCGGTTTCTACAAGTTGATATTGATACTCGACCGCCTCGCCGACCGCGACGTATTCGATATGAACATGGCGCTGGCTGGGCGTTAGCTGCATGCCCGCGATACGGCGCGCGCCGGGATCGGTTACCGCACGCGGTTCGCCGTTGATCTCCAGCGCGGTGATGTAGACGGGCGGCGTCGCGCGTGGCGACTCCGTCTCCGGCGTCATGCGCGAGATCCCCATGGTGGTGCCGAACCACATGGTTCCCTGACCATCCCGGAGGATCGCCGACACGGAGCCGCCGGCCAAGCCATCCGCGGTGGAATAGTGTTTCCAGAGACCGCTGGCCGGATCGAGACGATCCAGCGCACGGGCGGTTCCGATATAGATCCGGCCGGCCTGATCCTGGCCGATGCGAAGGGCGGTAACGCTGGAGAGCCCCCCGGCTGTGGTGAAACTGGTGAAGCGGGGATGAGCCGAGCCAGGATCGGCCGCATGGCCTGCCCCACCATCGGAGGAAGCCACCCACAGGCTGCCGGAGCCATCCACAAAGAGTGCCGAAATCCAACCCGGGGGAACGCCATCGGCGGAAGTGAAGCGTTCGAAGCGCCCCTCGCGGTATCGCACCAGGCAGTTGGGGCGCATGGAGCTGGCATCGTTGCTGACGCCAATCCAGAGGTTACCGGCGCGATCTTCCGCGTAGGCCGAGGCGTACCCGGGAATCTCATCTTGTGTGTAGTGATGCAGCCGGCCGGTGGACGGCTCCCAGCGGCTGGGGCCTCCGCCATTTCCGATGGTCGTAATCCAGATATCGCCCCGCAAATCCTGATAGAGGCGGAAAATGTCGTTGGATGGAAGTCCGTCGCGGGTGGTGTAGACGGCTCGGGGCCGGGTCTGGGCCAGCTGCTCGAAATTCACACGCGGAAAGCGGCACAATCCTTCGCCGGTGGCGATCCACCACTCGCCGTTGCGGTCGACCAGCGCACTCTGATTCGATGCCCAGCCGAAATAATGGATTGACGGGGGGTACCGCGGCCGCACCGAAGTGAACGCGCCGGCGGAGAAGCGGTGGAGCAGAATGGCGGAGCCTTCGTTGGAGACCGCGTAAAGCGAGCCGTCGATTTCGAAAAGGCCGGTGATGGAGCGATTTGCCATGCCTTCGCGCGCGGTGAAGGTGGTGAAACCGTTACGGACGATGCGCGCCAGGCCGTGGTCGACTCCCGCCCAGAGGTTCCCCTGGCGATCCTGGCCGATCGCCAGGACGGCGCGTCCGGAAAGCCCTTCTTCCTGCGAATAGTTCACAAAGCGGCCGCCGGAGAGTTGACTGAGGGAATGCGCGGTTCCCACCCACAATGTGCCGCCGGAGTCCTGGAAAAGGGAGTGGATCCGCGGGGTAGGCAGTCCTGCCGCGTTACCCAAGATGCATTCCGCGCGCGGAGCGGTCGAATCGATGGCGATGCGCCAGAGCCCATCGAGCGTACCGGCCCAAAGCTTGCCTTCGCGCGTTACCAGGACGGCGTTCACGACCACGCCGGGCAGACCGCGGGCGGCGCCGAAACATTCCGATGTTCCGTTGGCAGCGAGGCGGCAGATGCCGTGTGAAGTGCCCGCCCAGAGATTGTCGTGGGCGTCGGCGGCCAGGGACCTGACGATGTCGCCGGCGGGCGTCGGGAGACCGGCGCGGTCCACTGTCTGGCCGCGGATGCGGTAGAGACCGCCGGTAGCGCCCGCCCAAACCGTTCCCGCGCGATCCTCGAGCAGGGCGTAGACCGGTCCGGTTATGCCGAGCGAGCGGAATTGATGGGCCGACCGGGGAGGCGCGGCGGGATCGAGGCGCGCGATGCCATTGTCGGTGGCGGCCAGATAGACACCTCCGCTGGTCTCGAGAAAAGCGTTCACCGAACGGCTGGGAAGGCCCTCCGCCACGCCGTAATTGACGAAGCTATAGCCATCGAAGCGGGAGATCCCTTCCGCCGTGCAAAGCCACAGGAATCCCTTCGAATCGGCAAAAATGCAATAAGTGGCATTGCGGGCAAGACCGTCCGCGGCGGTATAAATGTGGACCGGAAGCTGGGTGGCCGAAGCCGTGGCGGCAGCGAGAAAAAGCGCGATCCCGGCGAGTCCCCTGATGGCCACGGTAATTCAGTATAGCGGGCAGTCCGGAGCGCCGGCGCGGACGTCAACCCCTTTTCACCGGTTCGAACCATGGCGTACCGGGCACCTGTGCCTTACGCGCCGCGTCGTCGTTCATCTCCACACCGAGGCCCGGGCGCTCCGGGGGCGTGATAAATCCCTTCTGGATGATCTCGCCTTCCTTCACCCAGTTGCGCCACAAATCCGGCGAATCGATCCAATGCCATTCCTGCACCAGGAAATTCGGGATCACCGCGCAGACGTGGGCCGTCGCCATCATCCCCACCGGCGAAGTCACCGCGTGCGGCGCCACCGGAACGTAGTAGGCGTGCGCCATATCCGCGATTTTGCGCGCTTCCAGCAGGCCGCCGGTTTTCTGGAAGTCGGGCATGATGATATCCGCCGCGCGTTTCTCGAGGATCTCGCGGAATCCCCATCGCATATAGATGTTCTCGCCGCAGCAAATCGGCGTGCTGGTAGAGGCGCGAATGTCGCGCATGGCATCGATGTTTTCCGCCGGCACGGGCTCTTCCAGCCACATCAGCTTGAACGGTTCGACTTCCTTCGCTACCCGCTTCCCGGTGGTCGCGTCGTAGCGTGCGTGCATGTCCACCGCCAGGTCGAAGTTCTTCGGATAGAGTCCGCGCGTGAACGCGATCTTGCCGATCATGTGATCAATTTCGTTATTGTTCGCGGTCCAGTTGACCCGGTCGAATCGCGAAGGATCGAGAGCGTCGTCAATATCGATCTTCGCCGCCGTAAATCCCATCTCCTGAATCTGGTTGATCCGGGCTTTCGAGCGTTCGTCGCCGGGAATCATTTCGCGCGCGCCCGAATCGCAATAGATGCGCACCCGTTCGCGCACCTTGCCGCCGAGCAGTTGATAGACCGGCAAGCCCAGCGCCTTGCCCGCGATGTCCCAAAGCGCGATCTCCACACCGGTGAGCGCCGTGACATACTGGCCGCCTTGTGCTCCGGCAAATACGCCCGAGGTGCGGATACGCTCGAACGCCGCTTCGATATTCAGTGGGTCTTGACCGATCAGCAGCCGCGCAAAAGAGTTGATCAAGGGAACGCTGCCCTGCGCGGCGTCGGTCGCCTCGCCGCTTCCCACAATTCCCTGATCGGTATATACCCGGACATGTACCTGGTAGCCATGCACGCGAACTTCCGCCGTCCGCACCTCTGTGATTTTGAGCTTGGGGCGGCGATAGGGACTGCTGTTCTCCTGCACAGCACGCGCCAGCACGGGCAAGCTCAGGATACCCGTCAGAAGAGACCTGCGACTCGTGGAAATCATCCGCATCTCCTACGCAAGAGCGAATTTGTTGCGCCAAAAATTATCTACCAAGCCGCCTTGCAACGCAAGGTCAGCGGTTGGCTGTCAGGTTGACAGACGCGCTGCGCAGACTGGTCGCGCTCGCAGTCAATGTGATGCGGCCCGCTGTGCGGGAAGTTCGCACTACGGCCAGGGCTTTTCCGAGAAACAGTTTGCGGCGCGAGCCCTGGTACATTTCCTGGCTGGTCAGGTCGCCGTTGCCGACGGCGCCAATCACTCCAGGACCTTCGAGTTTGAAGGTCACTTCATGATCCGCGTTGGGATGCGGTTGGCCGCCGGCGTCCAGCACTTCCACCGTGATAAAAGAAAGGTCCTGGCCATCCGCTCTCAGCCTGGTCCGGTCCGGTGTCAGCCGGATTTGCGCGGGCTCGCCGACTGTCCGCAAGACCGATTCCGCCACCACCTTTCCGCCCTCGACAGCTTGCGCTTTCAGTACTCCCGCGGCGTATGGCACGGTGAAATCCGCCGTGAATTTCTCACTGCGGGTGGTCGGCTTCTCGCCGATGAGTTTGTCGCCCAGGTACAGGCGCACCTGCCCGCTCCGGGAATAAACTTCCACTTCGAGCGGCTTGCCCTCCATGCCGGGCCACGTCCAGCTTTCATATACCGGGTAGGAACCCCAGCGCGTAACATACACTTCTTTCCCTTCCGGCGCCGGTTGCCGGACGCCGAGAAAGAGCTTCTCGCCGCGATCCCACAAAATGTTGCGATAATGCGCGATGGCTTTGCGCGCGCCACAAATATCGAGATCGCCGCAGTCCGACCCGTGGCAGGGATAAGGCGCTCCGTAGCTCTCCCGGCTGTGGTCGTTCACATCGCGGAAATACCACCGCCCGAGCCCCGATTCGCCGAGATAATCGATGGCGGTCCAGACGAAGCTTCCCACGATATACGGAAAGTCCGTCACCATGGCCCAATCGTCGAAGCTGACTTTGGGGAAGGACTCCGTGCAGGCCATGATTCGCGACGGGACGCGTTTATGGTCGGCCGCGTGGTTGCCCAAATTATAGTTGTAGCCTCCGATGTCGAGCGCGGCATAGAATGCGTCGGTTTCGGTCCACTTGGGAACGAAGTTCAGCGCCGAAGTAATCGGCCGCGTCCGGTCGAGCCCGCGCAGATAATCGGCGAGCATCCTGGCTTCCTGCGCTCCCAGCGGCTCTCCGCGTTCCGGAATCTCATTACCGATACTCCACATCACCACCGAAGGATGATTGCGGTCGCGCAGCACCATGGCGTCGAGGTCGCGCTGCCACCAATCTTTGAAAACTACGTTGTAGTCCTGGGGATTCTTGCCTTTCGACCAGCAGTCGAACGCTTCGTCCATCACCAGCATCCCGAGCCGGTCGCAGGCGTCGAGGAACGCCGGAGATGGGGGATTGTGCGATGTCCGGATGGCGTTGAAACCGGCCTCTTTCAGAAGCTCTACGCGGCGCTCCTCGGCGCGATCGAACGCGCACGCGCCCAGCGGACCATTATCGTGGTGAACGCAGCCGCCATTCATTTTCACCGGCTTGCCGTTCAGCTGAAAGCCTCTCTCAGCCGACCATTCCACCGATCGAATGCCGAAGGGAGTGGAAACCTCGTCCACCGGCTTGCCGTTCTCGATCACGCGAGTTACGGCACGGTAAAGCGCCGGCGATTCCGGAGCCCACAGCAGCGGCTTATCGACCGCGATTTCCTGGTTTACCTCCACCGAACCGCCCGCCTCCACCTCGGCGCTGCTGATCGTCTGCCCGGCGGTAACGCCGGAGTGGCCGAAAACCATGGTGTGAAGCGTGAAATTCGATTTGGTGTTGGATTCGTTCGCGACCCGGGTCTTGACCGAAACTTTCGCCTTGTCCGGGCTCACTTCCGGAGTCGTGACCGAGACGCCCCAGGGCGCCACGCGCACCGGTCCGGTAACATGCAGCCAGACGTGACGATAAATCCCCGATCCCGAATACCACCGGCTGTTCCGCTGTTTGGACTGATCCACGCGGATGGCCAGGACGTTGTTGCCGGGCTTGAGATGTGGCGTCAGATCGTGAAAGAAGGTGGTGTACCCGTAGGGATGCATCCCCAGGTCGTGACCGTTTATGTATACGGTCGCGTTCATGTAGATTCCCTCGAACTCCACGCTCACGCGCCTGCCGCTCCAGGAAGTGGGCATGGCAAACATCCTTCGGTACCACCCTACGCCGACCGGAACATAACCGCCGCCGCCATCCACGGGGCTGTTTGGATCCATTTTGCCTTCGATGCTCCAATCGTGCGGCAGGTCGAGGGTCCGCCAACTCGAGGCATCGAAGTCCGGAGATTCCGCGCCGGCGGGGTCGCCGAGGAGGAATCGCCAATCGCTATCGAAAAGAGAGCGCTCCCGGAGCGGTGGCTCTCCGTTAGAGAGAACGGGCAGCACAGCGCCGGCGGCGGGCAACAGTGCGCAAAAAGTTCTGCGATTCATGGCTGAAAGGCCATTGTCGCAAGTTTTCGAGGGATCGGTTGTGAGTGAGCCGCGACTGCGAAGGAGCGGTGCCTTTGGTAGGAATGGCGCGAATGGCGCCGCTCTCTCGCGGTCGCGGGAGGGAGGCTTACGCGACTTTCAGCAGTTCGGGTTGCGGCACGCCGGCTCCGAATCCCTTCTGCACCGGGACCTCGCGCAGGCACAACGGATCGAGACCGCGGGCCGGAGCACGCTGCTCCCAGCCATTCTCGACGGCCGGAAAGGCATACCAGCCGACGTTTGGAACATAAGCTACCCAGTTGTTCGGGCGTTGGGCATCACGATATAGCTTGATCATTTTGGCTCCCTTCCCCTGGCTCTCTGAGTTGGTGAGCTTGGGTACATCACGAAATGAAAATAACCGATATCTCTCGTGATCTCAACGAAAACGATGCGGGCACCCTCGGCGTACCCCCACCCGAGGGTAAGCCGGTTCGCGCGGGGGGTGAACCGAAGGGGAATTCGGCCGCAACACGCGGATGGTAGGAAAATGAAAGCAGGCGCAAGCTGTAAACATGCTCTCCGAAAATCAATGCTGGAATGCCGTGATGGCGCGCGATGGCAGCTTCGACGGCCGGTTCTTCTTCGGCGTCGTCACTACCGGCGTTTATTGCCGCCCGTCCTGTCCCGCACGCCATCCCCTACGGAAGAACATTCGCTTCTTCCAAGCCCCCGCCGAGGCCGAAAAGGCCGGATTGCGCCCCTGCGTGCGCTGCCGGCCGCTATGCGACCCCGCCCAACCGATCGCCGCCCTTTGCCGCTATCTGGAGGAGCATTGCGACGAACGTCCCAGCCTCACCACTCTTGCGGCGCGCGCCGGAGTAAGCCGTTTTCATCTCCAGCGAACCTTCAAAGCCGCCTTGGGGGTTACCCCGAAGCAGTATCTGGAGGCGCACCGCGTGGGCAAGCTGAAAAAAGAATTACGCCAGGCCAAGGATGTCACCACCGCGGTATATCAGGCTGGCTTCGGCTCTTCGAGCCGCGTTTACGAGCGCGCCAATTCGCGCCTGGGCATGACTCCAAAGCAATATCGCAGGGGAGGTGGCGGAGTGACCATCAAGTACGCCGTGATCCAATCGCCGCTCGGACCAGCCATGATGGGCGCCACCGGGCGCGGCGTCTGTTTCCTGCAATTCGGCGAATCGCGGGAGCAGCTTCTCGACCAATTGCGGCGCGAGTATCCCGCTGCCAGGCTCGAATCGGCTGTCGAACCACCAACCGCGGAATTCCGCCAGTGGATGGACGCGCTTTCCGCCTATCTTGCCGGCACGCCGCCCGCTACCAACCTCCCCTTGGACATCCAGGCCACGGCCTTCCAGATGCGTGTGTGGGATTATTTGCGGTCGATTCCTTCCGGCACGGTCCGATCCTATGCTGAGGTGGCGCAAGGAATTGGCCAGCCCACCGCCGTCCGCGCGGTAGCGCGGGCATGCGCCGCGAATCGCGTAGCGGTAGTGATTCCCTGTCATCGCGTGGTCCGAAAGACGGGCGAATCGGGAGGATACCGCTGGGGCGAAGAACGAAAACGTGCGCTACTCGATCGGGAGCGGTAAAGCACTGCCGTCCGCGCGGTAGCGCGGGCATGCGCCGGCGAATCGCGCGGCTATAGTGATTCCCTGTCATCGCGTGGTCCGAAGAACGGGCGAATCGGGAGGATACCGCTGGGGCGAAGAACGAAAACGTGCGCTACTCGATTGGGAGCGCTAAAGCGCTGCCGTCCGCCTGCCGATTAAAAGGGCATGGCCGCTACGACCACAACACAAGTTATCTTTCCATGGCTGGAGAAGTACAGCGTGGGAATACCCCAGATCGATGCCCAGCACCAGGGATTGATCCGCCTGATTAACGATTTGCATGCCGCCATGAGCAGCGGGCAAGGAAAGCTCGCGGTGGGCAAGATTCTGGATGAACTGATCCGCTACACCGAGCAGCACTTCAGCTACGAAGAGAACATGCTAAAAGTGCGGGGATATTCCAAACTCGCCGGCCATCATGCCGAGCACAAAAGACTAACCAGCCAGGTCATCGAGCTGCGCGAGAAATACAAAAATGGCGGCCTGGCGCTGACCATGGAAGTGATGCAGTTCCTGAAGAACTGGCTCGCCAACCATATTATGGGACACGATCAGCAGTACGCCGCTGAATTCAGGAGCAAATAGTTAGCCGGCCGTATTGACCGAGCCCACTCGTTTGGCTTCGAATGCAGCGATTTCGCCCTCGTGGCTCAAAATGTAGCCAAGCTCATCCACGCCCTCGAGCAGGCAGTGGCGCGCGAAGCTGTCCACGGGAAACTTTACTTCCCGGCCGCCGGGCAAAGCGAGAGTTTGGGCCGCAAGATCGATTCTGACGGTGGCATCCGGGGCAGCATCGAGCGCGGCGAACAATTCGGCGTGCACATCGGGCGGTACGACGATCGGCAAAAGCGAGTTCTTCAATGAATTCTGCTTGAATATGTCGGCGAACGAGGTGCTGATCACGGCGCGAAATCCGAATTGCGTCAGTGCCCACGGCGCGTGTTCGCGTGAGCTGCCGCAGCCGAAATTGTCGCCGGCGAGCAGCACCTGCGCATTCTGTCCACGCGGCTGATTGAGAATGAAATCGGGCTGGGGATTGCCATGTGCGTCGTAACGCCAGTCGTTGAAAAGCTGCCGGTCGAGCCCCTGCTTCGAAGTTGTCTTTAAGAAACGCGCCGGAATGATCTGGTCGGTGTCGATATTGTTAATCCGCAGCGGCACCACGCGGCTTTCGAAGTTGGTAAATGGCTTCATAACAATGTCCTCACGTCGGTCACCACGCCGGTGATGGCGCTGGCTGCCGCGGTGAGCGGGCTGGCGAGAAATGTCCGGCCGCCAGGGCCCTGGCGGCCTTCGAAATTGCGATTGCTGGTGGAGACACTGTACTGGCCAGGCGAGAGCTGATCGCCGTTCATGGCGATGCACATGGAGCAGCCCGGTTCGCGCCAATCGCAGCCGGCTTCCTTGAAGATCTCCGGAAGGCCTTCGGCGATCGCTTGCCGCTTCACTTCCTGCGAGCCCGGCACGACCATCACACGCACTTTAGGGCTGACTTTGCGGCCCTTCAGCAAGCCAGCGGCCGTCCGAAGGTCGGAAATGCGCGAATTGGTGCAGCTCCCGATAAAGACCACGTCGACAGGATGGCCAAGGAGTGGCTTACCCGCTTCCAAGCCCATATATTTCAGAGCCTTAGTTACAGAATCCCGAACCATTGGATCGGCTATTTCGGAGGGCTTCGGGAGCGCCCCGCCGATCGGCATGCCCATGCCTGGGTTCGTTCCGTAAGTGATCATCGGTTCGAGCGAATCGGCGTCGATGGAGACGGATCGGTCGTAGGCAGCCCCTTCGTCGGTGGGGAATTGCTTCCAGCGCACGAGGGCGGCGTCCCAATCGGCGCCTTTGGGCGCGTGCGGGCGGGTCGCCAGGTATTGGAACGTGGTGTCGTCGGGCGCGACCAAACCAGCGCGGGCACCGCCCTCGATCGACATATTACACACTGTCATACGTTCTTCCATGCCGAGCGAACGGATGGCGCTGCCTCGGTATTCGAACACGCTGGCCGTGCCCCCGCCCACCCCAATCTTCGCAATCAAAGCCAAAATGATGTCCTTGGCCGAGACTCCCGGCTTGAGCGTACCGTCCACACGAACTTCAAACGTTTTCGACTTTCTCTGTAGAAGGCATTGACTGGCAAGGACATGCTCGACTTCGCTGGTGCCAATGCCAAACGCCAGAGCGCCGAACGCCCCGTGGGTGGCGGTGTGGCTATCGCCGCAGACCACCGTCATGCCGGGCTGGGTCAGCCCGAGTTCCGGACCGATGACATGCACGATTCCCTGCCGGTCGCTATGGATGCCGAGGAGGCGGATGCCGAACTCGCGGCAGTTGGTTTCGAGTTGTGCCAGCTGTTTGGCGGCAATCTCATCCACTATGGGAAGCGAACGGTCCGTCGTGGGGATACTGTGGTCGACGGTAGCGATCGTGAGGTCGGGGCGGCGGACCTTGATCCCGCGTTCCCTCAATCCCTGGAATGCTTGCGGGGAGGTAACTTCATGTACCAGATGAAGGTCGATGAATAGCAGCGTGGGTGCGCCGGACTGCTCGTGGACGATGTGGGAGTCCCAGAGTTTTTCGATGATGGTCCGCATGGAAGGTGTTCCTTTATATTATGGCTGAGCGGGGGAGCCGGTAGGTCCCCCGCTCAACCGATCGCAGCGCACACCGATTCCCCTACCTGTTCAGTAGTAGCGGGCACGCGCGAAGGCCTGAGATCCGCGGTGACATGGCCGGAGGCAAGAACGGCTTCGATGGCCGATTCGACCGCGGATGCTTCTTCTTTCAAACTGAAACTGTACTCCAGCATGGCCGCCACCGAACCGATGGCGCCCAGCGGATTGGCTTTGTTTTGTCCGGCGATATCGGGCGCCGAACCATGCACGGGTTCGTACAACCCCACCCAAGCGCCGGACGGACGGCGGTCGCCAACCGAAGCCGAAGGCAACATGCCGATCGAACCTGCCAGCACCGCGCCCTCGTCACTCAAGATATCGCCGAACATGTTTTCCGTCAGCACTACGTCGAACCGGCGCGGATTGAGAATCAGTTGCATGGCGCAATTATCCACCAACAGGTGATCGAGCGCGACTTCGGGGAACTCATTCGCCACTTCAACCACAACTTTACGCCACAGCTGTGAATTCTCTAAAACATTGGACTTATCGACCGACGTCACCTTTTTGCGGCGAGCTTTCGCCAGGTGGAAGGCCATGCGGGTGACGCGCTCGATTTCCGCCCGCGTGTAGGTCATGGTATTGACCGCCCGCATGTCCGCGCCGCTTCCGGTAATGCCGCGCGGAATGCCGTAGTAGATCCCGCCCGTCAGTTCGCGGACGATGATCATATCGGTGCCTTCGACCAGATGATTCTTCAGGGGCGAAGAATCAAGCTGCGATTGGTACGCCCGCACGGGACGCAGGTTCGCGTAAACTCCCAATGCCTGGCGCAACTTCAGTAAACCAATTTCGGGACGCTGGCCCGGCGGGGCGTTGTCGAACTCCGGCAGGCCTACCGCGCCCATCAGCGTGGCGTCCGCCTCGACCGCGAGCTTCGCGGTCTCCTCCGGAAACGGCGTGCCAGTAGAATGGATGGCCGCCCCGCCGAGCAACCCCTCCGACAGCGAGACTCGATGATTCCACCTGGCAGCGACGTGGCGCAGCACACGCACGGCTTCGCGCGTGACTTCCGTGCCGATGCCATCCCCGGGTAATACCAGAACGTGAAGGTCCATGCCCGCGGTTAGTCTGCCGCCACCCGCATGGCCCGTTCCTTTTGCGGAATCAAAGCCAGAATCTCTTCGTCCATCAGGCCTTTTTTACGATGGTCGGCCACCGCGGTGAAGCGGTGGTACAGCTCGTCGAGCTCTTCGCGGGTGAGGTCGTACCCCAGCTCTTTGCAGCGCTGGCCGATGGCGTGCCGGCCGCTGTGCTTGCCGAGAACCAGCCTGCCTTCAGGAACGCCCACCGAGTGCGGGTCGATGATCTCGTACGTGCTTTTCTCTTTCAGATAGCCGTCCTGGTGGATGCCGGCTTCGTGCGCAAAGGCGTTTCGGCCCACAATCGCCTTGTTGGGTTGTGGGCCGAAAGTGATCAGCGAGCTGAGGGTTTCGCTCGCCGAATAAAGGTGCTCCGTGTGAATGCCGGTGTAGTATGGGTACGAATCGGACCTTGTCTTGAGGATCATGACGATCTCTTCGAGCGAACAGTTGCCGGCTCGCTCGCCGATTCCGTTGATCGTACACTCGACCTGCCGCGCTCCCGCCTCGATGGCCGCCAACGAATTGGCGACCGCAAGTCCCAGATCGTCATGACAGTGCACACTGACGATGGCGCAATCGCCGAGGGCGCGGGCGATCTGGCCGATGAGGGCGCCATACTCCTTCGGCGTGGAATAGCCGACGGTGTCAGGGATGTTCACCGTCCGGGCGCCGGCGGCGACCACGGCCTTCGAAATCTTCTCCAGGTACTCGGGCTCGGTGCGGGCGCCGTCTTCGGCCGAAAACTCCACGTCATCGACGTACCGGCGGGCTAGTTCGACCGCAGCAACTGCCTCGTCAAGAACTTGTTCCTGAGATTTCTTCAACTTGTACTTGAGATGAATGGGGCTGGTGGCGATGAACGTGTGAATGCGTGGCCGGCGGGCATGCGCCAGCGATTTCGCGGCGCGCTCAACATCGAGCGTGCAGCACCGGGCGAGCGCGGCAACATTGGCCCACGGAAACTCCCGGCTGACGGCATCGACGGCATCGAAATCGCCTTCCGACGCGATGGGAAAACCTGCTTCGAGGATATCCACCCCGAGTTCCACCAGTTTGCGTGCCATCTGCAACTTCTCGTCTACATTCATGCTACAGCCCGGCGACTGCTCGCCATCCCGCAGCGTGGTATCGAAGATGTATACCCGATCGCTCATGTGTTGTACCGGTAAAGCCATTATTGCGAGCAGGAGAAGATTTGGCAAATTTATAATTTTAGAGGTTGATATTAAGCGGTGTTATGATGGATGTGCGCCATGGAACTCTATTCCCTCCATGTCTTCCTGACGGTGGCGACCGAAAAGAGCTTCTCACGGGCGGCGGAGAAGCTGCTAAGGACCCAGCCGGCGGTATCGCTGGCATTGCAAAGGCTCGAGCAGGAACTGGGCGAAAAACTGATCGACCGGTCAGGCAAAGACTTGATTTTGACCGACGCCGGACGCACCGTGCTGGAATATGCGCGGCGTTTCGAGAGTTTGCAGCAGGAGTTGGACAATTCACTGGCCGAACTGCGCGACAATTCGGCGGGGCGGTTGATAATCGGCGCCAACGAATCGACGATTCTGTACCTGCTGCCGCGCATCGAGGAATACCGCGAGATGTATCCCAAGGTGAAGGTGCAGGTGCGGCGGAGCTTTTCGAGCAAGATTCCGAACGAACTGCTCGACGGCAACCTGGAACTCGGAGTAATCAGCTACGATCCGGCCGATGAGAGGCTGAAATCGAAGGTCATCTACACGGACTCGCTGGCGCTGGTGGTATCGCCCCAACATCGCCTGGCCCACCGCAAAACGGTATCGATCAGCGAGCTCGGAACGGAGACTTTCGTCGCGCACAACGTGCTTTCGCCTTACCGCGAAGTGGTAATTCGCGAATTTCAGTCGCACCGCGTGCCTCTGCGCATGGACGTCGAGATGCCCACGGTGGAGACCATTCGCAAGATGGTGCAGAACAATGCGGGGGTGGCGTTTCTGCCGCGGATGTGCGTGGAGCAGGAAATCGACCAAGGCGTCCTATGCGAGGTACGGGTGAAAGAGATCCACGTGGAGCGCAAGATTCGCCTGGTTTATCCCACGCGGAGGGCTCTCAGCCACGCGGGACGGGCATTTCTGGAACTGCTGGGGTGAGGCTGTCTTTCGAGATCGTAGCTTCTCTTGAGAGCCAGCAATCCGCCGGCAAAGGTTGCGTGGCAACGGCGTTATGAAGTCGCCCGCAAGGTGGCCTACCACTTTCCGGGCCAGGCGCCTCTGGAGGCACCGACTGGCTTGGCGCCCGAACTGGCCGCGTCTCAGGCACCGGCTGGCCTCACGCCCGTAACTGGCCGCGTCTCAGGCACCGACTGGTCTGACGCCCATAACTGGCCGCGCTCAGGCGCCGAGTGGCCTGCCGCCCATAACTGGATCAGATTGATGGCTTGGGCGGTGTTGGGCGACGTGGCACTCCGGTCCCAGTCGTAGCCCAGTTCGTCGCCGGGACCGAATGGGCAATTGTTGTTCGAAAGGGTTCGATAGACGCGTTGAATGGCGATGCCGCCGAGCGATCCTTGAATCGAGAGGTCGGTGGTAGACAGGCACCGCGTCTCAGGCACCGACTGGCCTGGCGCCCGTAACTGGCCGCGTCCCTCTCAGGGCTGATCTATATATACCCCAGCCGGATCGCTTTTCAGCGCGCGATTGAAATCGCCGAGGTACGAGCGAAGGCTCTGCATTTCCTCCTGGGCGCGATAGCGGAGGTCCTCGAGCGGCTTCCCGGAACAGCCGGCGACGTCGTCCGACACAGATAGCTCCATGAGTTTGGTGGCCTGGATAGCGCTGCGGCGCGCGTTGATGGCGTCGATCATCTGGCGGTCGTAGTCCCGAAGAAGAAGGTGCTGAGCGCGTATGGACTGCACCCGGTCCACGAAGGCTTGCTGTTGGTCGGCCAGGGTTTTCGTGAGGGCGCTGCACGCCGCGGCGTTTTCCGCGACGTTCCTGCCGGGGCTGGAACAGGCTCCCAGAAAGACGGCCAAAGACGCTAGAAGAAGCGTTGAAAGTAAGGTCCTCACTGCGGCCCGAAAGAAATGGTAGGGCACCCACTTCGGCATTACTAGACTGACGTTAGGTATTAGGGGTTAACAGACGGCGGTAGCAATTAGTGGACCGGACCGCTCCATTCCAGCGGGATCAATAACACCAGCCGAGTCGCCAACCGAGCACATCGCGATCGAACCAGCCGATGCGGAGGTTGTGCCACCGGCTTTGGTCCGCGGCGGAATAGGGGCTTGGATCGGAGGGTTCGAGCAAAATCGCGCAGGGAGACTCCCCGAATTGGTTCAAGCGGTCGGCGAGCCAGGAAGCGGAAGTGAGCGGTTCCGCGAATATCACCGGCGCGGCATCCGGGATCGCGAGTGTCGCGCCGAAGGCGGCGTCGGATTGCCTGACCGCGCCAGAGAGTCCGTAAGCCTGGCGGTACAGGGCGAGAGCGGCGTCGACATCGCGCACGCCGAGGACTACGCGGCAGATGCCGCGAAAATCGCGATTATCGGGAGCGCCGTGCGGGAAGGCTCGCAACTCGCGGGCAGTGACGTCCTGGATAAGGAATGGAAAAAAGCTGCCGGGTGCACCTGCGCCCAAAGCGGCGACCTGCCAGGCGAGCCGTGATCCATCGGGGCGGACGCGCCCGTTGGAGAGAGGGCCCGACACCGGGATGCCGGCAGCGCGCAGGCGGCGCGCTTCGGAATCGAGATCGCCGGCGGAGGCGGCCCAAGCACATGGGCCGGCGTTGCCGTTGAGGAATCGCGACCAGGGGTGGTTCGCGACGGCACGCAATGCAGCACCGGGATGAACGGCGATCAATTCGAGGTAAGAGCAGCCGGGGAAGCTGACCAGCGCCATCTCGGTAGCGCCATCGTGGTGGGCGCCTCCATAGACAGTTTCGATTCCGACAGCGGCGAGAGCGTTGCGCAAAGGGCCGAGCGCGGGGCCGGCCACGGTTACGTGATCGATTTGGAGCATCTCAGGAGACCACTGGGACGCGGCGCAGCCACAGCGCGGCGGCGGTGCGGTACGCGAGCAAGATGGCGACGAGCGATCCGTAAAAAACCGGCCAGCGGATATCCGATTTCACCAGCCAATAATAATGTATGACCACCGCGATGCCAGTGAGGTAGACCAGGCGATGCAAAAGCTGCCAGCGGCGTCCGCCCAGGCGGCGGATCCAACCCTTGGTGGAGGTGATAGCGAGCGGCACCATCGAGAGGTACGCGACGAGACCGGCTATGATGAAGCGGCGCTTGGTGAAATCGGCGAGGATTTCGTGCATGTCGAAGAATTTGTCGAGGCCGAACCAGGTGGCGAAATGGAGAGATGCGTAGAAGAATGCGTACAGGCCGAACATGCGGCGGAAACGAATCAGGTCGGGCAGTTGAAGCATTTTCCGCAGGGGCGAGATGGCCAGTGTGACGACAACGAAACGTATGGCCCAATCGCCGGTAAAGTGGGTGACGAATTCGATGGGGTTGGGCGTGAGATCGCCGGTATAGAAGCGCCAGGCGAGGCGGAAGAATGGTATCAGGCAGGCGAGGAAGATCGCCACCTTGGTCCAGCGGCTGCGCAGCATCGGCTAGTAGTATTTCCTCAGATCCATCCCGTTGTACAGGCTGGCGACCTGGTCGGCGTACCCGTTGAAGGGCAGCGTGGGACGGCGCCGGAATTCGCCCAGGCGGCGTTCGGTGGCCTGGCTGTAACGCGGGTCGGGGACGGCAGGATTCACATTGGAATAGAAGCCGTACTCCTGGGGATTGGCGATATTCCAGGTGGTGGGCGGCTGCTTTTCCACGAGCTTGATCTTCACCAGCGATTTGGCGCTTTTAAAACCGTACTTCCAGGGTACGGTGAGGCGGACGGGCGCGCCGTCCTGCGGCGGGAGCGTCTCGCCGTACATGCCGAAAGTCAACATGGTGAGCGGGTGCATGGCTTCATCCATGCGCAGTCCTTCGATGTAGGGAAAATCGAGCCCCGAGCTTCTCGCGAGCGGCATCTGGCCTGGATCGTAGTAGCTTTCGAAAGCGACGAATTTCGCTTTGGGAGTGGGTTCCGCCTGCTTCAGCAGGGCCGCCAGAGAATAGCCCGCCCACGGCACTACGATCGACCAGCCCTCTACACAGCGGTGGCGGTAGATGCGCTCTTCGAGCGACGCGAGATGCAGCAGATCGTCAATGGAGTATTTCCGAGGCTTGGCCACGGCGCCTTCGACCGAGAGGGTCCACGGGCTGGTTTTGAATTTCTGGGCATTCCGGGCGGGATCGTCCTTGCTCGTGCCGAATTCGTAAAAATTGTTGTAGTGGGTGACGTCGTTGTAAGAGTTCTGGGGTTCGGATGTGCTGAGGGGGCTCTTGGCCAGACTGGGGAGCTTGGTGCCGGCGAAAGCGCGGGAACTCAGAAAAGCCGCGGGAATCGCGGCGAGAAATTTGCGGCGATTGAAATAGAGGGACTTGGGGGTCACCTCCGAATAACGAATATTGGTTGAATTCTGGATCAGCATCCTCTTTACCCTCTACTATATCGCCGGAGTGCAACGGGCGCTGTAAACTCCGGACCCGAAAGCACCACCCCGGGAGGCAGTCCCACTAAGTGATTCGTTGGCCCGCCCGAAGAAGTTACGGCAATTCCGGGTTTACTTTTCGGAACAGCCGGGGTACTGCTCGTGAGATATTGACACTACAGGACTTTCGGGGCACCTTGGAATCACCGTGTCTTTAGAAGCCTCACTGAGGGAGGTCCTCGATTCGCTCCCGGACGCGATCCTGGCGGTCGATCCGTCCGGTGAGATCCGCGCCGCGAACCAGAAACTGGAATCGCTCTGGAAGATTCCGGCAGGGGAACGGAACCGCCTCGATTGGGGAGGCGTGCGATCCACGATCCTCGCGCAACTGGAAGCGCCGGACGTCTTCGAGGCTGCGCTGCGGAAGATCAGTTGCAACCCGGACATGGTAACGGACACCGTGGTTGTCCTCAAGGATGGCCGCACGGTCAAGTGCCATTCCGAGCCGCACCCGATTCCGGACGCGAGCTGCGGCCGGACCTGGAGTTTCCGCGATATCTCGGAGGAGATGCGAACCCAGGGAGCATTGCTACACGAAAAGCACCTGTTCGACCTGCTGATGAGTTCGCTGCCGGAGCACATCTATTTTAAAGACCGCGCGGGCCGATTCACCCGGGGCAATCACGCGATTGCGCGGCTTTTCGGTTTCGACGACCCCGGCCAGCTCATCGGCAAGAGCGATTTCGATTTTTTCACGCGGGAACACGCCGAGCCTGCCTTCGCCGATGAACAGGCGCTGATCGAAGAGCGCATGCCGACGTCGACCAAAGAAGAAAAAGAGACCTGGCCGGACGGGCGCGAGACGTGGGTCATTACCACCAAAGCAGCTTTGCGCGATGCCAGCGGACGGGTGGTGGGAACCTTCGGGATTTCCCACGACATCACCGAGCGCAAGCTCATCGAGCAGGAATTACGCGGCGCCAAAGATCAGGCGGAAGCGGCCAACCGCGCCAAGAGCGAATTTCTGGCCAATATGAGTCACGAGATCCGCACGCCAATGAACGGCGTGATTGGGATGATCGGCCTTCTGCTCGAAACCGATCTTACGCCGAGCCAGCGAGAATGCGCGGAAATGGTGCGCACATCGGGCGAAGCGCTGCTTTCGGTCATCAACGACATTCTGGATTTCTCCAAGATCGAAGCGGGAAAACTGCACACCGAATCGTTCCCGTTCGATCTACGTGAGATCGGCGAAGAAGTACAGGAGATGCTGGCAGGCAAAGCCGATGGCCGCAAGCTCGACCTGGTGCTGGAATATCCGCCCGAACTCGCGAGGCATTTCATCGGCGATGGAGGGCGCATCCGCCAGATCATGACCAACCTGGTGGGCAACGCGGTGAAATTCACCGAAAGCGGCCACGTATTGACCGCGGTGGAATGCGTGGCGCGGGACGAAGACCGCCTGCAATTAAAGATTTCGGTGGCGGATACCGGCCCGGGAATCCCCGAAAGCAAGCTGAACCTGCTGTTTCAGAAATTCAGCCAGGTAGACGGCTCGACCACCCGCCGCCACACCGGCACGGGGCTCGGGTTGGCGATTTCCAAGCAACTTGTGGAACTGATGGGCGGCAGCATTGGAGTAGAGAGCCGCCTGGGCGAGGGATCGATCTTCTGGTTTACCATTCCGCTGCGCATCGATCCGCAACCGGTGAGCGCGGCAAGGGAGGCGGGCGATCTGCGCGGCTTGCGCGCGCTGGTGGTGGACGATAACGCGCTCAACCGGCGCATTCTCCACGAACAGATCGACAGCTGGGGAATGCGGAACGGCAGCCTGGCTTGCGGGCGGGATGTCGTGGCCACGCTTCGGAAGGCGCGGGCCGAGGGCGATCCATACGAGTTTCTGCTGCTCGACTACCAGATGCCGGAGATGGACGGACTGGCGGTGGCGGCGGCGGTGAGGGCCGATCGCGAATGCGGCAACGTGGCGATCGTGATGCTGACGTCGGCCTACTGCTGGAAGGAAATCCACCACGAAGCCACGCCTTTCGATGCGTGCCTCACCAAGCCGGTGCGCCAGTCACATCTTCTGAACACGCTCACGCTGGTTTTGGCGAAGAAACGGCAGGCGCCATCCGTGGGCGACGCGACGCCGGTTCACCCATCCGCTACGTCCAGCTCGCTGGCGGGAAAGTTCGCCGGCGCTCCACTGCGGGTGCTGGTAGTGGAAGACAATCTGATCAATCAAAAGGTAGCGGTGCGCATGCTCGACCGGCTGGGCCTCGGTGCAGACGTTTCCGGCAACGGCCGCGATGCCCTGGGCGCGTACGAGTCCGGACGGCACGACGTAATTTTCATGGACTGCCAGATGCCGGAAATGGACGGGTATGAAGCCACCCGGCTGATCCGCCAAATGGAGATTTCGGGCCATCGGCCGGTGATCATCGCCATGACCGCCGAGGCTATGACCGGTGCGCGCGAAACTTGCCTCGCCGCGGGGATGGACGACTACATTTCGAAGCCGATCAAGCTCGAAGATCTCGCCAGCGCGCTCGATGCCTGGACCGGCGACCGCGCGGCATCGCAGGCAGCCGGCGAGCCGGGCTCGCAGGTATAATCCTCCAAGGGGGGATTCCGTTGACAATTCGACCTGTTCTGCTCGGCCTGCTGGCCGTTGCACCGCTCACGGCGCAGCCTGCCGATAATTCCATCCTGGGGAAACTCGGCCATTCTTCGCACGGTGGGGCGTTCGACGTCGGTCCGCGCGAGAAACCCTGGGTGATCGAAGGGATCGGCGTGGCGCACTTTCCGATCACCACTAAAAATCCCGAGGTGCAGAAGTGGTTCGATCAGGGCAATGCGCTCCTCCACTCCTTCTGGGATTACGAAGCCGAGCGCGCCTTCCGCTGGTGCCTGAAACTGGAGCCCGACAACGCCATGGCATATTGGGGCCTGGCGCGCGCCAGCGAGATTCGCGGCCTCGGCGGCAACGGCCGGCCCTCCGACATGATCCGCGAAGCGCTCAAGCGCAAAGACAAGGTGAGCCCCCGCGAACAGCTCTATATCGACGCCATGGCGGCGCAGGTGATGACCGACCCGGTCACCGGCCAGGACGGCGATGGCGAAAAAGCGCGCAAGATTCTCACCACGATCTGCGTGCGCTACCCCGACGATATGGAAGCGCGCGCCCTGCTGGCGCTCAGCACCATGGGCAGCGACTATTACGGCACCGAACTGATGATTCGGGAGATCCTGGCCAAGCAGCCGGACCACCCCGGCGCGCATCATTACCGCATCCACAACTGGGATTACCATGAGCCGGAGCAGGCTCTCGAAAGCGCGCGCCGCTATGGCGATATCGCGCCGGCAATCGGCCACGCGCTGCACATGCCCGGGCACATTTTCAGCATCGTGGGGATGTGGAATGAAGCCGCAATCAGCATGGACGCCGCCACGCGCCGCGAGAAGCAATACATGCAGCAGCGCATGACGTTCCCCTTCAATAACTGGAACTACGGCCACAATCGCAATTATCTTTCCTACATTCAGGAGCAGATGGGAATGGAGAAGGCCGCGATTTTCGGCGCGCGCCAGTTGATCGATGCGCCGCTCGACCCGGAAACCAATGCCGAATCCTTCCAGAGCAGCCATTCGTACGGCATCGCCTCGCTGGCGCGCGCACTGGTGAAATTCGAGCGCTGGGACGATCTGCTGAAGGAAAATAACATCCCGTGGCGCGACATCCTGCTCGATAAGATCAATCGCAATTACTTCGAGGCACGCGCCTGGCTTGGCAAGGGCGATTTAGACAAGGCCGAAAAAAGCATTCTGGCGCACGCCGCGCTCAAAGCCGACGTCGATAAAGACAAGGGTTGGCCGACCGGGAGTCTGTATGAGATTCAAACGCCCGATTTGAAGGGGCGGCTCGAGCTGGCGCGGGGGAAGAGCCTGGAGGGGTTGAAATTCCTCTCCGAAGCGGCCGAGAAAGAGTACGATTTCCAGCGGCAATATGCCGATCCGCCGTTCTATCCCGAGTCGCTCTATAACACCCTCGGCGAAGCGTATCTATCCACTAAGAGTCCCCTGTTAGCCGAAGAGGCGTTCGACAAGGCGCTCGATCTTACCAAGAACGACTTGTGGGCGCTGAGCGGGATGGTGCGGGCGGCGAACGCTCTCGGCGACACGGCCAAAGCGCAGGACGCCATGGCCCGATTGCTGTACGTCTCGGCCGATGCCGATAAGGGCCTAGCGATTGTCCAACGCGCCGTCAATACCGGAGTGACGGCCATTCCGCGCGACAGCTCGCCGGGTGGGCAAAGGAACTACCTCCGCACTTCGCTCGAGAAGTTTGGCCCCGAGAAATGGGAGCCGTATGCCGCGCCCGTGCTCGACGCCCGGGATGCGGATGGCAAGCGCGTGACGCTCGATGAGTATAAGGGCAAGAACGTGATCCTGGTATTTTATCTGGGCGCCGAATGCCCTCACTGCATGCGGCAATTGCACTCGATCGGAGAAAAGAACGCCGAGTGGGAGCGGCTGAATACGGTGGTGCTGGCGGTCAGCAGCGCCACGCCGAAGACCAATTCGGAAGGTCTGAAAGCTTTCGGCGATCTGCCCATCCGCCTGCTATCCGATGATCACTACACCAACGCCCATCGTTTCCACTCCTACGACGATTTCGAGGAGATGGAGCTGCATTCCACCATCCTGATCGACAAGCAGGGACGAGTGTATTGGGCGCGGAACGGAGGCGATCCGTTCGGGGACATGGCGTTTTTGGTGAAGCAGTTGGAGAGGATGAACAACTAAAAAGCACCAGTCAGACTAACTTCAATTCCCTCTCGACCGCTTCCGCGAAGAAATCGACATCCTGTACGGGCGTGTAGATATTGGGCGTAATGCGCAGCCCGGTGTACTCTTCGTGCGCCATGACGACCGTATAGATAGCGTACTTACTCTGTAGCGGAGAGGAAATCCTGGCCGGATCGATGTTATGAAACCCGAGAAATCCGATGCCGCAGCCTTGCGCGGGATCGGAGCTGTGCATGATCCGGCACTTGGGATTCTCCGCCAGCCGGTGCGCCCAGCGGTCGCGCAGGTAGCGCAGGCGCGCCGCCTTCCGGTCGAAGCCGATGTTTTCATTGAAGATTAAGGCCTCGCTAATGGCATTGAAATTGGCCGCCGGATGGGTGCCGATCTCTTCAAACTTGCGGATATCGTTCTTCTGCGTCTCGCCCGACGCCATCAGCGACCACGTGGAAGCAATCCGCGACTTGCGAACGTAGAGGAACCCGGTGCCGATGGGAGCATAAGTCCACTTATGCAGACTTACGCCGTAGTAATCCACATTCAGGTCGGGAATATTGACCGGGAACTGGCCGAAGGCGTGGGCGCCATCGCAGATCACCGTTATGCCGCGCTCGTGGGCCATGTCCGCGATCCGCCGGACCGGGAAGATCTGGCCGCTGCGATTGGTGATGTGGCACACCAGGATGACCTTGGTGCGCGGCGTCACGGCCTGCTCGAAGCGGCGGTACAGGTCGTCCATGCCAAGCGTGGGTACGGGAAAGGAAATGAGCTTGAGGACGATGCCTTCGCGCCGCTGGCGCTGCTTGAAGGTCTCGATCATGCGCGGATAGTCCTGGTTGGTGGTGAGGACTTCGTCGCCGGGCTTGAGATCGATGCCGTATTGGGCGTTTTCCAGAGATTCGCTGGAATTGCGCGTGATGGCGATCTCTTCGGGGTCGCAACCGGCTGCCTGCGCGATGCGGCGCCTCACGGTTTCTATCTGCCGGTAGAGCACGTTCACCATGGTGTGGTACGGGCCCATATCGGTGTATTCCAGCAGGCGGCGCATGGCATCCTGCACGGTGCGCGGAGCGGGACTGCAATAACCGTTGTTGAGATTGATGATATTGCGATCGACCGAAAAAGCGTTACGGATCTCCGCCCAGTAGTCCTCGTCGGCGGCGATATCTTCGGGAGTTCGGCCTTTTACGGCGCTGGAGGCCGCGCGGATCCGTTCCATGACATTGTCCTGAAATACGGCCGCGGCGGCGCCGGTCAGCACCGATTGAATCACATGGCGTCGATTCATATAGTCCTCCGGGCTCACTCGCTATCGAGTAATGCCTCTACATCCTGGCGGGTGTTCTTCGAATGTACCACCGGAAGAATCTCAAATTCCATCAGGTCCGACCAGGATGCCACCCATTTTTGCAGCAAGCGGGCGTCGGCGGTCTCCATCAGTTGAAAGCAGCGCTCGAAGGACGGTTCCACCCAGCTATCGATGTACTCGAGCCCCACGGGCATGTGGCGGCCCTGGTCGCGCAGGCGGCGGTATACGGGCTTGGGATCGCGATTGCGGAAGCGCTCAATCACCATGAAAAGCATTTTTCGATGGTATCAGTTGCCGCTTTCGCATGCGCCCGGTCCAGCGCAGGTAACGCAGGAGGTCGCGGCGCTCCCGCCAGGCGAAACGCCAGAATTCGCGGAAGCCGATGCGCTCGGCGTGCAGACCGGCGTAGGTTTCGATCCGCCAGCGCAGGTAGGGGCTGCGCCACGGCGTCAGGCGATAGCCGCGAGTTAAAGACCAGAGGGTGCGGAGCATTTCCTCATTTGCTTTTTTGGCCCTTGCCGCCGCCGAGATCGGCCGTCGCATAATAGCCGGTGCGCGTGCGAGGCGTGGGATTGCCCGGCGCCTTCACCACGATCCTGATCCTGCGATAAGTCCCGTCGAGCGCGTCATTGGAAGGCTTGTACCCGATGGTGTACTGGCTGCGGATATCGCGCGCCACCTGGTGAGCGATGGGGTCCACTTCCGAGAGCTCCTTGGGATAATAAGTGAGGCCGCCGGTGGCCTCGGCCAGCGCATTCAACTGCCGCCTGGCGCTCGCCGCGCTGCGTTTTTCCTCGTCCGCGAGCAGCCCCACCGAATAGATCAGCACATCGCTCTGACGGGCGTCGCGTACGAGGTCTTCCAAGCTCTCGGTGCTGGCATTATCGACGCCATCGGTGACCACCACCAAAACCTTCTTTTCCTTGTGCGCCTTTTTCAGCCACTCGATCGACTTGCCGATAGCGTCGCGCATGGCCGTTCCGCCGCGCGAATCGATACGGGTCAGCGCCTCCCTCATCTCATCGATGTCGGTCAGAAAATCCTTGTTGTTGGGATTGTCGATGTAGGCGTCGTCGTTGAAATTCACGATGAAGACTTCGTCATCGGGGTTCGAGGCTTTCACTAAGGCCAGCGCCGCGGCTTCGACGCTGGCGCGCTTGGTTCGCATGCTGCCGCTGTTGTCGATAATCAGGCCGATGGAAACCGGGATATCCTCGCGCTTGAAGAGCAGGATGTTCTGCTTGACATCGTTTTCGAAAACCGTGAAGGCGTCTTCCTTGAGGGTGGTGACCAGCTTGCCCGATTTGTCCACCACGGTGGTGTGGCAGACCACCAGGCGCGTATCGGAGGTGAAGACGGGGACCGTACCGGGAGACACCGGGGATTTTTGCTGCTGACCGTGGACGACCGTCATGCCTATGGCCAGCACGCAGGCCGGAAGGAGGAATTTCCAGAACATCGCTGCTTCTATTATCGTCGCAAATTCGCCGCGGGGGCCGCATCGGAGCCGGCTACCTGGTCCGGCGTGGCGTAATAACCCGTACGCGTACGCGCCGTAGGGCCGCCGGGCCCCTTTACCGATACGCGAATGCGGCGGAAACTGCCATCCATGGTGGGGTTGCTGGGGGTGTATTCGATGGTGTACTGGCTGCGCAAGTCCCGGGCCACCTGGCGCGCGATGGGGTCCACCTCGGAGACTTCTTTGGGAAAGAACGCCTCGCCGCCGGTAGCTTCCGAAAGTTCATTCAACTGGTGTTTAGCGTTGGCCGCGGCCTTATGATCTTCTTCGGTGAGCAGGCCGACGCTGTAGATCAACACTTCATTTTGCCGCGCCGACCGCACCACGTTTTCGAGCGTATTGTCCTCACTGGAAGCGTTATCCTCGCCGTCCGTCACCACCACGAGCACCTTCTTTTCCTTGTGCGCCTTCTTCATCCAGCCGATGGCCAACTGGACGGCATCGCGCATGGCAGTGCCACCGCTGGGGTCGGTGCGGCCCAGGGCCTCGCGCATCTCCTCCGGCTTGGTGAGGAACTCCTTACCATGCGGATTATCAAAGTAGGTCTCGTCGTTGAAGTGGATGACGAAGACTTCGTCGCCGGGGTTGGAGGCCTGGATAAGAGCCATGGCCGCGGCTTCCACGCCGGCGCGTTTATTGCTGTTGCGCATGCTGCCGCTGGAATCGATCACCAAGCCCATGGATACCGGAATGTCCTCGTGCTTGAAGACCTTGATCTGCTGGCGGACGTTGTTCTCGAAAACCGTGAAAGCGTCCTGCGTGAGATGGTCCACCAACCTACCGGAGCGATCGACCACGGTCGTGTGGCACACCACCACGCGGGTATCGCTATGAAAGACGGCCGGGGCATCGTGCTGCTGGGCGTACAGCAAAGCAGCGCCGGCAACGGCTAACCCCACCAACATTGGCATCCTGCTCTTCGGTTTCAACGGAAACTTGACCCCTTCGTGGGTTTCGCCTGATCGGGAGTGGCGTAGTAGCCGCTGCGCGTGCGCACCGTGAGATGCCCGGGAGCGTTCACCGTGATCTTGATCTGGCGGAATGTTCCATCCATATTGCTGTTCGCCGGATTGTACTGGATGGTGTACTGATTGCGGATATCGTGCGCCACGATGTGGGCGATGGGCTCCACATCGGAGACTTCTTTGGGGAAGTAGACTTCGCCGCCGGTAGCCTCCGCCAGTTGAGTCAGCTCATGCCTGGCTTTGCCGGCATCGGCGCGGTCTTCGTCTTCAAGCAAGCCGACGGCATAAATCAGGACGCCGCTTTGCTGCGCGTCGCGGATGAGTTTTTCCTGCTTGATCATGCTGGCATTGTCCACGCCGTCCGTCACCAGGACCAGTACCTTCTTATCGCGATTGGCGTGCTCCATCAGATGATCGATCGAGGTGCGAAGGGCGTCGCGCATGGCGGTGCCGCCTCTGGAATCGATACGCGTCAGCGCTTCTTCCATCTCCTGAATGTTGTTGGTGAAATTCTTTTGGTTGGGAAGATCGAGAAAAGGCTCGTCATTGAAGTTCACGACGAAGACTTCGTCGTCGGGGTTGGAATCTCTCACGAGCGCGAGCGAAGCAGCTTCCACACCGGCGCGCTTGGTACGCATACTGCCGCTGTTGTCGATAATCAGGCCAAGCGATACCGGGACGTCTTCCCGTTTGAAGCCGGCGATCTTTTGCTGGACGCCGTTTTCGTAGACCGTGAAGTTGTCGCGATTGAGATCGGTAACCAGGTGGCCGTTCTTGTCGACCACGGTCGTGTTGCAGACCACCACGCGGGTATCGGTGCGGAACACCATGGGCGGGGCGTCCTGCTGCGGATCCTGCTGGGCTTCGAGGGCGATCGCGGCCAACACCAGGGCAGCGCCGGCCGCCACCGCGCTACTTCGTCGGCGCATTGTAGCCCATTCTCCAAAAGGCTCGCAGCAGCGGCATGCCGTGCGGCTGCACCAGTTTCACTTCCACGTGCCGGTATTTCCCGTCGTGTTCCTGGTTCTCCGGCGAGTAACCCAGCAGGTATTGGTTGCGCAATTCCATCCCGATTTTAGCGGCGATATCCGGCAGTTCGTTGAGGTTTTCCACCTGGTATTGACGGCCGCCGGTTTGTTCGGCCAAATCCGTCAAAAGCGCGGGGCCATTGCTCTCTTCCGGGGTGCGCCCGCGCGAACTCATCGGCTCATAAATGCCGATCGCATATAACTGGACGTCCGCTTCCTTTACCAGGTTGCGGATTTCACTCTCGGTGTAGCGGCTGTTGTTGTCGCCGCCATCGGAGATGATCAGCAGCGCCTTGCGCGGATTGCGCGCCTTTTTCATCTCATGGATGCCGAGGTAGATGGCGTCCAGAAGCGCCGTCATTCCCTTGGACTGGACGAACTGGAGGTGATTTTGAATCTCTTCCAGGTTGTTCGTGAAGGGCACCGTCAGCTCGGCGGTATCGTGGAACTGAATCAGGAACGCTTCGTCCTCGGGGTTGGCGGTTTTGAAGAATTGCGCCACGGCTTCGCGGGAACTCCGCAGTTTCGGACCCATGCTGCCGCTGCAATCGAACAGCATCCCCACCGAGAGAGGCGCGTCGTCGCTCGAAAAGCTGGTGATCTTTTGCAGTTTCTTGTCCTCGTAAATCTTGAAGTACTCTTTTTCGAGACCGGTAACGAAGCGATTCAAGGGGTCGGTGACGGTGACGGGAATCAGGACGAGATTCACGTCCGAGCGAATATTAGCCCGCGGCAGAGCCTCTTCTTTCGGCCCGGGCTTAGGGCGGGGGGAGATGCTGACCTGCGAGTCCTCCTGCGCGCGAGCCTGGGACGGGAGAAAGCCGCATCCCCAAAGGGCGGCAATAAAACCAACAATGCTGATGTACCGGTTACGAGTGGACCGCGCCAGCATCACGGTCTGCCAGCCTTTCTGTTTCTCCAGTTTATCATAGCGGTTTTTGTGATATGATCGCTTGTGCCGCGTAAAATCCTGGGCGTAATCCCCGCCCGATTTTCCTCCTCCCGTTTTCCCGGCAAGGTTCTCTCTCTCATTTCCCATAAAACGATGCTTCAGCACGTTTACGAGAGGGCGTCGCAGGCACGGTACCTGACAAGCACGATCATTGCCACTGACGACGAATCCGTTTTTAACGTGGCGCGAAAATTCGGCGCTCGAGTCGCCATGACGCGCTCCGATCACCCCTCCGGCACCGATCGCGTGGCGGAAGTGGCATCCGCGGAATCGGCGGAAATTGTGGTTAATATTCAAGGCGATGAGCCATTGATCGATCCCGCCGCGATCGATACTGCGATCCTGCCGCTGGTACACGATCCGGACGTGATGATGGCGACTCTCAAGAAGCGCATCGAGAATCCGGACGAGATCAACAATCCGAACGTAGTAAAAGTGGTCACCGATGCCGCGGGCGACGCTATTTACTTTTCGCGCTGCCCGATACCGTACATCCGGCCGGACCCCGGAGGTCCGACAGGAGTGGCCCATTTCAAACACATTGGCTTGTACGTGTACCGGCGGAATTTTTTGCTGGGGTACTCTTCCCTGCCCGCCGGTCCGCTAGAACAGGCCGAACGCCTGGAGCAATTGCGGGCTATCGAAAACGGATTCCGGATTCGCGTGGTGGAAACCGACTATGAGTCGATTGGGGTGGATACGCCGGAAGACCTAGAAAGAGTCTCGCGGCTGGCCGCAACATTATCTCTCGAAGGGGTGAAGGAGTAATGGCAAAGTACATATTCATCACCGGCGGTGTGGTTTCGTCGCTCGGCAAGGGGATTGCCGCGGCGTCCATCGGCTGTCTGCTGGAAAGCCGCGGTGTAAAAGTTACCTGTCAGAAGTTCGATCCGTATCTGAACGTGGATCCCGGGACCATGAGCCCGTTCCAGCACGGTGAGGTTTTCGTCACCGACGACGGCGCGGAAACCGATCTCGATCTGGGCCACTACGAACGCTTCACGCACGCCAAGCTGACCCAGAGCAACAACGTCACCTCCGGCCGTATTTATGAATCCATTCTGGCGCGCGAGCGGCGCGGAGACTATCTCGGCAAGACGGTTCAGGTGATTCCCCACGTCACCAACGAAATCAAAGCCGCCATGAAGCGGGTGGCATCCGACGCGGACGTCGTAATCGTGGAGATCGGCGGCACCGTGGGCGACATCGAATCGCTGCCCTTTCTGGAAGCCATCCGCCAGATGCGGCACGAGCAGGGGCGCGGCAATTGCATCGTGGTCCACGTGACCCTGGTGCCGTGGATCGCCGCCGCGCAGGAACTGAAAACCAAGCCCACACAACACAGCGTGAAAGAACTGCGCGCCATCGGTATCCAGCCCGACATTCTGATCTGCCGCTCGGAGCGTTTCATCAGCCCGGAAATGAAGGAGAAGATCGCGCTGTTCTGCGATGTGGATGTGGAGGCCGTGGTGACCGCGCGCGATGTGAAATCGGTCTACCAGGTTCCGGTAACGTTCGCCGCCGAGAGCGTGGACGAAATCGTGCTTCGCCTGCTGCGGATGGACGCCGGCCCGCGCAACATGAGCCGCTGGACGGCCATGCTGGAGCGGCTGGACAACCCGCAGGACGAAGTCAGCATCGGGATCGTCGGCAAGTACGTGGAGTACGAGGATTCATACAAGAGTTTGAAGGAGGCGCTGCTGCACGGGGGCCTCGCCCACCAACTGAAGGTCCACATCTCATGGATTGAAGCCGAGGGGGTAGTGGGCGAAGGCTGGGAGAAACAACTCGAGGGCTACGACGGCATCCTGGTGCCCGGCGGATTCGGCAAGCGCGGTATCGATGGCATGTTGAACGGCATTCGTTTCGCTCGCGAGCGCAAGGTGCCGTATTTCGGAATCTGCCTCGGCATGCAGACGCTGGTCATTGAATTCGCGCGCAACGTGTGCGGGCTGGAAGCGGCGGATTCCACCGAATTCAACCCGGGCACGCCCCATCGCGTGATTTTCAAGCTGCGCGAGTTGAAAGGCATCGACGATCTGGGCGGCACCATGCGGCTGGGAAGTTGGCCCTGCCGGCTGGTGGAGAACAGCTTCGCTTACCGGGCGTACGGCGCGCGCGAAATCCACGAGCGGCATCGCCATCGCTACGAATTCAATCGCGAATACGAAGAACGGTTGAAAGCCGCCGGCTTGCGCATCACCGGCGAGACGCCCGACGGCACGTACGTGGAGATTTGCGAACTGGCCGACCATCCCTGGTTCCTCGGCTGCCAGTTTCATCCCGAATTCAAGTCGAAACCCATGGAGCCGCACCCGCTGTTCAAGGCATTCATCGGCGCGTCATATGAAAATCGCCGGCGCCGGCTCACGCCCGTCCTCGCGGAGGCGCAGGAGGAGGAAATGTACTCGCGTGGCGATTGAGTACGCGGATTTTTCCGAAGGAAAGCCGCTGGTTCTGATCGCCGGACCTTGCGTGATCGAGAGCGAAGAGCATGTGCATTTCATGGCGCATGCCATCCGCGCGATCATCGGCGACTTCGTGTTCAAGGCGTCGTTCGATAAAGCGAACCGCTCGAGCGGCGGCACGTATCGCGGTCCGGGACTCAGCGAGGGATTACGCATTCTGGCCGGCGTGAAGGCCGAGGGGTTTTCCATCCTGACGGATATCCACGAGCCGGCGCAGGCCGAACCGGCAAGCGAGGTCGCCGACATCCTTCAGATTCCCGCATTCCTCTGCCGCCAGACCGATCTACTGCTGGCCGCCGGGCGCACGGGCCGGATCGTCAATATCAAAAAGGGGCAGTTCCTGGCGCCGCACGATATCCACCTCGCGGCGGAGAAAGTGGCGTCCACGGGGAACAGCCGGGTGGTGCTGACCGAGCGCGGTTCGTCATTCGGGTACAACAACCTGGTGGTGGACATGCGCGGGCTGAAGATCATGCGCGACGCCGGTTGGCCGGTGGTATTCGACGCCACGCACTCGGTGCAGTTGCCGGGAGGCGCCGGCGCGGCGTCGGGCGGACAGCCGCAATTCATCGAGCCCCTGGCGCGCGCCGCAGTCGCGGTGGGGGTGAATGGAGTGTTCGTGGAAGTGCACGACGCGCCGGAGCGCGCGCTGTCCGACGGCGCGAACGCGCTGCGGCTCGATGTGCTGCGCGGGTTTTGGGAAAAGCTGAAGGCGATCGATCAGGCGGCGCGGGGCTAACGCTCCATGGCGTCGTACTGGCTTGCATGAGAAAGCAGCCGCTCAACGAGAACGTCTCTCGTCTAAATCCCGCAATGACGCCGGCTTTATCGGCACGTGCCTCAAAAGCGCTACGCCGGGTTTTCTTCCAATGCCACCGGACATGGCCGGACAAGGAAGATGTTTCGCTGCCCAAAACGCGCCCGCCGGATTTGCCAGCAAAGCTCGCAAGGATGGCGGAGGCAGGTAGAACGCGGTGACCGTTCCAGCAGAATGTGGGAGGCTGCCGAATGGGGAGATTTCAGGCGAGTTCCGGCAGCCTCGTTCCCCGCGCTGAGAAAACGCGGTCATCCACTTTCATGTCGCGCGCCATGCCCATCCGTTGCTGGTCTCCGGCGACGGATTTGGTGTATATTGATGGGGCCATTCGGAGATTCACGGGAGCTCAGCGTGAAAGGGAGGGACCGCCTTGGCCGAAATCGTTAAGTTCGCCTTCGTTCTTACGGACAACCTGGAGCGCAAATCCTTCAAGGTGCCGCAAGCCATTGTCGAGATCCATGTAAACGGGGCAAAGGACCCGTTGACGCATCAGAAAGCCCGCGATGCCGTTCACGATATATTCCTCAAGATCCAGAAGGCCGTGAACGATGACATTCAACAGCGCGATCTGCGCATCTCCAGGATGGGCGTCAACGAGAGAAAAGCAAAGAAGCGCGGAGAGATTGAGAACGGCAACAAGAAGATTCAGGAACTGCTGGCGACTTTCAAGCAGGAGGCGCAGGCAAGACTGATCGCCTTCAAGAAAGAGGAGGCGGAGCGCCAGTTAAAGGCGGAAGAGGCCGAAGTGCGCGAGGACTGGAGGATGGTGAGCTTTCTGGTGAACGCGCTGTGGACCACTATCAAGTTCGTCGCGGACCCCGAGCAAGCCGTTATTGGGGGGTCCGGGACTATCCCGGGAGCGGTGAACACCTTCGTTAAAGGCCTTATCGAGATAAAGGGCCTGGTGGAGGACTATGCGAAGGTCTACGCGACTTGTCCCACCATGCGCAACAAGGTTAAAGAAGGCCTGGCTTCGCTCAAATCGAAGGCGAAGCTCACCAAATCCGATGTGGAGCAGTTCGCCAAGGACGTGGACCTGTTCGAGGATAAACTCCTGGTTCTGGAATTGAAAACCAAGGCGGTGGCTTCGAAGTTGAACGCGATGATTGCCAGCATTCCCAAGGAGGGCACCGTCAAACCCGAGGCCATCCAGGAGGCGGAAAAGGCCCTGGACAAGTGCATCAAAGGAGTGGTCGAGGCGTCTACCGAGATCAACCGATCCTCGAAATATATGGTCAATCTCAAGAAGAACCTGGGAGCCGCCAAGGCTCTTGCGAAGAACGATTCGACCTTTGCGACGGTATTGAGTTGGGCCAAGACCGCTTACGTGAAAATCAACGACCTCAAGGAATTCCTGGAGGATCCGGCGAGCTGGGTCGATGTCATCGACAAAGCGGTCAAGTTCTGGACCGTCACTGGGAACTGGATGATTTTAGGCGAGCTGGGTTAGTGACGTAGCGGCCCGCGTGAGGGAGTCGCATCGCGCTCGCCTGCGAAGTCAAGATGCGCACGAACGCTGTTCGCCAAATCGTTCGCCCTGTCCCGCTGGTCCTTTTCGCCGTGGCGGCTGTCACGGCACAGAATCGTCCCGGAATCTTTCGGCTTACGCCGGTACGTCCGGTGGAGGAGTTACGGGCGGAGGCGCTCGCCGCCAAGCCACCGGAAGAACACGGCGCGTTCCGGAAGACCGATCTCGTGGATCTGAGCCAGCTCGACGCCAGAATCAAGCTCGACATCCGCTACGCCACCAGCGACAATTTTCTGAGCACGCCCGTCTACTCGTCGGCGCGGGCGTTTCTCCAGCGCCCCGCCGCAGAGGCCCTGCTGCGGGCGCATCGCGAGTTGCTGAAGGAGGGATACGGGCTGGTGATCTTTGACGGTTACCGACCCTGGTACATCACCAAGATCTTCTGGGATGCCACCCCGCCGGACAAACACGAATTCGTGGCGAATCCGGCCGAGGGTTCCAGGCACAATCGCGGCTGCGCCGTGGACCTTTCCATGTACGACCTGCGTACCGGGCGCGAGGTGGAAATGACAGGCGTTTATGACGAGATGTCGGAAAGGTCTTACCCGACGTACAACGGTGGAACTGCGGAACAGCGGGCGCGGCGGGATCGACTGCGACGCGCCATGGAGAAGCAGGGATTCGCCGTATATTCCTCGGAGTGGTGGCACTTTGATTACCGCGACTGGACCCGGTATTCCATTCAGAACGTCGCGTTTGAGAATTTGAAATAGAAGCCACCGGCATGGTTCTCACGGACCGTCTCAGCCGCGGGGGGTAATATTCTCTTTCGCGATGCGGCGGGCCGCACGGTCGAAATGGCTAATCGCCTGCGGCCTGGCGGTATGTTCCGCGCGAAGTGACGGGTTTGCACCGGTACGGCAGGCGCGGTGATCGTCCTCGCCATCCTTCTCTTTCCAAGACCGGCGCTACAGCACCGGCACAACACGAAGGTTGTGGCGTTGGAAACCTCCGGCTTGCCTGCGCTGTCTGAATCGGCGACATGTTACGCAGCGGCGGTAGCTACAAATGGATTGATACCGGTCTGGTCATCGCGCCTGAGGCACTCCGCCGAACCCGGAGGGCAACACGCGCGTACAATGATATCGCGATGCCAGCGAACATTCCTCCGCAACCGGCCCCTGGAGCGCGACCGAACCCGGCGCCTCCGATCGGACGATTTCAGGCCATTTTATTCGCCATAAGCCTCGCCGTCGTGGGAACATTCTGGGTGTTTCAGGGCCACATAAGTTTTCCGAATGCCGCCGGGTTCTTTATCTTCACCTTCCTCATCGGCAACTGCGCGCGGCTCGCGGCGGTGAGCACCAGGCATTTTTATGGGCCGAGGCGCTTCCCGTGGGACCTACTCCTGCTTCTGGTGATTGAGATTCCCGCGTGCATCGCCGGTGGTTACCTGGCTTCGATCGTCGCGCGAATTACGATGGAGCCACGCGGCAGTAATCTGTTTGCTTTCTCGTTGCCGTCGATGCTGGAAACCACGTTCTTATCGGTGGTGATTACGGTGCCAGTGTACCTGTCACTCAAACGCCAGGCCCGTCTGGAGTCGCGCAACCGTGAACTGGAAGGCCAGGTGACGCTGGGACGGATTGAGTTGCAGACGCAAGAGGCGGATCTCAAGGCGGCAAACGAGATTCAGAGCCATTTGCTGCCGCGCGAGATTCCGCGCCTGAAAGGGCTGGAGGTGGCGTGCGCGTGGCAACCAGCCCGCGCCGTGGGCGGAGACTACTTCGACATTTTGGCGCTGGCGGCGGGACAAATTGGTGTCTGCCTGGCCGATGTTTCCGGCAAGGGGATGACTGCTGCCCTGCTGATGGCGAACCTCCAGGCGCTGATACGAGCGTTCGCCCCTGGCGCCGCGGGCCCCGGCGCCTTATGCCGGAAAATCAACGAAGTCCTGTGTGGAAACGTTTTGCCGGGGAAGTTCGTCACGCTGTTCTATGGCGTCATCGATAGCGCGACTCTGACGCTGCGTTTTGAAAATGCAGGTCACTGCCCGCCAATAGTGCTACGCGGCAACACAACGACTCTCTTGACCGAGGGCGGCACGGTTCTTGGGCTTATCCCTCAAGCGCAGTTCGCGGACCGGAGCTTCTCTCTGCAATCCGGCGATTGCCTGCTGCTGACGACGGATGGCGTGACGGAGGCGGCGGACGAAGGCGACGAGGAGTTCGGTGCCGAACGAGTGGCGGCATCTGCTCTGGCTGCCCGCGGGCTTGGCGCGAGCGGCATACGGACCAGAATTCTCGAGGATGTTACGAATTTCTGCAGCGGCAACTTCCACGATGACGCATCGCTCGTCGTGGTGACCGTGGATTAAGCAGAGTCCTGTTCCTGTGAGCTTGCCGGCATTGCAGGCGGCGGGCCCGGAACGGCAAGGGGACGTAATACGGCCAAGTGGCTTTATGAAGCGCCGGCAATCGCGACTGCGAGGAGGAATTCGAGAGAGCACGCCATCAGAGGGGTTCGCCCTTCGGGACTTGCCTTCGGAGCAGGAACGTTTTGGGATGGGATCCGCTGCCGCAGGTCTTGAAGGAGCCGAAATCCCTGTACCACTCACCTTCGGGCACTTCCGGGCGCGTCTCGACCCAGAGGCGAGGTCGATTGAGATCCGAGATGCTGATCGCGCGATCACGCGTCCGCTCGATCAGATGTCGCCGGACGCCTTGGGAAGCCTGTCCCAAAGTTCGAGCCGCGGCATTAGCCGCCGAACACCGTTCTGCCGAGTTCATCGCCCCAGCGGTTAGCCGCCAGGGGATCTTACTCGTTCCGAAAACGCTCGGCGAGGGCAAAAAGGTGGTCAGCGGAACTATGAACACGCCATCGCCAATTTGTGGAGTGCCGCTGCTCAGAGGCCTCACGTTCAATCGCACGGCGGCCCTCGGATCGCGGCCGGTTTTGGTTTTGCCTGCCGAGGGCGTCACCAGAAAGCCGTCGGCCCGTAGACCCGGCTTCAGCGCGAAGTCCAATGCTGCTACGCGAATGCCATTGCGAACGGCTACTTCGTGTTCGTGCGGATCGAGCGGAACAGATTCGTCTTAGTTAGGCGAAGGGCGAGAGGCCGGCGGCGAACTGTGGCAGGACCAGAAGACACAGGATCGCGCCAGGTTTCATATCACACCGTATCGACGCTTAACGGACGGATCTCGTTCCGCTGCATTTTCGCGTAGTGGCTCGAATTGCGCCCGCATGAACTGAATGAACGCGTTGGTGGTCGTCGCTCCGGCCGGCGGCGTTCCCTTCATTCCCGATTGCAGCCACGCCGCGGCGGCTTCCTCGGCGCTCCGCTCGGCGGCCGCGGGAGCCAGAATCGCCCCCAGCCAGGCGAACATGGCGCGCATCCGCGGCCGCATGCTCGGGCCCCCGTGGTCCGCATCGCGAACCAGGTGATATTCATGCGCGAGATCGAGATCCCATAACGTGCGATGTAGGAATTCCGCGCCATCGTGCGCGTTAAGAAAATCGCGGCCGGCGGCGTCGATATAAATCGCCATGCCGCTCTCGCGGATCGCCCGCGCGTGAGCGCGAGCGCGATTGGCGGGATTGTTGGCCTCCCAAATCGCGGCATCGCGCGACGGCCCCACGAGTTGCGGCGGACCACCGGCGATATGGTGCAGGCGATTGCGCGCGCCCACCTCCGATTCGCGCAATCCGGGTTCCAACATAGGCTGCATGGCGGCGACGGCGGCGAACATTTCCGGGCGGGCAAACGCCAGTTTGAGCGCGCCGTACCCTCCCCCGGAGATCCCTGCGAGAATCGTAACGTCGCTCGCGCCGAAATTCGCGCGCACAGCGGGAATGAGCTCCGCCGCCAGGAAGGAGTCCCACCCGAGGTAGTAGTCCATTCCGGGACTCGGAACGGCGATAATTGCGGGCGGAAACACGCCATCCCGCCGCCATCCCTCAAACGCAGGCTGCAAGTCAGTCAGGTTTTCACGCGTTCCGCCCGCGCCCAGCAGGAGAATGCAGAGCGGCAGCGGCCCCGCGCGTTCCGGAGCCAGCACGGCGTATGGAATGGATGCCAGCTGGTGAAGAGTGACTACGGAAGCCATTACCGCTTCCGCTGGCCCCTCGGAGCTTGCGGCGCGATGGTGATGTCGCGCAGCGCCAGTTTCTTCGGCTGGTCTTTCATGCTCTCGAGTCCAGCCAACAACTCTAGCAGATTCCCGCGCCCCAACTCCAGAACGTGTTCGTGCGGCTGGTAGACCGTCCCCACGGGATAATCCACGAACGGAGTTGTGGATTGCTCGATGTGGCACCCGAGAATGTGCGCCACCGGTCGAGTCGCAGTGAACTCCACGAGCCGGCGCGTGCTTTCGAGATAGGCCGGAAAATCGGAGACGTACAAGCGCCCGGGATAGAGATGATCGCCGGTGAGCAGGATGGCGGTTTGGCGGTCGTAATAGGCGAGATGCGCGGGCTGATGCCCGGGAATGGCGAGCACGTCGATGACGCGGCCGCCCAAATCGATCGAACCGGGATCTTCCGGCCACTTGGTAATGCCGAAGGCTTTCTGCTCCGCTTCCGGTGTAGCGGGCACCAGCGCGACGTTGGCCATCCCTTCGAAGCCTTTATCGCCGGAAACGTGATCGCCGTGGCCGTGGGAGTGCGCCACGATCAGCGCGATCGGGCCGGGGTGCTGATTTCGCTCCTGCCATTTCGCGATCAGCTTCTGGATGATCGCGGCGGTGTCGACCGCGGCGCCCGCGCCGGTGTCCACCAACAGCGCTTTGTCGCGGCCGAAGATCAGATACAGGAACGGCTTTTCGTAATTGGTGCAGCCCGATTCGCGCAGGATGTAGAAGGTGGAATTGTATTCGTGAATCTGCCAGTCGGGTACTTCCAGGCAATTGGGGCCGGCGACGAGCCACGCAGCGGGAAAGACCCCGGTTTCAATGGCCGGCGCTTGCGCCAGCGCGACGGGAGCGCAGAGCGCCAAAATCCAGATGATTCGTTTGGTCATAAAAAGGGGCAGGAGCGTGCGGCCCCTGCCCATTGTAGGCGGAAAATCAGAATTCGAATCGCGCCGCGAACTGCATCACGCGCGCGGCGAGTGCCGGCGGAGTGGTCGAACTCGAAAACCCGAGTTCGCCGAAGTTGGTGGGGCTGGCAATGTTCAAGTTCAGCGCGGCGCTGTTGAAATTCACGTTGTTGAAGGCGTTGAACGCTTCCGCGCGGAGCTGAATGCGATAGCGTTCTCTGATGGGGAAGTATTTCGCCACCGCAAGGTCGGTGTTGAACGAATTGAAGCCCCGCAAAATTCCGCGCGTCCCCACGGTGCCGGGGAAGCTGGCCACGAAGTTATTTACCGCGCCGGTGTTGGAGAACAGGCTGGGGATGCCGTTCTGGTCCGTCGTTGGGCCGTTGGCCGGCATCTTCGTTCCCGGATACAGGATGGCGAACGAAGAATAATCGTAGTTGGTGTTGTACACGCCGCTGTCAGATATGGTGAGCGGCATGCCGCTATGGAACGAGGTCAGGCCCGATACCTGCCAGCCGCCCAGCGCATACGCCAGCGATTTCGGCATCGTGCTCCAGAGCGCCTTGCCGGGGCCGATGGGCAGTTCGACGACATAATCGAAAGTGATGGTATGTTTGGCGTCGAAATCCGACGGGCCGTAGAAGGCACGCGGATTGAACGCGTCCTGGAGCGCGGCGCCACCGCTCGATTCCGATGAAGAGCCGTTATCCAGTCCGTGGCCGAAGGTGTAATTGAAGTCGAATCCCCAGCCGTGCTGCACCGTGCGCCGAAGCACTACCGTTGCCGCGTTGTAGTTGGAATACCCCGCGTTGGTGTATGCCGGCAGGCCGGAATTCTGCAACGGGAAAAATGTGTTGCATCCATAAATCGAAAAGCATCCGCCACCCGCCAGCGACTGCCGCGTGCGATCCATGTCGTTCACCGTATCGGTGAAGCTGCCGCTGAAGTTGGAATACCAATCGTAGAAGTAATTGGCGCTGGCGCTGCCGTTGATGAGATAGTTCTTGATCCCCGGGAAGACATTCTGCACGAAAGGCTGGAGGGGGATCAGGCTCGGATTGGCCTTTACCGCCGCGCCCACCTGGCTGGCGGACATACCGGAGGCGATCATGCTGTTGTAAATGTTGGCGAACGCCGCGCCCGCCTGCGCCAATGTCTGGCCGGAAGCCGGGTCTTTGAAATCCTCCAGCGGCTGTCCGAAGTCCTGTTGCACGATTTGCCGGTGTCCCATGCGGCCGATGTAACCCAACTCGAGAGTCAAGCCCTTGTGGATCGGCTTGGCATAAGTGGCGTTGAGAACATATTCGTAGGGAGCTTTCAGGTCGCTCTGGATTCCCGTAAACGTAGTAAATCCGCCGATGATGGTTGGGGGAGTGTATGGGAAAGTGAAGGGCGCGGGCGCCGCCAGGTTGGGGAGCGATCCGTCGTACCGGAAGGTGCTGGTGAAGTTCGTATTCACGGGTTGGGCCACCGTGGTAGCCAGTCCGGGCGAACCACCGGTGGAGAAAGCCTCCGACATGGCGGCGCCGTAGTGATCGTAAATCATCGCGCCACCCGCGCGCCAAACGCTGCCCTTCCCGAAGATCTTCTCCCACAGCGAGCCGGATTCCGGCGACCATGCCAGCGCCAGCCGGGGCGCGAACAGATCAGGATCGAGCGGATAATAGCCCGGCCCGTGATTCACCGGTCCGCCGATCCCATAGGTGATGAGCGAATCCGGCAGCGAGGAGTTCGGCACGCCGTTCTCCTGCGCCCACACTCTTTGCGCGAAATAGTTGCTCAAGGGTGTTTGCGGCACCACCTGCTGTCCGTTTTTTTCGTAAGGCACTCCGTAAAGCGAGTAGCGCAGGCCGTAGGTCACGGTGAAGTTGCGCGTGATCTTGAACGTGTCCTGCGCGTAAGCCTCGTATTCGTGGTCGATGAAATCGGTGCCGAACGGCTGCCCGAACGGAATGGTCTGCCCGTTCACGAGATAGTGGAACGTCGCGCCCCAGTTGTTGAGCATGCCGAACATCGCGCCGAAGGCGTTGGTTACGTAGGTGCTGTTGGCGAGCGCCGCGCCCGGTGCGATATTCTGCTGAATATACGCGGTCACAGCGTTGTCGATGTCGTTGCCCAGGCCGAGCAGGGTATTGCGGTTGAAGCTGAAGCTTTCCACATTGTTGTACGACAGGCTGGTGAACTGGGCGAACCGGAAGGACATGCCGAACTGCGCGGTGTGGCGGCCGTGGGTCCAGGTGAGATCGTCGTTAATATTGTGCAAAGGCTGAAGCGTCCGCGACGCTCGTGGGGTCGAGGTCAAAGCCGTGAATCCGAATGTCGGATAGCTGGTTGTATTCCCGGTGGCGGCTTCGCTGAACCGATTGTAGCCGTAGTTCAGCGCATTTACTAAGTGCGTTGAGATCACCCAGGTGTACCTCGACGCCAGCCGCCGGGAGTTATCGAGGCTCTCCTGCGCGGGCGCCTGCCCGGGAAATTGCGCCAGTCCTCCGCCGCTGCCGTTTCCGGCCAGCGACTGGCCGTTGAGCGTTCCGGCCAGCATCAGCGTGTGCTTGCCCGCCGAGTCGATGTTGTAATCGAGCCTCCCGACTTGCGTGTGGTAATTTTGCGCATTGGCTGCGTTGAAAGTCAGCCCGTAGAAGTTTAAGCCCTTGTCACTGCCTCCGATCGGATCGTTGCCGGTGGGATATTGCTTCATCAGCCCGAGAATGTATGGGTTCTCGCCGATATGTTGGGGGTCGATGGCCTGTACCGCCGCGGCGTTCAGTTGCACGATCTGATTGCTGCCCTTCAATTGCACCTGGACGATGCCCTGCGCGAAAAGCGGCGAGGGCACCTGGTCGAGTTCGGACGTCGCGCTGCGGTCGGTCCGGCCCTCGTAATTGTAGAAGAAGAACAGCCGGTTCTTGAGAATCGGCCCGCCCAGAGACGCACCGAACTGATTCCGTACGAGTGCCGGACGCGGCGTGCCGGCATGATTGTTGCCCCAGCTATTGGCAGAGGTCAGAGTATTGCGATTGTACTCGTAGGCCGATCCGTGGAAGGTATTCGATCCACCTTTCGTCACTACCGAAACCTGACCGCCGGCGGAATAACCCTGATCCGCGTTCAAGCCCACCACCGTGGTGCGGAACTCCTGCACCGAATCGAGCGGAATCGGGATGGACGCGTTAAACCCGTTGGCGTTGGTGCCGCCCCAGGCGTAATTGACATCGGCGCCATCGAGCATCACGTTATTTTGGTCGGGCCGGGCGCCGGCCACCTGCCCGGTCGACGAAACGCCGGGTTCGACGCTCAGTAATTGCACTACATTGCGGGTTTGCAGCGGGATTTCCCGGACCTGCGTCTCGTTGAACGGATTGCCGACAGCGGCGTTTTCCGTATTGACTACGGCGGCCTCTCCGGTGACGTTCACGGTCTCGGTCACCTGGCCGACCTCCATTTTGACGTTCAGAGTCCCGGGGGTTTCCGTCTGCAACACGACGTCGGTGCTGTTGGTGCGGAAACTCGGCTTTTCCACCGATACTTTGTACGGTCCGGGAGGCAATTGCAGCATACTGTAGACTCCTACAGTATCGGTAATTGCCTTGCGAACCGCCGAGGTATCTTTGTTGATTGCCGTTACGACAGCAGCTGGAATCGCCGCGCCTTGAGCGTCGGTGACGATGCCTTGAAGCGAGCTTGTCTGGGCCGCCAAAGGAAGCGAGATAAAGGCCAGCGCGATAGCGAAACGTGTCATGGAGCTCTCCTTGAGTGTTGGGAGTGGACCGCATGTTTCGACGCGGAGACCGCCTACAGGGCGGGTACCAGGAATCCCCTCGAAGAACGTGATTTGAAGTAGTGTAAGTGCAGCTTACTCAGGAGTCAAATCAAAAACTACTATGGGGCGGATTAGCAAATGCAGCCGCCTGCTTGCGGACGCGGCTCCTGAATGCGGCCAGTATGCCGTTAGAGAGCCGCGACTGCGAGAAAGCGCTGTATTTTCCCTAAGCTATTAACTCGTGTATGACGTTGCCCGAGACATCCGTCAATCGGAAGTCTCGCCCGCTGTAGCGATAAGTTAACTTAGTGTGGTCGATTCCGAAGAGGTATAGGATGGTGGCGTGGATATCGTGAACGTGGACTGGCTTTTCCACTGCCTTGAATCCGAATTCGTCGGTGGCGCCGTAAATCGTCCCACCCTTGACAGCTCCGCCAGCCAGCCACATGGTGAACCCGAACGGATTGTGGTCGCGGCCCCGCTTGACCCCCTGCCCCGCCCCGCCGACCTCGCGCACCGGAGTGCGCCCGAATTCCGAGCCGCACACCACCAGCGTGTCTTTCCACAGCCCGCGAGCTTTGAGATCCTTGATCACGGCCGCGAATGCCTGGTCGGAATTCCTGGCATTGGTCTTGTGCGCAAAGATGTCCTGGTGCGCGTCCCAGGGGTCACCCTGCGAGTAGTACACCTGCGTCATGCGGACGCCCTTTTCGGCCAGGCGCACGGCGGTCAGGCAGCCGCGCGCCACCGCGCCGGGACCATATAAATCGAGTGTGGCTTGCGATTCCTTCCGCACGTCGAAAACGTCCGGCGCTTCCGTCTGCATCCGGTAAGCCACCTCCATCGACTTGATGACGGCTTCCACCTGCGGATCGGCGCCGGTTTGCTCCTCGCGCATCTTCTCGAGTTTTTGCAGCAAGTCGAGTTCGCGGCGCTGCTCCACCAGCGTGAATTTCGGATTGTTGACGTAACTGATGAGCTTCTTCGGATCGAACTGCCGCTCGATGGTAACTTTTTGAGGGATCTCCTTGCCGTCCTTGTCTTTCTTCGGCATGTCGGGCATCGCGGCGGGCATTTCACCATCGGCCGATTCCCCCGTCTGCACGCGATTCGAAATGTACGTCCCCTGATTGATCGCCGGGAGGAATCCGTTGCTCCACAGGGGCGGCCCGACCGTGGTCGGCACGGTGGGACACAGCACCATATATCCGGGGAGATTCTGATTTTCCGTTCCAAGGCCGTAAGTCAACCAGGCGCCCATCGAAGGCCGTCCGGCCTGGTTCGCGCCGGTATTCAGCATGAGGCACGAAGGCTCGTGGTTGGGAATGTCGGTGTAAACCGATCGGACCCAGCAGATATCATCCGCGACTCCTCCCAGGTGAGGCCAGAGTTCGCTGACCTCCATACCGCACTGGCCGTACTTCTGGAACTTGAACGGCGATTTCATCAGCTCGCCCGTGCGCCGCTCGGTATTGATGTGGCCGCCGGGAAGCGGCTGGCCGTCGTATTTCTCCAGAGCGGGCTTCGGGTCGAAGCTGTCCACGTGGGAGCAGCCGCCATTCATGAACAGGAAGATGACGCGCTTGACGCGCTGCGGATAATCGAGCCTGGCAACTCCAACCGACCCGTCCGGCGCGACCACCGACGTGGCTTTGGCCAGAGACTGCCCCAGCATGCCGGCAAACGCCATCATGCCGAACCCGTTGCCTACACGGCAGAGCGCCTCACGGCGAGTAAGTGGTGTTTTTTTTGTGTGGTCGCGCATTTACCGTCCCCCGATCAGTTAATAAATACAAACTCGCTGGCGCTCAGCAGCACCTTAATATATCTGCCCCAGGCCGTCGCCTGGTACTTCGTTTCCGGCGCGCCGCCGCGCCCTCCACGACCGCCCATGCCGCCCATCATTCCCATTCCCATGGCGGGAGCCGCGGGCGTCTCGCCATCCGCGCCCGCTGCGCCGTCGGTGTCTTCCGGCATCTCCGGCTTGGCGGTCAAGGTGTTCGGACCCATCGCGCCCCGTCCACGTCCGCCGCGTCCACCCGATTCCCCGTCGGCAGGCTTGTTTTTGTTCTCTTCGTACTCCCGCATCGGTTCCTGGTGCAAGTAATCGATGCCCAGGCTGATTTCCTCTTCGCTGGGCTCGCGGCCGTAAGCCAGCTCGTAAACTTTGCGAATGCGCGAGCGATTATCCGGCTCGTTGGCCACGCGTTTGGCGAATTCCTCGGCCTCCACGCTGATGAAGTCGCTGTTCATCAGGAACAGCCGCTGTAGCGGAACCGTAGTCGTGAATCGCTTTTCCGCGCTGATGTTCGGCGTCGGGAAATCGAACAACTGAAGATACTCGTCGAGCTTATAGCGGCTCACTCTGCCGTACACCGTGCGCCGCGTGAATGCCGGGGTCAACTCCGCGCTCGGTCCGCCCAGCGACGTGTCGAGGTTCCCCGACACCATCAGCACCGCGTCGCGAATCTGTTCGGCGTCCATACGCTTGCGGCCCATTCGCCAGTAGAAGCGGTCGCCCGAATCCTTGGCCAGATTCTGCGCGTCGTTCTCCGTGCTCAATTGATAGACCGCGCTCAGCATGATCTCGCGATGCAGTTTTTTGATCGACATCCCGTCCTTCACAAACTGCCCCGCCAGAAATTCCAGCAACTCGGGATTGGTGGGCCGCTCGCCGCCGAACCCGAAGTTACTGGGGGTATCGACAATGCCCGTGCCGAAGTGCTCTTTCCAGATGCGGTTGACGATCACCCGCATGGCGATGGGCTGCTTCACGATATCCTCGGCCAACTCCAGACGCCCGCTGCCCTGCGTGAACGGCTTGGGATCGCCATCGGACAGCAAGCTCAGGAAATGGCGCGGCACCTCGGGCCCCAGATTCATGGGATTCCCGCGAAGCGCGACCGGCAGGTTCACCGGAACTTTCGCATCTTCCACGCCGTGGAGGAAGGGATATTCCGGTTCGAGTTTCTTCCGCGCGGCATCGATATCGGCCTTCACCGCATTCATTTCCGCCTGCGCCTGCGCGCCCACGCGGCTTTCCAGACCCCATCCGCGGAACAGCAGCACGCCCGGTTTGGGCGGAGCCGTGTTGCCGGCGGCCACCATCGCCGCCATATCGTCGGAATCCTTCAGCTCGCGCTGGAAGACTTCGGTGTAGAAGTTGCTATCCTGTTCCGGCATCGGCTTGAGCCGCAAACCGCAGCCGGGACAGAAGTCGTCATTCGTAATAAACTCGTTTGGCTTGTTGGCGCGCTTCTTTTTCTTCGTGCCCTCGAGCGCCTTGTCGGCGATAATTTCGTTTTCTTCGTTGATCTCTTTGCGTTCCAGCATCACGCGGACCACGTCCGCCTGAAAGTCCTCGCAGGACTTCTTCACTTCCGGGCTGAGGCCGCCACCACCACCGCCACGCCCTCCGCGGCCGCCGCCGAATCCGCCACCGCCGCCGCCCCGGCCCCCACCGCCGCCGCCCGAGGCCGGGCGGGCTTTCTTCAGCACCGCCTGGAAAGCTTCCTTGTCGTGGTACTTATCGGTAGTCTTGCCGGTGTAAGCGATCCATCGCTCAAGCAGTTCGTAATCGAGCTTGCGCGATTCCACCACCTGCTCGATGTCCTTCTTCTGCCCCGCCACCTCGTAGACACCTTCGAGGTAATTGGCAGTCTGAAACGCCAGCGATTCCGAAAGCGATGCCGACAGGTTGTTCTGCATCTCCGTCAGCACCTTCTGCTTCTCTTCCACCAGGTTTTCAATGTCCGTGTACTTATCAAGCACCGCTTTCGGAACCAGCGGATATTCGTGGTACGCGGTGTTCAGGAAGACGCCGGCGAGCGCGTAATAGTCGGTCTGCGGAATGGGATCGTACTTATGGTCGTGGCAGCGCGCACACGCCACCGTCAGCCCCAGGAATCCGCGAGTCACCACGTCCACGCGGTCGTGCCGCTCGTCGGCGCGCGTCACTTCCACCGCGCCGTTGTCGTAATACCAGGGGCCAAGTCCCAGAAATCCCGTCGCCGGAAGCGTCTTATAGCGAGTCTTCTCGGCCAGTAAGTCGCCCGCCAGTTGGGCTTTTACGAACTGGTCGTAGGGCATGTCGTCGTTAAACGCCTCGATCACCCAGTCGCGATATATGTACGCATTCGGGTAAGGATGATAGCCGCGCGGATTGGGGTTGAGACTGCGGTAATCGTCTTCGCCGTAGCGCGCGACATCGAGCCACACGCGTCCCCAACGCTCACCGTAGTGCGGGGAGGCGAGCAGGCGATCCACCACCTTGGCAAAGGCATCGGGCGAGGTATCTTTATCGAAAGCGGCGTATTCCTCGGGAGTGGGCGGCAGACCGATGAGGTCGAGGGTGGCGCGGCGGAGCAGGTCGTGCCGGTTGGCCGCCCGCACCGGATGCAAGCCTTCTTTTTCGAGTTTCGCCAGCACCAGGCGGTCGATCGTCGTCCTGGCCCACCTGGCATCTTTCACAGGTGGCGGCTGAACGTCCTGAATCGGCAGCAGGCTCCAGAATTTGCGGCGCTCGGGAGCGATCACGTAGGCGCCGCTGGCGCTGGCGGCAGCGGCAGGCGCGGCTGCGGCCGCCGGCCACACCGCTCCGGCTTTCACCCAGGCGACGATGTCGTCTACTTCCTCGGGTTTCAACTTCCCGCCCTGCGGCATTTTGAGATTTTCGTCGGTTTGCCGGATGGCGGTGACCAGCAGGCTCTTGTCGGGATCTCCCGGTACAATCGCCGCACCGCGCCCTCCGCCTTTCAACATGCCGTCGCGGCTGTCGAGGCGCAGACCGCCCATGGCGGAACTCGTATGGCATCCGTAGCAGTTGTTCGCCAATACCGGCCGTATTTTGGTTTCGAAGAAATCGGGAGTGGCTGCGGTATCGGCGGGCGAGGGGAAAGCTTGCGTGGCGGCTGCCAGCGCCAATGCGGCGGCCGCAAGGGAGCGGTGCCTTGAGTAATGCCGGAGTTTTGCAGATGGCTCGGGTGGAACTGGCGAACAGCTTCGCATAAGATTAGGTCTACCCCTTAATCAGGAAAAGTCCAGGCAACCGACCCGCCAGCCGCAAACACTTTCCGGCGGTTCATGCCAACGTGGCGACCCATGGGCAGGACAAATACGCAGCCCCTCCGAAGTTCCCACATTTTTACCATGCGAAGATACCATTGTCAATCCTATTCGGTCTATTTGATACCGGCTATAGACCGAATCGATGACATTCCTTTCAGTTCCGGGTTATACTTGCCTCCATCCGCCCGGCCATGCTGCCAGGTTGCCTCTCGGGGAGGTTCAAAGCCACTTACATGCGAATATCCATAGGTCTATTTATCGCTCTCACGCTGGCCGTCCTAGCCCAGCCCGCGGCCAAGCCTGGCAAGGCAGTGAAAAACGCTGCTCCGGTGGCGCCGAAACTCGGCATCAGGACGCCCGGTGTACAAATTCCTTTTGCCAGCCTGAAAGCGGAAGCCGAATTTTCCGTTGCCCCGCCTTGGATTATCTTTGCCGACTCGCCCCTGCTTCCGGACACACAAAAAGACGCCCTGATCAAGATCGACGCCAAAACCAATAAGCCGGGAGATTCCATCGCCGGACTCAGCAAGCCATGCGGCGGCGGCATTTCAGCATTCAAAAGCCTGTGGATTCCCACGTGCGGCGACCGCTCCATCGTGCGCGTGGATCTCAAAGAGGGAAAGGTGACCAAGAAACTCGATGTCGGCGCCGGCAGCTTCGCTCCGTCGATCGCCGCTACTGCGGATAGCGTCTGGGCGTTCACGGACGACAAGACCACCCTCGCCCGCATCGATCCCGAACGCGATGTAGTAGTGGCCGAAATTCGGCTGCCCGCCGGCTGTAACAGCTTGACCTTCGGCGAAGCGGCGCTGTGGGTGACGTGCCCCTCGGAAAATCGCGTTCTGCGCATCAATCCCGATACCAACCAGGTCGACAAGCACATCGGAACCTCCGCCTCGCCGAGGGCGCTGGTGATCGGCGAGAACTCGGTTTGGGTGCTATGCGAAAAGGAGGGGCAGATCCAGCGCATCGACCCCAAGACCAACAAAATCTCCAAGACCATCGACCTTGGCGCACCCGCCACCGGCGGCGGCATCGCCGATGGGCTCGGTTCGCTCTGGGTGACCATGCCCGGTTTCCCGCTCACCCGCATCGACACCACCGTGGACCAGGAAAAGGTGGTGCAGCAGTTCTACGGTGAAGGCGGCGGCGCAATCCAGGTCGGTCTGGGCTCCCTCTGGCTCACGAATCTCCGCGGCGGTACGCTTTGGCGCATCGATCCCAAGCGCGTGGCCGCGACCCTGGCGGAGTAATTACCATGCGAAAATTCCTCATCCCCGTACTTTTACTACCGCTGTGCTTCATCCTGGCGCAGAATTCCCAGCAGGACCAGCAAACTCCGCCGCCCGCTCCGAGGAAACAGCGGCGTCCGCCGCCGCCCGGCGTTTCCATACCGGGAGTGAAGCGTGAAATGACGGCCATTACGCCTGACGCCATCTTTCCCATCGAAGGCACGCCCGATTGGCAGGTCCTCACCGACGACGCAGTCTGGGTCACCAACGGCCCCAAAAACACGGTCCACCGGCTCGATCCTAAGACCAACAAGGTGCTGGCTGCCGTAACGGTGGGCACGCGCCCCTGCTCGGGTCTGGCGGCGGGATTCGGCACCATCTGGGTGCCGAACTGCGGCATGCGCTCCGGCGAAGGAAAATCGCTCTCGCGCATCGACATGAAGACCAACGAGGTGGTGGCGACACTGCCGGTCGGCCCGGCGCAGAGCGAGGGCGGCGTGGCCGTCGGCGCGGGCAGTTTCTGGATGGTCAGCGATCAGAAAGGCGTGCTCTCGCGCATCGACCCCGCCACCAACAAAGTGATTGCCGAGATCGCGGTGCCGGAAAAATCAGCGGCAGTGAATTTCGGCGAGGACGCCGCGTGGGTCACCACGCCTTCGGCCAACACGCTGACGCGCATCGACCCCACAACCAACCAGGCGACCGCGACGATCGCGGTCGGACCCGGCCCGCGCTTTCTCACAGCCGGCGCCGGCTCGATCTGGACGCTCAACCAGGGCGACGGCAGCATCTCCCGCGTAGACGGCAAGACGGCTAAAGTGGTTGCCACCATCGAAGCCGGAATATCGGGCCCCGGCGGCGAGATTGCCTTCGGCGAAGGCCACGTCTGGGCCACCATCTTTCAGATTCCGATCACCGAGATCGATCCCGCAACGAACGCTGTGGTCAAGCAGTGGACCGGCGCAGGCGGCGATTCCATCCGCGTCGGACACGGATCGGTGTGGCTGTCGAATTTGCGCGAGCAGAACGTCTGGCGGATCAATATCAAATGAAGAGCCGCCGGCGAGGAAGCCCTGCCATTGTCATTTTTCGTTGCGGTCCGAACGACCCTGAATTACTCGTACCGCAGCGCGAGAATCGGGTCGATCGCCATCGCCCGGCGCGCCGGAACGAAGATCGCGACCGCCGTCGCCGCCAGTAGGATCACCGGAATGGCGCTGAACGTGAGAGGATCTTTCGCGGTAACGCCGTAAATCAGCGATTGCACCAGCAAAGCCAGACCATAGCTCACGGGCAGCCCGACCGCTAATCCAATCGCCGCGGTAGTCATGCCGCGTTTGAAGATGCCGCGGAGCACCAGCGTGCGCGGCGCGCCAAGGGCCATTTGCAAGCCGATATCGTGGGTCTGTTCCGAAACCATGTAGGCCATCACCCCATACACGCCCACCGCCGAAAGCACCAGCGCCAGCACTCCGAAGACGGCCATGAAGATTTCCACGTATTGCAGCCCGATGCTGGCATCGTGAATCGCCCTCTGCATGCCTCGCATGTCGCTGATAGGCTGCTCGGGATCAATGGCGTGAATCGCGGCCGACACATTGGGCGCCACCGCCAGCGGATCGCCCGCCGTGCGCACCCCGATATCCATCCACCGCATCGGCTCCTGCTGGTAGGAGACATAGAGACAGCGGCGCGGATTGCGGTCGTAGGGGTTGTGCATCATATCGCCCACTACGCCGACAATCGTCAACGGCTTCCATTTCGAATCGAGCACGGTGATGTGCTGGCCGACCGGCGACTTGCCGTGCCAGTATCGCGCCACCGCAGCCTCGCTCACCAGCGCCACCGGCTGGCTGTCCGGGCCGTCGCCGCTGGTCAGAAACCGCCCTTCCCGCAAAGGCACGTGCGTGGTGGCGAAGTATTCGGGGCTGGAGACCTGGAGCATGGCATTCGGCACGTTGCCCGGTTCCACCGGCTGTCCTTCGATGCTGAATTCCCGCCAACTGGAGTGATTACTATACGGCATGGAAGTCACAGCGGCGGCCGAGCGCACTCCCGGAAGCGCATTCAGCCTCTGGACGACATCGCGATAAAAACCGGCAATCTGATATTGTTCTTTGTACTTGCTCTCCGTCAGACCCAGGCGGAGCGTCAACAGCGTGGAGGGTTCCAGGCGCTCCCCGGTAGCCAGAATGTTCTGAAAGCCGCGGAACATCAGGCTGGCGCCCACCAGCAACACCACCGCCAGGGCGATTTCCGCGCCCACCAGAAGATTCCGCAAAAGATGGCGCCGGTGCGAGCCTGAGGAACTGCGGCCGCCTTCGCGCAGCGCGTCCACGAGGTTGGGCCGTGAACACTGCCACGCCGGCGCCAGCCCCGCGATAATGCCGCTCATGAGCGCCGCGGCCATGGTGAAGGCCAGCGCCCGCATATCCAGCCGCATATCGTTCCAGCCCACGATGTAGCGTTGAATTTCGGGTGGCATGCCGCCGCGAATCAGATTGAGGCTCCAGTAAGCCACCACCAATCCCAATATTCCACCGCACAGCGCGAGCAGGACGCTCTCCGTAATCAGTTGCGTGACGATCCGGCCGCGTCCCGCGCCCAGCGCCGTGCGCACGGCTACTTCGCGCATACGCCCGGTGGCGCGCGCGAATTGCAGGTTGGCCACGTTCACGCACGCGATCAGAAGCACGAAAGACACCGAGAACAACAGCATGATCAGGTAATTGTTGGTTTCCTGGTCCACCAGGTAGCGGTGTGAAGGCCAGATGGCGAAATGGCGGTCCTTGTTCGTGTCGGGATAGGCGGCGCGCAGCCGCCCCGAAATTCCTTCCGCCTCGGCCGCAACGCCCGCGATGGTCGCACCAGGTTTCAGCCGCGCCATGCTGTCGAATTCCTGGGTCTTCCTCGAAGTGCGCACCTCGGGCGAGAGTGCCATGGGAGTCCACATATCGGCAGCCAGCGGAAATTCGAATTTCGGCGGCATGACGCCCACCACGAGGAAGTTCTGGTCATCGAGGCGGATCGTCTTGCCGAGGATATTCGGATCGGAGCCGAAGTGATTGCGCCATAGCGCATCGCTGAAGATCACTTCCCGCTCGCGTCCAGGCTGGTCTTCGCCTGGCTGGAAGGCCCTGCCGCGCGCCGGCTGCACCGCGATCACGTCGAAGAAATTGGCGCTCACCAATGCCTGCTGCAAACGATCCGGCTCGCCGCCGGTGGCGACCATGTTCACCAGATTCTGCTGCCAACTCGCGATCGGGCCGAGGGAGGTATTCTGCCGGCGGAAGTCGTCGATATCGGCGGGCGTCGCGCTATTGAAATCGCCCGGATTGTCGCCGCGCTGGCCGATCATCACCAGGTGGTCCAGGTCGGGCAGCGGGATCGGCTTCCACAGCAGTGCGTCGGCGCAACTGAAAGTAGCCGTGGTGTTGCCGATACCGAGCATCAGGGTGACGATCGCAGCCAACGTGAATGCCGGCGATTTTACCAGCATGCGCGCCCCGTACCGCACGTCCTTCCACAGGTTCATGCCAGCCCATACGCAAAAAGCCGTCCTTTAGTTGCACGAAAAGCTCACCGCACCTATTTTGCCTATTCGTGCTTTTCCAGTTCCAGGGTAATCGTCCCGATAGTCACCTGCATGCGCACGCGGATCTGCACCGGAAGTTTCCGCGCGTCGTCGGTGAGCCAGACATAAAGGTGCGCGGGCCGGCGGTAGAGGACGTTATTAAAGACATAAGCCTCGTAGCGGACGGTCTTGAAAACTCCCGCCGGCGTTTTGACGTCTTCGCGCTGCTGCGCTTCCACTTTGACGATCGCGCTTTTCTTGCCATCGCTCACCGGGACCAGCACGCTCTGGCCTGGCTCCACAGTCAGCGTTCGCAGAAAATACAGGGCTCCCGAGATTTCATGCGTGCACGGCGGAATTTCGGTCTCCTTAGCGAGCAGCACGGTGTTTTTGACCCGGTCGCGCTCCAGGTAATCGGCCCGGTGATTAGCGTAGTCGAAATTGATTTTGGTTTCCCGCTGGCGGCTGCCTTCGATGGCATTAAAAGATACTGCTTGGGCGCACAGACCCAAACCCAGATTGGCCACGTAATTGTCTTCCACACGGAACAGCTTAGAGACCAGTCCGGCCGACTCGACTTTCACCTTGATCTGGGAACTATCGGCGCCGGTTGCGGCCCAGTCGACCGTGGCCCTGCCGGCAGTGATGAGCCGCCATTCGATGTTGTACGTCAAGGTTTCGTGCGCGGGAAGCGGGCTGCTTTGAGGGAAGGCTAACCGGGTGGAGACGAGCAACAGCGACACGTGCCGCAATGCAATCACTTGGCCAGTGTCGCAAAATGGGGCGCGAGCGTGCAAATAGAGGCACTTCCAGAAAGGGGAAACGGACCGCGGTGCGAATCCGCACTGGGGTTTTGGGCAGGGCAAATTAAACTAGAATTGTGTCCACTGCGCCGACGAAGACGATTATGCCGGACCAGGATACAGGCGAGCCGTTCCAAATCCTTTACCACTTGCTGGCTTCCCTGAGCGAGGCAAAGGGACTCGCGGATGTGTACGGCGCGGCACTTTCCAGCCTTGCACGAGCCACCGGCGCCAAGCGCGCGGCCGTTCTGCTCTTCGATGAAAATGGCGTCATGCGCTTCCAGGCGGCGCGCGGGCTATCGCTCGAATATCAGGCCGAAGTCACCGGGCACTCTCCCTGGAAGCGGGGCGAAACCGGAGCCCAACCGCTTGTCGTTCCTGATGTTCGGAAGAACGCCGAACTGGCCCGCTTCCGAGATGCGTTCCTGCGGGAACATATTGGCTCCCTGGCGTTTGTTCCCTTGGCACTGGACGACGGCGTGTTCGGCAAGTTCATGCTTTATTACGGCGAGCCGCACGCCTATAGCGAGCATGAATTGCAGATGGCGCAGGCCATCGCCACCCATGTAGCGCTGGCCACCCAGCAGAAACAGGCGGAGTTGGCTCGCGCTCGCAGCGATCAGCGCCTCCAGAGCTTCCTGGAGAATTCTGCGACGGTCATCTTCCTCAAGAGCCTGGAAGGCCGGTATCTGCTGGTCAACCGCCGTTGGCAGGAGCTGTTTCACGTAGAGCCTGCCCGGGTAATCGGCCGGACCGACGCGGATCTCTTCCCGCCGGATACCGCGGCCCAATTTCGCGCTAACGATCTGGCAGTACTTTCCGCTGGAAAACCTCTCTCGGTGGAAGAAACCGTGCGCCTGGACGATGGCGCTCACACTTTTGTGGTGGTGAAGTTTCCCATGCGGGAAGCGGACACCACCTTCTCCGGTTTGGGCGGCATCGCCACGGACATCACCGAGTGCAAGCGCCTGGAGGCCGCTTCCCGGCACCTGGCCGCGATCATCGAGAATTCCGACGATGCTATCGCCAGTAAGGATCTGAACGGTATCGTAACCAGCTGGAACCGCGCGGCCGAGCGCATCTTCGGCTATAGCGCCAAGGAAATGTTGGGTAAACCGATTTCCATCCTCGCCGCTCCGGAACGCACCGATGAAATGCCGGCCATTCTCGCCAAAATCCGGCGTGGAGAGCGGATGGACCACTTTGAAACGCGCCGCCGCAGGAAGGATGGGCAGATCATCGACATCGCGCTCACGGTTTCACCGATACGGGATGAACACGGGCAGGTGGTGGGCGCGTCCAAGATCGCGCGTGACATCAGCGAGCGGAAGGCCGCCGAACGGGAGCGCGCCGATCTGTTGGAGCGCGAACAAACGTTGAACCAGGTTGGTCCGCGACTCGCCGCGCAGCTGGATCTGAAAAAGCTGGCGCAGGAAATCACCGACCTTGCGACCCGGCTCATTGGCGCCGAATTCGGAACGTTCTTTCACAATGTCACCAACGAAAAGGGCGAGCTTTGCACGTTACACTCGATTTCGGGCGCGCTGCCGGAAAGGCTGGCCGATTTCGTGCCGAAGTTGGAGCGGAACCGGCTGGTGCGGGTCGACGATCTGGCGGCTGAGTTTTGCGGCGCGGCGAACGTGCCGGCGGTTCGCAGCTATCTCTCGGCGCCGGTGATCGCGCGCTCAAAAGAAGTGCTGGGCGGACTCTTTTTCGGCCATTCCCAACCCGGGAAGTTCACAGAAAACCATGAGGCCATCGTGGCCGGCATCGCGGCGCAAGCTGGCATTGCCATGGATAATGCCCGGCTGTTCGAGCAGGCGCAGTGGGTGCAGTCGGAACTGAAGCGCTCGAACGAGGAACTGCGGCGCGCCAATCGCGATCTGGAGGTCTTTTCCTATTCCGCCAGCCATGATTTGCAGGAACCGCTGCGGACCGTGGCCATATCCGCGCAGCTCATCGAGCGCAGCGCCGGAAAGCGTCTGGAACCAGATGAATCGGCCTTTTTGAAAGAGATCCAGGCCGCGGCCCGGCGCATGAGCGGCCTCATCAACGATCTTCTGGAGTACACGCGAGCAACGAAATACGAAGAAGGAGCGCCGCCGCGCATCGCCGCGCGCCAAGTGCTGGAACGTGTGTTAAAAGACCTGGGCGGAGCGATCCAGGAAAGCGGGGCGAAAGTGGTTTTGGGTGATCTGCCCGAGGTGGCGATGCACGAACGCCGCTTGGCGCAGCTGTTTCAGAACTTGCTTGGGAACGCCCTCAAATATCGTGGTAAGGAGGCTCCCTGTGTACAAGTCACAGCCGAGGAACGGGGCGGCTGGGTGGTTTTTTCAGTTATCGACAACGGCATCGGAATCGAGCCGGAGTACGCGGAACAGATATTCGGTCTATTCAAGCGATTGCATCCAAGAAGTGAATTTCCGGGAAACGGAATCGGGCTGGCGGTTTGCCAGCGAGTGGTGGAGCAGTACGGTGGCCGTATATGGCTCGACCGTTCTGCGATTGGACAAGGATCCACCTTCTGCTTCTCCGTACCGGCCCACTCCTGAAAGGCAGGAACTCGAAACGCGCGGACCATCGGCCCGGCGCGGTCCCGTGCTGCTGGTGGAAGACAATGGGACCGATGTGTTGGTGATCCGGCAGGTACTCCAGCAATGCGGTCTCGCAGGCGATCTGCGGGTCGCCTCCGACGGCCAGGACGCCTTGCGTTATCTACAGGATCTGGAAAGTACCTCGGCTGCCGGTCCGGAGCTGATTCTGCTGGATTTGAACGTCCCGAGAATTCCCGGAATCGACGTGCTCCGGCGCCTGCGCGCGGGGCGCTGGCGAAGCACGCCTGTGATCATCGTTACCTCTTCCCATTCCCCGGAGGATCGTATGGCCGCCGAAAAGCTGGGTGCGGAGGCATACTTTCAGAAGCCCAACGACCTGGAGGCGTATCTGCAACTGGCAGAAGTAATTAAACGCATAGTTCGGGGGAGGCGGAAGCCTTGAAAACTTGAAGCCGTTCTGCCGGTTCCTTTAGACTGAAAGCGAGGGGAAGGGGAACTTGTCGCCCTGGGAACGGCTCCTGGAGAAACCTCATTCGGGAGACCATTTTGTTCAGCTCTACGATACCGGCAAGACCGGCCTCGCCGAAAACGTCGGGCACTACCTTTGGGAGGGCCTGAGACGCGGCGAGGGCGTGCTGCTGGTAGTGACCCCGGAGCATCAAATCCTGCTGTCGCGGTTTCTCCACCGGGTGGGCGCCGACCTGGCCACGCTTCTGGACAGCCGTCAATTGATTTGTTGGGACGCGCGGCGGACTCTTTCCCGTTTTATGGCCGAGGGACAACCGGACTGGCGCCTCTTTGAAAAGGCGATACGCGCGGCGGTGCGCGAGGTTTGTCCGGCCGAGGGCGCGGAGGGTTTGCGGGCTTACGGCGAGATGGTGTCGCTCCTCTGGAAAGCTCGTCAGTTCGCGGCGGCTATCCGGCTCGAACAGCTCTGGAACAAACTCCTGGAGCAGTTATCGTTCAGCCTCTATTGTTCCTACGGGGTGGATTTGTTAGGCGACGAAAGCGAGCTCGCCAATCTGGAAACTGTCCTCTGCGCCCACACGCACCTCATCCCCTCGGAGAACGATGGCAAGCTTGAGGCCGCGGTTTACCAATCCATGGAAGAAGTTCTGGGCCCGCGGGCGCGTGAAGTGCAGGCGCGCATCAAAGCTCACCGGCTTTCCGGGACGGTATTGCCAAACGCCGAGAATACCGTACTCTGGCTGCGCAGGAATCTGCCGGGATATGCGGACCGCATCGTCTCGCTGGCGCGGGAATATTACAGTCAGCGGGCACGGACGGCAGGCAATTAGCCGCCGGGGCCGCCGGCGGCCGGCTTTCAGCCGAGCTTCTGCCGCACGCGTTGGATGCGCTCGCGATAAAAGGACACCTGATATTGCGCGGTCCAACTGCGATACGTAAAGAAATCCGAGCCCGCAAACTCGTCCAGGAGATCGATCGCGCGGCTCACCTCTTTCGGCGCGATGGAGATCAGGCGGCCGTTGGGATCGCCCAATATATCGTCAGCGCGGCCTACCAGAGCCGCCAGCGCGCCAGTTTGCATGGCAGCCATGGTGAGGTTGCGATGATAGCAGCCCAGCGAAACCTGCCGGCCCTTTACCGGCGGCGAGGAGAAATTCCCGGGCTGCCAGATGGCCCGCCCTTTGGCAATCGCAATGCCCGACTGTGACGCTGGATCGGGCAATTTTTCGGTGAGTTTGTTGTTCGGGCCTTTCCACATGGAACGAAGCCAGCACAGGCCATGCAGCGCGCGCAGCAGGACCTCCTCCTGGTCGTCCCCTTCCGCATCGATGATGGTGGCGGTGGTAATCGGGGGCGGCAGCGGTACTCCAACGGCATTGGCGTCGATCCCCGCCTGTGCGTGCACGCGCAGCACAACCTTGTTGGCCAGGCTTTGCAGAGCGCCATGGACCGCTGGCACGGCGGGGTCGTGCCAACGCAGGTTGTAGTCGGCATTACGGGCCGTCACAGCGGCCTCTACCATGTCGTCCAGAGGAACGGGTTGAGCCGGCCGGATCCGCACGGTCGCGACCACGGCCACGCTATGCGGATAGCAGTATCCTTCCAGCGTTGCGGTTTTGCCGTCGGGCGCGGATACGTGGCAGAAAGGTTGAATGCGAAGCGGAACCAAAAAAGACCGCGCCTCGGCGGAGGTCACCTGCTGCGCTCCGGTTGTCTCGGCGCCTTTCAAATAGAATTGCCAGAAGCGTTGCCGCGAGATGTCAAGCCAGGGAACCAGCCACGGGCTGGCCGAGGTAGTGGAAGTGCTGGCGGCATCGAAGGCGCTCTGGTACTGTTCGGGATCGGCGAGCGAGGGAAGGTTCGAATCTCTGACGAACGCCTTGTTCCAAACCAGGGAGAGCCTGAGTTCACGGACCAGAATAGACATTTACAATCGTCCTCCGCTTTGGTATTTATAGACCGGAGAGTTTCATAGACTCTAGCGGCTCCACGGGACCGCATGCGACCAGGCCCGGCTCAGGATGAGAGTTGTATCAGTTCGAAACCCTGAGCCGGGTTTACTTCTTTGATATCGGTTTGCGCCACCGGCGTTGGACCGACAATCGCGCCGGAATCTCCCCAAACCACCTGCCATCCCGCATTCTGCACGCTGTAAAGGAAATCGCGCAAATGTTCATAGCTATCGTAGATTTCCGTCTGCTTGAGCTTGTCTTCAATCTGTTTACGCGTCAAACTGCTGGCGGCTCCCTTTGCCAACGCCAGCTCGACCGGCGGCGCCAGCCAGACTTTCGGCTGGCCTTGCGATGGGCGCATCACCACAAAACCACGAGCGGCGGGCGCACCGCCCAGGCTAACCATGGCCTGGTCCGGCGGCATGGACATGCCGGCGCGAATCATGCGGGTCAACATCTGCACCGGCGAATCGTTTTTGGTGGGCGTATGTTCCAGGATGCGCGCCTTTTCCTCGCGTTCGGCGCGTTCCGCCACCTTGCGTTTTCGGTAGTCCTCCCAACGGTGCCAGGCTTTGGGGCCTCCCGCCGCGCCGGACCAGACAATGCCCGCCGCCAGAATAGAACCGAACCAAACCGCCATCACGTCCCCGACTCCGTATCCCTGCAGGTAGCTGTGATGTTCAAAAATCGGGTAGATTTTGGTCGCCAGCAACGAGAGCGACACCGACGCCAGCGCGATTTCGGCAGCCGTGTAGGGCTCGGCCGGCTTGGTACGCGGGGAAATCCGTTTCCACAGCGAACCGAACGTGGCGAGAAACAGGAAACCAGGAAGAAAGAGGAACGATGGGACGCCCACAGCCTTTAACAGGTCCGACTCGCCGAAGATGGTCACGGGCAGCGTCTGGGCAATCGAAAGCGTTCCGCTGCGAGGCGCGCCGTTTTCCTGCCACTTCAGATCGGCATCGATGACGACCCGCTGGTTTCCAGCCAGCGCACGGTCGGTGACAGTCGCCTCGATCGGAAAGGTATGCGACTCGAGCGGCTGAAGCACCACCGCCGGCTTGACCGGAGGCACTTTCAGCGGAACAAACTTCGGGCTGTTGGTCTGCAAGCCGGTAACGGTTATAGGGACGGGACCAATGTTACTGACGATGATATAGAGTTCCGCGGACTCATTCTCATCCAGGTGATCGACGGCGGATTCCAGGCGGATGGACGCCAGTTTGTCCATGCCGAGAAAAGAGCGGTCGTCTACGCGCAACGTCACGATGGCCGCACCGGCCCTGGTATCCGGCGATTGCCATGAGATCCAGAAATTGAGGGTTCCCAGCCCGGAACCCTCCCTTGGGCGTTCGACGGAGACCGGTATTACCGCCGCGCTGTGGGCCTCCAACGACGGCGCAAGCGTTTTTGGAAATTCCACCTGGATTCCGGTATCGCCGGACGAGTTCAACTTCAAACCGGTGATTGTCGCGGCAGTCTGGTTGCGAATCACCAGCAGCACCTGAGCCGATTCACCGGCGGCAAGCTGAATTGAGTTCGGGTTCAATTCGAGTTGCACCGAATCGGTGGCGGCGGCGCGTAGGGGACTTACAGCCGCTGGAAACACGCACAGCAGCAGGAAGGCGGCAAACCTGGATTTCCCGACTACCGGTAACTCGCACCTCATAAGTCGACTCGGCTGCTTATCTATTTTGCCGCAATCCGTCAGCCTGGTGAACGCTTCGGTCCGCCCGAACCGCAAAATGTTCCGCTTCGAAGATTTCCAGATTCAAACTAAAGGACTTCGCCGGAGCAAGCGGAACACTATGTGCCACCCCGGGAACATTTGCCCCCAATCCCGCGTCTTCGAATTGAGATAATACGACCATGTCTAGTGGCAAAAGCTGGCGCCGCCCACCGGTGCTGCTGGCGCTCTGCCTGATTTCGGTTGGCGGCGTTGTGACCCTCATCGGCCGGCTCGCCACCGGTCCGGCGGTCGCCCCCAAACGCTCGGAACTGAGCAGCGAGCCGGGCGCCAAAGCTTATCCGGTATTCGCCCCGGATGGGCAGCGGTTGGCTTACAGCGCCCGCGCCACAACCGCCAAGGAAGACACCTTCCACATTTTCACGCGCGACGTTACGGTGGGTGCGGCGCAGCAGTTGACCAAAGGCGCGGGGAACGATATTGGCCCCGTGTGGTCGCCGGACGGCAACCGAATCGCATTCGTTCGCATGCAAGACGGAAAAGGAGCGTGCGTTGTGATTGCAGCCGCGGGCGGCGCCGAGGACCGCACGTTTCCGGGCTGCATTGCCCCCGGCGAAGATACCCAGCCGCTGCCGGCATTGGCCTGGATGCGCGACGGCCAGTCGCTGGTAGCGGTGGTGGCGCCGGACCAGCAACCGCCGGCACTCGCGATTCTCTCGCTTTCCGATGGCAAGTTCCGCCCGCTCACGCATCCCCCGGCGAGCGCGCAGGATTCCACGCCGGCAGTCTCGCCCGATGGCGACAGCGTCGCGTTCGTGCGCACTACCGGCGAGCAGAACGCCAACATTTTTGTCACGGACGCCGCGGGCGCGAATCCCGCACACGCGGTCACATTCGACGGCCGCGCGATTCACGGCATTGCGTGGACGCGCGACGGACAGGATCTGGTGTACACCGGCCAGCGCGTCGGTATGTGGCGCCTGTGGCGCGTGCCGGCCTATGGCGGGAGCCCGCGCGAACTGATGGTGGGCGGCAAGGAAGCGCAGTATGCCGCTGTGGCACCGGTGGGCAATCGCATGGTTTATACCGTGAGCCCGTGGGTTTCCTCCATCTGGCGCGCGGAACTCGGCGATCCGGACAACGTAGTGGAACACGTCGTCATCCGCTCCTCCGGCCGGGAAACCGGCGCGCGTTATTCGCCCGACGGCAAGTCCATCGCCGATATCTCGGACGTGACCGGCCACGACGAGATCTGGCTGAGCGATGCCGACGGCGGCCACCGTGTGCAGTTGACCAGTTTCCAAGACCCCGGGCTGTCGCACCTCCGGTGGTCGCCAGACTGCAAAATGCTTCTGTTCGACGTCAATAACGAGCAGGGAGTCAGTCTCTATGCGGCGCCAGCCGCCGGAGGAAAACCGCACCTCGTGCGATCCGGCGCGGCCAACGGTTCGTGGTCGCATGACGGCAAGTCCATTTACTATCAAGCTGACGATCACATCTGGAGAGTAACCATCGAAGGAGGCGACCCACAGCAGGTTTCGAAATTCGAGAACACGGCGCAGCCGGTGGAAACCGCGGATGGAAAATATATCTACTTCCGCCGCTGGGGCTCTATCTGGCGCGTCCCAGTGGCGGACGGCGAAGAGCAGCAGGCGATCGCCCCGGACCACGATCTCATGTGGAACACCACGCTCCAGCCGGCAAAGCAGGGCCTGTACTATCTCGAATGGGAGCGCAGCATTCGTGAGCCCGTGGTGTCTTTCTTCGACTTTTCCAACAAGAAGAGCACGGTAGTCTTCATCATCAAGCAAGGCGGCGGGCGCGATACCACTTACTCGGTGTCGCCGGATGGCAAGTACATCCTCTATCCCCGCGTGGACCAGAGCCAGACCAATCTTGAACTGGTCGACAATTTCCACTAAGCGCGCGCTGTAAGAAAAGCGCGCCATCGCCGACTACCTGATGGTGGAAGCCAGAACCCAGGATGAGCGGTACCTGGAAGCCGCGGCTCAGTATGGCGCGGCGCTTCATCGTCTGGCCGGCGCTTACGAAGCCGATCCCGATAAACGCCGCGACCTGCTGCAAGAAATCCATCTCGCGTTGTGGCGGAGCCTCGCAAGCTTCGATGGGCGCTGTTCACTGCGCACGTGGGTTTACCGCGTGGCGCACAATGCCGCGACGAGTTATGTTATCGGGCAGCGCCGCAGCCGTTCGTCCGCATGGCTCAGCCTGGAGCAGGCAGCCGAGGTGGCCGATCCCCACGAGGGCGAGCGCGCGGCCGGCAGGCGCGATGCGGTGGACCGTTTGCTCGCGTTGGTCCATCAACTCAAACCGCTCGACCGCCAGGTGATTCTCTCGTACCTGGAAGGTCTGGATGCCGCGGCGACGGCGGAAATCACGGGAATTTCGGCAGGCAACGTAGGCGTCAAAGTTCACCGGATCAAAAACCTGCTGGCGCAGCGATTCCACCAAGGAGCCGGCCATGGAAAGTGACGACATGCGAGATATCTGGCGATCCCAGGGAGGGGCGAACTCACCGATAGGCTTGGAGGAACTGCGCCAGAAAGCGGGGAAATTCCGTTCGACCATTGCGCGGCGGAATCTGCGCGAATATGCGGCCATGATCCTGATGGTGCCGTATTTCAGCTATTTCGCCTGGACTTCCCGGCTGCCCCTGATGCGCGCGGGGAACGGACTGATCGTGGCTGGACTGGTGTTCATGGGATACGAACTCCACCGCCGCGCGTCGGCATCGCCCTGGCCCGCCGGCCCGGACTGGGAAAGCTGCCTGGTTTTCCATCGCGCCCAACTGGAGAGGCAACGCGACGCGCTGACCGGTATTTGGAAGTGGTACATCGGACCGATGGCGCCTGGCATTGCAACGGTCTGCGCGGCGATATCCCTGCCGATGTTCCGAAAATCGCTACATGCAGGGCTGCTGTCGCTGACTTGGATCGCGGTTCCGGCAGTGGTGCTCGGGATGGTCGCGCGCCTGAATAAAAATGCCGCCGCCAAGATTCAGCGCCAGATTGACGAGTTGGAATCGATCTCCGGCCGCGATCAATGATGAAACTGGCCGGCCGCCGCGGTCGAGCGGAATCCTGGCTGCGCCGCGAACCAATCCAGGTGCCGGCGGATGTCGCGCACCAGCATATCGGCTAAATCACAGGTAAATCCATTGCGCACCACTACCCGCTGCACCACCAAATCCTGGCGATTCGCCGGCATGCGATACGCCGGAACCTGCCAGCCGCGATCGCGGAGCCGGTCGGCCAGATCGTAGAGCGACCAGTGCGCCTCCTCTTTCAGCCTCCACGCGAACACCGGGAGGTCGGTGCCATGGCTCATCAGTTCGAACGGTCCGATCCCGGCAATTTGCTTCGCCAAATGGACGGCGACGTCCTGGCACGCCTGGTGAATGGCTCGGTAGCCCGACTTACCGAGGCGGATCAGGTTGTAATATTGCGCCACCACCTGGCTCGCCGGGCGCGAGAAGTTGATGGCGAGCGTGGGCATGGTACCGCCCAGATAATCGACGTTGAAGACCAGATCGGGATGCAGGTCGGCCGTGGTCCGCCAGATCACCCACCCCACCCCCGGATATACCAGCCCGTATTTGTGCCCGGAAGTGTTGATTGACTTCACGCGCGGCAGGCGAAAATCCCACACCACGTCAGGTTGCAGGAACGGCGCCACGAACGCCCCGCTGGCGCCATCGACGTGTATAGGGATATCGAGCCCGGTGGTTTGCTGGAAGCGGTCGAGCGCGGCGCTGAGCGACGCGACGTCCTCGTAATCGCCGGTAAACGTGCTGCCCAGGACGGCGATCACGCCGATGGTGTTCTCGTCGCACATGGCCGCGGCGCGTTCGGGATCGGTCACCAGACCGCCGCCTTCGAGCGGCACGAGGCGTTCCTCGACATCCCAATAGCGCACGAATTTGTGCCAGCAGACCTGGGTGTTGGTGCCCATCACGACGTTGGGGCGGTCGGTCGATTTGCCGGCTCTGCGCCGCAGTTCGCGCCAGCGCCACTTGAGCGCCAGCCCGCCGAGCATGCAGGCTTCGCTCGATCCGATGGTGGATGTCCCGATGGTGTTTTCCGGATCGGGCGAGTTCCACAACTGTGCCAGCATGTGCACGCAGCGCAGCTCGAGTTCCGCCGTCTGCGGATACTCGTCCTTGTCGATCATGTTCTTGTCGAACGTTTCGGACATGAGCTTTTGCGCTTCGGGTTCCATCCAGGTGCCGCAAAAAGTGGCCAGGTTGAAGCGCGAGCTGCCGTCCATGATGAGTTCGTCGTGAATCAGGTGATACGCGGTCGAAGGCGGCATTTCCTGTTCTGGAACTGCGTGGCGCGGCGCCGGCCCGAGGAGCCACTGGCGGGCATACATGGGGCGCATGACGCTCAGGTTACGATGCTTGGGATGGTTGTTGTCGTCCATGATCGGTACGACTTTACCATTCCGGATTCAGGTGCGGAAAGTCCGGTTCGTGGAGGGAGTCTAATGGGTTGGGGTGGCTTCGCGCAGGGCGTGATCGAACCCCTCCGGTCCGTGCAGATCCGCATGCTGTCCTCGAGGCTCGCGAACCGTCGCACAATTCGGCCAGCCTTCATTGGCGCATCCCCCGAACGCTCCCGCATCTGTTCCGGCGATCCTCATCAGGACAACGTCATTCGGGCCCTTCTTAGTCGCCAGATTGCAATGGATGCCGTCAAAGCGCACGTTTGGGGCGCCTGGTGCCACATGGGTCCCAAGCTCGAATGAGGGGCAATAGACATGGTCTACAGGCACAAAGAGGGCAAGCACGTCCGGCGAGCAGGCCCGGTGCTCTTCCCCCTTGGGCGGCCCACACGGTGTCATAGTCCGGGAAATCCGTTCCCGCACGAGCGCACCAGCGCCTGGCATGGTGGTACATTTTTTAAGAGCTCTGTTCCAGGGAGTTAGCAATCTCTATGTCGGATTTTCGCGCTTTTCTGATGACCGGTCTTCTGGGGCTCACTACGGGCCTCATCGCACTGAATGCCCAGCAGCCCGCAACCGCGCAGCAGGGTTATTTGAATCCGGCGTTGCCGCTCGAGCAACGCGTGAACGACCTGATCGGCCGCATGACGCTGGAAGAGAAAGTGTCGCAGATGCGCGACCGCGCCGCCGCCATTCCACGGCTAGGCGTTCCCAAGTACGACTGGTGGAACGAAGGACTGCATGGCGTCGCGTTCGCCGGCTACGCAACGAATTTCCCGCAAGTGATCGGAATGGCCGCCACGTGGGACACCGGCCTCGTCCACAGCATGGGCGAGACGGTCTCCACCGAGGCACGCGCCAAGTACAACCAGGCGATGCGCGGCGACGACCGTGAAATGTTCTTCGGACTGACATTCTGGGCGCCCAACATCAACATCTTTCGCGATCCGCGATGGGGACGGGGCCAGGAAACCTATGGCGAAGACCCGTTCCTGACGGGCCGCATGGGCGTGGCTTTCGTCACCGGAATGCAGGGAAACGATCCGCATTATTTCCGGGTGGTGTCCACGCCCAAGCACTACGCCGTACACAGCGGCCCCGAGCCGCTGCGCCACCGATTCAACGTGGACGCCTCCCCCCACGATCTCGAGGACACGTACCTGCCCGCCTTTCGCGCTACGGTTACCGAGGCGCACGCGCAATCCGTGATGTGCGCCTATAACGCCATTGACGGAACACCAGCCTGCGCCAATGCCATGCTCCTGCGCGATCATCTGCGCGAGGCGTGGAAGTTCGACGGCTACGTGGTGAGCGACTGCGGCGCCGTCGCCGACATCGACACGGGCCACCACTACGCCGCGGACTTCGCTCACGCGGCGGCCGATGCGGTCAAGGCCGGCACCGATCTCGAATGCGGCTGGGCGCAGGGCCAGGCGTATCCGGCGCTGGTCGATGCGGTGCATCAGGGATTGATCAAGGAATCCGACATTGACGTCGCTCTGCGCCGCCTGTTCCGCGCGCGGTTCGAACTGGGCATGTTCGACCCGCCGGCGAGTTTTGCCTACGGACGGATCCCTATGAGCGAGGTCAACTCGGCCGAGCACCGCCAACTTTCACTGCGCGCGGCGCGGGAATCGATGGTGCTGCTGAAGAATCGCAATCGGACTCTGCCGCTCAAGGCCGGGATCGGGCGCATCGCGGTGGTCGGTCCTACCGCGGAGCTGGTGCAGGCGCTGCAGGGCAACTACAATGGACCGCCGCCTGCGCCGGTTTATCCCATCGACGGAATCGAAAAGCGATTTGCCTCCGCCAAGGTGGTTTACGCGCAGGGTTCCACGCTGGTGGATGGTTTAGCGATGCCCATCGAACACACGGCGCTCCAACTCACCGGCGAGTACTTCCGCTCGCCCGATTTGAGCGGCACGCCGGTGCTCACACGCAGCGACCGGAATATCAATTTCAACTGGGACAAGGTCGTTCCCGTGAGCGGCCTCGAGCGCAATAACTACTCCGTTCGATGGAGCGGCAGCTTCATCCCGCCGGCGCCCGGCGAGTACAAACTGGGAGTGCGCGTGAACTATTGTTATGCGTGCGAGAACGCCGAAGGCTTCCGGCTGTACCTGGACGGCAAGCAGCTCGTGACCAGCGGCGGCGGCGCCACCGAAGCATCGGTGACCTTCCCCGACACGCAACCGCACGCCATCAGGCTGGAGTACCTGCACGGTACGGGAAGCGCGGGGATCGACCTTACCTGGCAGGCGCCGGCGGCGGCGCTGCGCAATCAGGCGGTGGACGCAGCGAAACAATCGGATGTAATCGTGGCTTTCGTTGGGCTTTCACCGGAACTCGAAGGCGAGGAGATGCCCGTGAAACTGGCGGGATTCAGCGGCGGCGACCGCACGTCCCTCGATCTGCCCACCGCACAGGAAGATCTGTTGAAAGCGCTCGCCGCCACCGGAAAGCCGCTGGTGGTGGTGCTTCAAAACGGCAGCGCGCTGTCCGTCAACTGGGCACAACAGAACGCCGATGCGATTTTGGAAGCATGGTATCCCGGCGAGGAGGGCGGAACGGCAATTGCCGAAACGTTGGCGGGCGATAACAATCCCTCCGGACGCCTGCCGCTGACTTTTTACTCGTCGCTGAGCCAGCTCCCGCCCTTTGAAGATTACTCCATGCAGGGCCGAACTTATCGCTATTTCGAGGGCAAACCGCTGTACGGATTCGGCTTCGGACTGAGTTACACGAACTTCGCGTACAGCAACCTGAAAGTGCCGTCGAAAGTGAAAGCGGGCGATCCCGTAACGGTGGAGGGCGACGTGAAGAACACCGGAACCGCCGCGGGTGATGAAGTGGTGGAACTTTATCTTAAGCAGCCGAAGGCGTTTGAGACTCCTCTGCGGGTGCTGGCGGGCTTCCAGCGCGTGCACCTGGAACCGGGCGGATCGGCCCACGTCAGCGTGAAGATCGACCCGCGCTCGTTGGGCCAGATAGATGACAAGGGAAATCGCGTGATCGTGCCGGGTGAATATGCCATCTCGATGGGAGGCGGACAGCCTCAGGAGGTACCTTCAGTCCAGGCCGGTAAGTTTAGCGTAGAGGGTAAGTTGGAGCTGACAAAATAGGGCTTCACCTGCCAAGGCAATGCCCGCAAGGGACTGAAGCAGACCAGTTGGCCGGCCCGCCGGCCAACGGGGCGTTTTCGGGTCTTCGACGTCCCCGCAGACGCTCCAGGGAATGCTCGGACAACAAGGCGTGACCGGCGTACTCGGCTAAGATCTTCAGCGCGTCTGTCCGGCCGGCGAGCGGCCCATCACTTCCTGCTCCCAGTAGGCCTGCCCGCGCTCGAAGCCGCGGCGGAACGGTTCGGTATCCCACACTTCCGGGTACCACCACTTCAGACAATCGGGCAGCGACTCCACGGATGTCTCCCGGCACTCGCGGCGGAGAGCTGCCTCGAAGCCGGCGCGATAGATGTCCTGATCCTGTTCGAAGTTGCGGCCCAAAGAGCGGTAATGCTCGGCCTGGGCATCGCGCAATCCCAGCCACCAATCTTTGCGGGCGGCATCGATGCTCTGCGCCCCGGCTTCCTCGAGTATTTTATGGGCGTGCGCTTCTTCGGAGTGGCTCTTGGTGAATACCAGGACCACGGATTTCTTTTGGCGCAGAGCATCCTCGTAGAAAAAGATTTCATCCGCGGGAACGCCTTCGGTGGTAATTTCGTCGGCAGCCTCGCCCAAAAGAGCGCCGGTAACACCTCCGCCCGCGCCAAACAACGCCGCCGCAGCAGCGCCGACGGCAAAAACCGGCCCCACACCAGGGATGAGTGCGGTGACAACGACTCCCAGTTCGAAGCCCGCACTCATCCCCAACGCGACGCCGAGTACCCCCCCGATCGCTCCACCGACACCCGGTTCTTCGGTCTGTGAAGTAGCAATGGAATGTATGGTCTCTTCGGGTGTGTCGGGAAACAGCAGGTTCACGCGGTCGCGCGCAAATCCGGCCCGCCCTAACGCCAGGCCGGCATCGCGCGCCGAAGTCGAATAGCGGAAAACACCGGCGACGGTTTTCATACTGTTCGGGGAAGCACGCCGCATTCCCATGTTCGCGGAATCACGGTTGGTAAAATGACGGGCAGGTGGGAAAACGAGCAAGACGGGCCGCGAGAGTCGCTCCCGCGCCGGTGGAAGCGCCAGCGGCCGCGCCAGTTAACAGTCGCAACCGGCGAATGGAATGGTACACCTACGCTGCCCTCGCGGCAGCGGTGTGCGTGGTGTACTGGCAGGTCCGGCACTTCGATTTCATCAATTTCGACGATCCCGAATACATTGCAGGCAATCCCCACGTGCGGGCTGGAATTACATGGGCGGGCATGAAGTGGGCATTCATGTCCACCACAGCCGCGAACTGGTTTCCGTTGACCTGGATCTCGAACATGGCTGCCTGCCAGCTATTCGGGCTGAATAGCGGCTGGCATCACGCCATCAATGTGCTGTTTCATGCGTTCGCCGCCATCCTGCTGCTGGCGGGCCTGCGGCGCATGACGGGGGCGCTGTGGCCGAGCGCGTTCGTGGCGTTTGTTTTCGCGCTCCATCCGCTGCACGTGGAATCGGTGGCATGGGTGGCGGAAAGAAAAGACGTGCTGTGCGGATTCTTCTGGTGCCTCACGCTGTGGTGCTACGCAAGGTATGCCGGGCGGCCTTCGAAAGCCTCCTACGTGTGGGTCGTGCTGGCATTTGCCGGCGGACTGATGTCGAAATCGATGATGGTGACGCTTCCATTGCTGCTCCTGCTCATCGATTGGTGGCCGTTGCGGCGGCCATGGCGGCGGGCGCTGCTCTGGGAAAAGGCGCCGCTCGCGGCACTGGCCGCAGGTGTCGGCATATTGACGCTGGTGTCGCAGTCGCGCGGGCACGCGGTGCGGTCGCTGACATCCTTGCCCTTGGGATTGCGCCTGGAGAACGCCGCGTGGACTTACCTGGTGTACATCGGGCGCATGTTCTGGCCGGCGCGGCTGGCAGTCTATTATCCTTATTCGCATGCGATCTCCGCGTGGCAGTTACTTCTCGCGGCTACCGCGCTGGGCGGAATTACGTACGCGGCGCTGCGATGGTTCCGGAGCTGTCCTTACCTCGCGGTGGGTTGGTTCTGGTATCTGATATCGCTGCTGCCGGTGATCGGCATCGTGCAGGTGGGCGGACAGTCTTCGGCCGACCGCTACACCTACCTGCCGTCGATCGGACTGACCATCGCGATCGCCTGGGGGGCGATAGATCTTCTGAAGCGGTATTCACTGGCGCCGCGGACGGTCGCGGCGATCGCGGTGGCGGTGGTTGGTGTCTGCGCCGTGCTGACGGCGATCCAGGCATCTTACTGGGCGAATAGCGGGCTGCTGTTCCAGCACGCAGTCGATGTCACGAAAGATAATTACATCGCCGATAACAACCTGGCGGACTATTACCTGACCGAGATGCGTACGCAGGACGCGCGCGCTCCGGTGCTCGCAGCGCTGCGGCTCAATCCGGCTTATCCGGAGGCGCACGTCAACCTGGCCACCATCCTGCGGCGAACGGGTGCGATGGGAGAGTCGGAGCATCAATACCAGGAGGCGATTCAGCTCCAGCCGATCAACCCGAGCGCCCACTCCGGGTATGGCGCCCTGCTGCTGCAGGAGGGCCGCGCCGGCGAAGCGGCCAATCAATTCGGGCAGGTGGTGAAACTCCAGCCAGACGACGCGGAGGCGCACTACAATTTGGGCCGGGTGCTGACGGCGATCGGGAGGTTCGATCAAGGTGTGGCGGAACTGAACGAAGCGATCCGTTTGCGTCCCGATTATGCCGAGGCCTATCATAGTCTCGCGCTGGCCCTGGCCGGCCGCGGGCGTTTGGGCGATGCGATCGTAGACTTGCAGGAAGAGGCGCGGCTCAAACCGGATGATGCCGTCGTCCACAATACTTTGGCCATGCTGCTCGCGAGCGTCGGGCGCTTCGACGACGCGATCGCGGAATACGCCGAGGCGTTGCGCATTCAGCCGAATTTCGTGGCCGCCCGGCAGGGGCTGGAAGCGGCCCAGAAGAGGAAAGCAGGCGAACGCTGACTCACTCTCTCCACAACGTTACCGGCCCCAACAACCCCGAAGGCAACAAGGGCGAACTGGCCTGGTAGAACGGCTGCGTGGTCAGTGTGTACTTAGTCTTGACGTCCTTCTGGGCGTCTCCGACGAGCCGGTTCACCCACAGGTTCGCCACGCGGATTTCGAGCGTGTTGACGCCGGGCTTGAGCGCGCCCGTGACTTCCAGACGGAAGGGCGGATGCCAAACGGTGCCGAGCGCTTTGCCATTCAACGACACCTCCGCCACGTTCTTCACGTCGCCTAAATCGATCCACAAGCGCGCGCCTTTCGGGAACCAATCGGCGGGCGCCTGAATGGAATTCGTGTACGTTCCGGTGCCGCTGAAGTATCGCACCCCAAGATCGCTGCTTTCATGCCAGGAACTGAGTGCCGGCAGCGTGAGCGAATCGGGAGCGCCACGTCCCGGTTGGAACCGTATGGTCCAGGGACCTTGTACCGTGCCGATCTCCGATTGCAACGCCACCGGTACCGTGAGTGACGTCGCGCTGCCCGGGCGGAACACCACGAACACCGCCTCCCACGCCGTGAGGGGCAGGTTGACGATCGTTCGCTCGCCTTCGATGCGGTAAGTGACGGGCTCGCGCAATCCGGTGTCGGCGTGCCACAACTCTGGTACCATGCCCTTCACGCGGAACGTCGCATCCACGGTGTCGAGCCGGCTGTTGCGGTGGTCCACCCAATAGATCTCGGTGCCCGGCAGAGTGCGATGCACGAAGAGCAAGCTGGTGTCCGGCTGGGGTTTGGTGTAATCGAAGTCGGGCGGAGCCTTGAGAGCGGCTTGTGTTTCGGCGAGAACCGGTCCGTTGTAAGCCGTCCCCTTGCCGCAGGCATGTTCGCCCTCGCCGGATCCCCAAACCTGATCGGCAAGCGTGCGGAATTCCTGGGCATTGTCGCTCAGACTCGGGTCATCGGTGGGTTTGGGACCGGCGACGACGGCGCCGGCCATCACCAGATCGCGAATCTTGCGCAGCACCGGGAGCGACATGTGCCGGCTATAGGGGTCGAGCGCCAGCACGCGATAGCGCATGTGGCTGGGGGTAACGATTTCACCGTTGACGACCGCGGTTTGATGAATCAACGCATCGGCATTGATGTAGTCGAAGTTGTACCCGGGCGGTACATCGGGCGATTTGGCACCGAACTCCGCCGTCAGGTTGGAGTCTTCGCCGTAATAATAGAGCACATCGGCCACGAATCGGCCTTGCTGCAGCAGATAAGAACTGCGGGCAAGGTAAGTGACCCATGGTTTGGCCATCTCGGCCCACGTCTCGTTGCGCGTGAACCACTGGCCGAACGGACCGAGGCCGAGCCCCGGTGCCTTACCGACCAGCGGCTGGTGAACCGAAGTATGGATCACGAAACGGTTCAGCCCCATGGCCAATTCCTTATCAGCGGTCGGTTTCAACGTCTCGGGCGACCACGACCATGGTCCTCGCGCGGCTGTCAACGATTCCGCCGCCACCAGATTCTGCCCGTAAATGTGCGCTACCGACGCCGACTCGCGAATGTCCGCGTTATAGCCGAACTGCTCGTTATTCTGGCCTGGAAGCTGGGTCCACATGGCGCTCATGGGAATGTCGGCGCGGCGCTTCACTTCCATGCCGTCGCCGATGAAAGCGCGCCCGGATTCGTGCGATTCGCTGTAACGGCCCATACCGCGAGCGTGGAGGAGATCGGTGAGCTGGTCGTAGTGGTTTTCAGCCGTCAACTCGCCGATGGTCTTGCGGAAGTCCCACAGGAAGCGGTCGCTGGCTTCGGCATTTTCCACGATGCGGCCGGTCAGAACGGGCATAAACGGGCGCGGATCATAGCCACGGCGCCTGGTGAAGTCGGCGATCATGTTATCCGTCCAGTTGGCGACGCCGGCTTCCCAGCTGTCGGTGATCACGTATTGCAGGCCGCGCTTGCCCATCAATGGACCGAGCGTCTCCTGGTACAGGTCGAGATAATGCTCCATGTACGCCTTGACATCCGCGCGGTTGAGCTTGTCGACTTCGAGCCCGGTAGCTTCCGGCGATGCCGGCGAATTGCGCGCGCCGGTGAGCGAATATCCCATGCGCAACACCACCCAATGGCCGGCGGGCGGCGTCCAATCGAGCACCGAGCCGGGATGCATTTGCGCGGTCAGATCGATCACGTCCTGCTTGAGGATGGCGTAATCGATCGGCGGAGTGGGAAACGCATAGAGATCGGGCGCGGTGGCGAAGGCGGCCTTTTCTTCAGCGCGATTCACCCGCGCGCCGGCATAAAGAGAGAGCTGCGTGAGGCGAACCTGAGGACCGGCAAAAGTTGGCGTGCCGCCTCCCGGCGGAGGGGCCGAATGGAAGGCTACACGAAAATAGCGCGCGCTCACCGGCCGGAATGAGACGGTGCGGGGAACCGCGCCGCCATTGGGAATGGAGGCCACAACCTGGAATTCGGCGCCATCGTCGCTCATGGAAAGGTCGCGCGTGCCGAGTGCGGAAGCCGCCAGCGTGACCGCCGCAACCCGTTGCGGCTGCGCGAACTCGAACTGCATCCAGGAGCCATCCTTCGAATCGGTGGCGGGCAGGAACAGGACGTTTTCGCCATCGCCTCTGGCCAGCGCCGAAGAATCCATCCGCGTGCCGCTGGTGGTGATGTTCGATGGAACCAGGGGTTGGTCGCCCGCCGGCGCGCGATAAGCGATGACGGCGGCATCGGCATAGAAGCTGGTGGTTGCGCCGCCGCGCGGAATGTCCTGGTAGGGCCCGGTAACGGTAGGCGGCTGCGCAAGCGATCCGGCGAACGGTTTGCCACCCTCCACGCGCGTCTCGCTCCACACCAACTTCTTCATCGCCTGCCCGGGTTTCACCCACGGACCGCCGGTTTCGCTCCATCCGGGGGAGCCGGCAATCGCCATTTCCAGCCCCAACTGGTCGGCCAACGTGGCGGCGTAACGGAATGCGTCCTTCCATTCCGGCGTCATGTAGACCAGGCGGTGGTCCACCACCTGCGGGGTATTGAGGGAGGCGTCGAAGTTCTGGAACCCGCCGATGCCGACGCGCTTCATCCATTCGAGGTCGAGCTTGATGCCCTCTTTGCTGATGTTGCCGTTCATCCAGTGCCACCAGACGCGCGGCCTGGCGCTTTCCGGGGGATCGAGAAATCCGCGGGCGAGCGGATCGACATTCTGCGCGGAAACCACCCATGCCGTCACGGCGGACGCGGCCAGACAGAAGAAGCCAATCGTGCGATGCATGATTGACTACTATATCTCCGGCCGCGCTACGGTAGGCGAAGAGTTTCCAACGGCAAGAAAGCGCGAACCCTACATCACGATCAGAGGCACCGAATTCGAGACGATTCCATTCGGATTGGTCACCTGGACCCAGGTTCGCGTGCCTGAGGTTATCGCCACTGCCACTTTCAATTGCGAAGAGCTTACAAACGTCACCGGACTGCCGGTGTAGAGTGTACCGCCCACCGTGACTTTCAGACCGGCGCCGGGTTGGAAATTGGCGCCGTTAATGGTGAGTACCTGGAGCCCGCTGGATGGCAGAAACGGGTCGGGTAAAAGCGAGGCGATCACCGGCGCGGGCGGCGGATTCACCTGCAAATTGACGCTGTTCGACGTGCCGCCGTTGGCGTTTATCACCTCCACCGCATATACCTTGGCGGTCAGCCCGGTTATGACGTTCAACTGCAACTGAGTCGGCGTCAATACAGCCAGTTGGCTGGCGGTAAGCGTGGTGCCGGCGATACTCACCTTCAGGCCCGCCTGGAACCCGCTTCCGTTGATCGTCAGGGTTTGCGCGGAGTTCGAGCCCGTCATGGGATTGGGGTTCAGGCTGGCAATCGTAGGCGCCGCGGCAGGTGCGCTTACCGTGAGGTTCACGGGAGCGCTCACGGCTCCGCTGGGATTCGTAACCGTAACCGGCAGAGTTTGCGCGGTGGTTCCGGCCACTACGCTTAGCATCAATTGCGTGCCGGCCGCCGAGTTGATCTGGGAGCCCTGATAAACGGTCCCGCCCACGGTCACTTTTAATCCGCTGCCGGAAACAAAACCACTTCCGCCGACAATCAGCATCTGGGCCGAGTTTGAGCCCGTCATGGGATTGGGATTCAAGGAGGTCACGATAGGTGCCGGGGCAGCCGATACCGTCAAATTCACGGGGTTGCTGACCTGCCCGGTAGGATTGCTCACCTCGACAGGCAAATTCTGAGCCACAGTCCCGGGGACCACGCTCACCGTCAGAAGGCTGCTGCTGGCAGAGACGATCTGCGAGCCCTGGTAAACGACGTTACCGACCGAAACCTTCAGCCCGGTGCCGGGGGTGAAGCCGCTTCCGGTGACGGTGAGCACCTGGGCCGAGTTGGACGCGGCCATGGGATTGGGGGCCAGCGCGTAAACAGCCGGAGCCCGCGGGGGCGCGGTCACCGTGAGGGTAGCAGCGCTGCTGGCGAGGCCGTTCGGATCGGTCACCACCACACTCAAACTCTGAGCGGCGGCGCCCACCGTGACGCTCACCGTCAATTGCGTGCCGCTCACGAACGTTACCTGCGGTCCCTGATAGACGGTGCTGCCGACGCTCACTTTCAAAGCGCTGCCGGAAACGAATCCGCTGCCATTGACACTCAACGTCTGCGCGGAACTCGATCCGGTCATGGGATTGGGGCTCAAGGAGACGATCGACGGCGGTATGCTCGACGCAATGACGGTGAGGGTCGCGGAATTGGTAGCTTTGCCGCTGGGCAGAGTCACCTGTACGGCCACGCTCTGCGCGCTCGTGCCGACGTTCACACTGACTACCAACTGCGAACTGCTGACGAAAGTGACCGACGCCCCCTGGTAGGTCACCGATCCCACTTTGACCAGGAGATCCGAACCGGCAACAAACCCGGAGCCCTTGATGGTGAGGCTTTGGGCGGCAGACGACCCGTTGATCGGATTGGGACTCAGGGAAACGATGGTGGGCGCGGGCGGGGTTCCACTCCAGTTGGTGACCAGCGCGTTAGCGTCCACCGTGCCGAGTCCGGTGGCGAGATCGTATCCGGAGCCAGCGTTATAGCCGGTCATTTTGCCGGTCCCAGCCGGCGCCGCTGCCGTGGAACAGTTGGGCGAACCGGCCGCGCAGGCCACCGCGTTCGACCCGGCGGTGATGTCGTGAAAGACCCCGGGGGCCGATGCGGCCAGTGCGTAAAGTTTGCTAACCGGGTTGCCGTTGCCGGTGTGAGTATATTGATTGACGATGGCCATGAGGCCCGCGAAGGACGGGGTCGCGGCAGAGGTCCCACCGACGAGATAGAGCCCGCCTTCCTGCTCGATCACGTACCCATCGTGACCCGCCGCGGAAAGTGAAATGTCCGGCGTCAGACGCGCTGTCCCGGTAGGTACGCCGGCTCCGGTTTGCCAACTACCCCGGTTCCACATGAGGCTGGATCCGCCTCCGCCGGCGTAGAGTCCCGAGCCACCCGCTGTGCTGCTCTCGTTCCAGACGACTTCGGGAATGTAACCGAGCGCCGACGCCATCTGCGCATTATTATTCGGGCTCCAATACGTGGACGACAACGATGCATCGTTGAACTCCGTGCCGCCGACGGCGACATTGTAGGTAGTGGAAGCGAGCCCGTTGATGCCGAAGCCCTGACTCGCGACCGCGTCATTCGACGCATCGCAGCCGGCGGAACCGCTGTCGCCGGCGGCGGCGAAGATCGCAATCCCTTCGGCAGCGGCCTGCTGCCACAGACTGTTATAGAAGTAATTGGAGGAACCGAGCTGCGCCTCGCACATTCCGTAGCTCAAACTCATCACTGGCGCGGTGTCGTGTTGCACGACATATTGCGCCGAGAGCGTGACCCCATCGGAAGTGTTGGTGCTGGCGGAGGTCACGAAGTAGACCGATGCTCCCTTGGCAACCGCGCCCGCCCACTCCACATCCAGGTCCGCTTCGGTCTCGTCGCCCGAAACAATTCCCGGATCTTTGCCGTTGACAATTATGATGGGACTGTTTGCCCCCAGACCCCACAATGTGCGGAAGCCTGCAACGTCGCTGGCCTTGATATCGGTTTCACCCACAACCGCGATGCTTTGGCCGGTGCCGTCGTATCCCGCGTTCCAGAGAGGAGTCAAATCGTAGATAGTGGCGAAGTCGTAAGGCGAGAGTCCGTGTACGCCGCCGCTGAAATTGGTGAGCGGAGCCGCGGCGGACGCAATAACGTGATGAAACGGGCGCAGCCCGAAATCGTGCAGCGACACCACGCCGCGCACCACAGTTGCGAACGCCGCCGGGATCGAGATGTCGCCGGCATTGGCCACATGCGGCCGGCCCTTCCATTCGTAGCGGTCGATCTCGGTATGAAAAGCCGCTTCCACCTGGGCGGCGGTGCCGCTGAACTCGATGCTGCGCCTTCCCGCCGCGACTTCCGTCACTTGAAAGCCCTGCGCTACCAGCCAGGCGGTGAGGGCGTCGAGGTCCTGCCGGGCCACGCCGAACTGTTCGCCGAACTCCTCCGGCGTCAACCAGGCGTGGTAGCGAGGGGACGCCGGGTCCTGCTGCTCCACCAGGAGTTGCTCGAGCGCGGCTTCCTGTTCGGAACTGCTCGCAAGCTGGAGGAGGATCCGTTCCATGGGCAAGCCGGCTGGTGCCCGGCCAAGTGGCCTGGCTACGGTCACCAATGGATGGGTGGTGCCGGGTACACGTATCAGCACCCCATCGTCCCGATGTTCGGGGATTCGCGGGTGAACTTGGGCGCAAACGGCTCCGGCCCAGAGGACTCCAAGGAAAACTGCACGGCTTTTGGACAATTCGGTCTCCGTTTGGAATGCCTTCAGGCATCCCAACGGAACCTTATCGGCCAGGAATATCGGAATATGAGATCTGCAATAGGCCACTCGCGCCAGCGCGAGGGCTTAGCGCGGCGTTTTCGCCGGCTGCGAGGCAGGTTACCGCGCCGTCCGCGTAGAGGTATGCCAGTACGAGTTGATCCACTGCTCAAACGACATCACGCGGTATTCCTGCCTGACTGCATCCAGATCGATGTGGTAGCCGGTATCCTGAAACCAGCGGTACATGGTGGTGATTTCCGGGCCGGCTTGCTTTTCGAACTCATCCCAGGGAAGTTGCACGTAGCGGACTTCACGCCCCGAGGTGCGAGTGAAGACCTGTGCGAGTTCCTGCATGGAAAGCTCGTCTCCCGCCAGTTCGAAGATGCGATTCTGCCACTTGCCGGGGTGGGCAAAGGCCTCGGCAACCACTCCGCCGATGTTGTCCACGGCAATCATCTGCAAGCGCTTCCCGGCATCCAAGGGTAGCTTCAATTCGCCGCTTTCGATGGTTTCCCTCATGCCAAGCCAATTTTCCATGAAGAATACCGGCCGCACGATGGTAAAGTGCATGCCCGTCGCGCGGATGTGTTCCTCGATTCGAAACTTGCTGTCGAAATGCGGAATGCCAGTGTGCTGATCCGCACTGGCAACCGAACTATAGACAAAATGCGCGATGCCGGAAGTCTTTGCCACGTCGGCGACATTGATGCCCTGGCGGATTTCGCCCGCAACTCCGGCCTGGCGCGAGCTCTGCACCGAATGCACCCCATAGGCGCCGTCCAGTGCGCGGACGAGTACGTTTCGATCCTCCATGTCTCCCCGCATGACCTCAACTCCGGGGCCGGCGATTGCCCGTACCTGAGGCTGCTCGGGGTTCCTGGTTAGGGCACGGACGGCAAAGCCGTTCTTCCGAAGGTGTCCAAGCGATGCCCCGCCCTGGCGGCCAGTGGCGCCGGTAACGAGGATGGTCTTGCTTCTCTTCTTGGTTGTGGCCATAAAGGACACGAGAGCACGCCATTTGCCAGCGTGCGTTTTGGGGACGAGGCCGGCGAATCGTCTATTGCCCGGTTGCCGTTGACGGCGTGATCGCCGCCGGATTGCCAGTGGACTTCAGTTCGCGCTCGCGTTCCAGCACCGAGACGCCTTTGGTCATCCATTCTTCGGCGGGCGCACCTTTCAGGTAGTGGTCGAACCAGGCGTTGATGCGGCGGTGGTAATCGATCTGGTTGGCCTTCTGTGCGACGGAGTGATTCTCGCCCTCGTAGACCAGCATGAGGCACGGCTTGCCGGCGCGGCGGGCGGCATTGTAGAACTCGATATCCTGGTGCCAGTCGGATGCGCCGTCGTGGTCGCCCACTTCCATGAGCAGTGGCGCGGCGAGTTTGTTGGCCACGAAGGTCGAAGAATTTCGAATGTACGATTCGGGATCTTCGTAGAGCGGCACCTGCATGCGCTCCTGCCCGACTTCGACGTGATTGGTTTCGGGGCCACCGGAGTTCCAGTAGATCTCGCCGACGCTGGAGCTCAGATTGGTCAGCGCGCCACCCACCGCTCCCGCGGCGAAGAGGTCACTGTGGGTGACGATAAAAGTGGTCTCGTAGCCTCCCCAGGAGTGGCCGGTGAGGCCAACGTGTTTGGCATCGATCATGCCACCCTCCAGCACCTTCTTTACACCGGAAGTTACGCAATCGAGCGCCGAAATGCCGGGATTGCGGGGCTTGAAAACGATATCGGGGCGGAAAACGAAGTAACCGTGCTGAGTCCAGACCGCCGCATTGTAAGTGTTGCGCTCGGATGGCGCGGTCCAATTATGGAGCTGATTACTTTCGATTTCGTAAATCTGCACAATCATGGGGTATTGCTTGCCCTTTTCATAATTCGCGGGGTAGTAGAGCGCGCCTTGCAGACGGTCGCCGTGGGAGTTCTTATAATCGATCAGATCGGCCTTGCCCCAGGCGTATTGGGACGCAAATGGGTTCGTTTCGCTAACCTCCCGGGCAGCTTTTAAGTCATTGCCAGCGAAGAAGTTGGGCGACTCGTCCCAAGCTCCGGCCTGGTAGGCGAAGGTGTCCGCCTCCCTGGCCTTTTCGAGGCCGCGAACGCCCTTGTCTTCGTAAATCAGACGGTCCACCTGGCCGTTGCGGAGCACGGAATAGCCGCTCTTCTTGGTCCAGCGGCCCTCCATGCTGAGATAGACGGGCTTGTCGAGATCGATGGCATCGTTCCCGCCCGCGCCGCCGCGTCCGCCGCCGCGCCCGCCACGGCCACCCGGACCCGCGGGGGCGATGTTCACGTAGCGATAGCGGATATCTTCGGCCGCCCCATCGGTCAGGCGCTTCGGCTTGGCCGATCCGTCGGCCGAGATCTCCCAAAGGTCGTTGGTGTCGTAAACGATCACGCTGCGGTCGCCCTTGGTCCATCCGGCGACGCCGTAAGCGGGCTTTTGACTGACCGGATAGTCGTTTTCCTTGTTGGTCAGTCCGATTTTGGCGTCTTTGGTGATGTTCCGGCTCGTACCGGACTCCAAATCGTAAACCCAGAAATCGCCTTCGCGGAAATTCATGGCGTACCGGCCGCCGGGACTGAATTCCACCGGAGGAATCAGGTGCCTGGCCACCTCGGCGCGCGCGCCGGTATCGAGATCGACCTTGTAGACATCGGCGAAATTGCGGCCGAACATGGCGTCATTCTCGTAAGGGACGCTATCCAGCGCGAGGGCGCGCGATCCAGTATGGGGAAGGCGCACCTCTTCCTTCACGTTTGTCGTTAGCTGCACCAGTTTACCGCTCGCCAGGTGCCATGCCGCGGGAGCGTTGCGGTCGCGATCACGCGCGGCGGTGAGTTTTTGCTCGCTGATGACGTTGACGTCCTGCCAGTGCCAGACTTCCACCGTGGCGGGATCGTCATCGGACTTCCTGACCACAATCTTTTTAGGCCAGGGCGCGACGCCGACGTACACCATCGAGCCATCTTCGGACCATTGCGGCGCGCGCGTGCCGACGATGCGCTGCGGCGCGTCCACTTTTACGGTCAGCTTGTCGCCGAGATTCTTCCAGGCTAGGGCGACGTGGCTTTCGCCATCGTAATCGGGGCTCTTAACGGAGCGGAACGCCGCCAGATCGCTCGATTCCTTGCGCCATGTGAGCGCGGTAAACAGCGCCGGGCCGCTATCGAGCACGCGGAGCGAACCGCTGCGCGGATCGTAGACCTGGAGCGCGTTTCCGGTGCGGCCCTCCACTCCGATGCTCATGGCGAGGTTCGAGCCCTTGTCCTGCCAGGAGTAGTTGGTAACGTCGCCGAAGGTGGCATCGACGCCGGTGGCGAGATTTCGTACCAGCAGCGCCGCACCCACGGGATCGCGCTGGTTTTCGGCATCGCCACCACCACCGCCGCGGCCGCCACGCCCGCCGCGCCCGCCACCCGCCGCACCGCCGTTCCCCGCATTTTCCGCCGGCATGGGCGGATATTTGCGGAATGCCAGGTATGGGCCATCGCCCGCGAAAGCGAACGACTGGACGTCATCGACCGTGGTCAAGGTGCCGCTCGGGAGCTCGACAGCCGCAAGCTTGGTCTGGACAGGCTTGTGCGCTTTGCGCGCCTTCTCCTGTTCCGCCTCGGACACAGTGGCGGAGCAGGCCAGCCATCGCGAATCGGAAGAGAACGCGGCGGCGGAACAAAACGCCACAACCTGGGTCTTGCCGCCGGCAACCGGCGCGACGCGCAGTTCGCCATCCCCGCTGGTTCGGCGAATTTCGTAGGCCAGCCACTTGCCATCCGGCGAGAGCGCGCCGGCGCCGAGAGTTTCCCATTTGCCGTAGTCCGCTGGAAGCAGAGTCGGTTTGGTCTGGGCGAGCGCGGAGGCCGCGATAACGAGCAAAAACAGGGTGCGGGGCATCATGGCAGACGATTGTACCGCAGGGGACGATTCAACGTGCTAGTCTGTACTACTTATGAAGGCCGCTGCCGTATTGTTTTTTCTTCCGCTGGCCGCCGCCCTGGCGCAGGCGCCGACTCCCGAATCGGTGCTGGGCCACAAGCCGGGCGACGACTTCTACCTCGCGTCGTACGACGATTCACTGGGCTATTTTCAGAAACTCGCGCGCGCCACGGACAAGCTGAAACTGGTCGAGGTCGGCAAGACCTCGGAGGGACGGGACTGGTACATCGCCATCATCTCCTCCGCGAAGAATCTGGCCGATCTCGAGAAATATAAAGACACCGCGAAACGGCTGGCGCTGGTGAAAGGCCTGACCGACGAGCAGGCCCACACGCTGGCGCGCGACGGCAAAGTGATGGTCCACATCGATGGCGGCCTGCACGCCACCGAAGTGGCGCCGGCACAGATGACCATCCAACTGGCGTACAACCTGGTGACCGCAACCGACCCCGAAACCGCCACGATTCTCGACAACGTGATTCTGCTGCTCTGGTTCTCCATCAACCCGGACGGCCAGAACATGGTGGCCAAGTGGTACAAGTCGAACCTCGGGACGCCGTACGAAGTGAGCGGCATGCCGGGGCTTTTCCAGAAATATATCGGCCACGACAACAATCGCGACGGCTACATGAACAACATGGTCGAGTCGCAGGTGATCACGAAGACCGAACTGGAATATTACCCCACAGTCTTTTACAACCATCACCAGACCGCACCCTTCCCCGCCCGCATATGGATTCCACCCTTCGGCGACCCGGTGTCCCTCAATCCGCACCCGCTCATGTACCGCTGGGTGAACGTATTCGGCACCGCGATGGCAGCGTGGCTCGACGAGCACGATATGCCGGGCGCGATGCACCGCGGCCGGTTCGACGATTGGTACCCCGGATTCGTGGATCACGTCAACAATTTCCGCAACACAGTTTCCTTCCTCACCGAAACGGCGCTCTACCAATACGCCACGCCCCACTTCTACACCACCAACGACTTTCCGGCGGCGAGCCAGGATCTGCGCACCCAGGTCTTCTACTCGAGCCCGTGGAAGGGCGGATGGTGGCGCTTGGGCGACGCGGTCCGCTATACCTTGCAGGCATCCATGGCGGTGCTCGATACCGCGGCCAAGAACCGCGAAGAGCTGCTGTTCGACCGCTACCGCGCGGGCCACGACGTGATCGCGCACTTTACCAAGGATCCGCCGTACGCCTACATCATCCCCCGCGAGCAGCGCGATACGCCGACCGCGGAGACGCTGGTGGAAAAGCTGCTGATCAATGGAATCGAGGTTCACCAGGCAACGCACGAGTTCGCGGCGAACGGGTCCACATATAAGGAAGGCGATTGGGTGGTGTTGATGGATCAGCCTTTCGCCGCCCTGGTGAAGGAGCTCTTCGATATTCAGAAGTACCCCAACCTGCCGGGCATGCCGCAGCCGGCAAACGCGGCCGGCGCGGCTGCCGGCGGCGGTGGAGGACGTGGAGGCGGCGGTGGCGGGCGTGGAGGCGGCGGAGGACGTGGAGGCGGCGGTGGTACACAGGCGGTTGCCGCGGTAACTCCGGCACCGGCTGCGCCGGCGGCAGGCGGAGGCCGCGGCGCGGGAGGCGGACGCGGAGGCGGACGCGGAGCAACTGCCGAGGGCGCCCCGGCGTCGCCGGTGCAAACGCCATACGACGTGACCGGCTGGACGCTACCAATCCAGATGGGCGTCGAAGTAGTCGCCGTCACGCAGCCCGTCGCCGAGGAAACCCGCAGGACGCTGCGCAAGATCGACCGCGTCGAGCCCATCGCCGGAAAAGTGGATGGATCGGGACCGGTGTTTGCGTTCACGCATAACACGAATGCTTCACTGCGGGCGGTGAATGAAATACTGGCGGCCGGCGGGACCGTGAGTTTCGGCAAGTCCGATAACACGATTTACGCGACCAACGCCGCCGCAATTCTACGGCAGAACGGGGTGGACGCGAAGTCGGTGAGTGAGGCGCCGGAATCGTGGCCGGTGAAGAAGACCCGGATCGGCATTTATCAACCGTGGAGCGGCAATATCGATGAGGGCTGGACGCGCTGGATTCTGGAACAGTACCATTTTCCGTTCACGGTGCTGCACAATCCCGAAATTCGCGATGGGCATCTGAGGGAGCACTTCGACACCATCGTCTTCGCCGAAATGCAGGCTCGCCAAATCATGGATGGGGCGCGGCCCGGGACGGTTCCCGGCCAATACGCCGGCGGGATCGGCGAGGAAGGCGCGCAGGCGCTGCGCGATTTCGTTACGGCGGGCGGGACGCTGGTGACCATGGGCAACGCCGGGTCGTTCGCCATCGAGCAATTCAATCTGCCGGTAGCGAATGCACTCGCCGGGTTGGGGCAGACACAGTTTTTCTGCTCGGGCTCGCTACTGCATGTCGAGCTTCCCGATTCCAAAAACCCGCTGGTGGCCGGGCTTCCCGCGATGCCTGCGGTGATGTTCGAGCGGAATGAGGCCTTCGAGACGCGGCAGGGTTTTCGCGGGCGGGTGCTGGCCAGTTATGTGAAGGACCGCAATCCCCTGGTGAGCGGCTATCTGCTGGGAGCGGAACATATTCAGGGAAAGGCCGCGGCGATCGATGCATTCTACGGTACGGGGCACATCGTGATGCTCGGCTTCCGGCCGCAATGGCGCGGGCAATCGCACGGCACTTACAAGTTCCTCTTTAATGCTTTGTACTATAACCCCTCGATGGCGCCGGAAGGCGGCGGGGGCGGACGAGGCGGTGGACGCAACGGCGGCGGAAACCCGCAGCAGTCGGCGTGGCGGCGCGAAGCCGAGTCGGTGAAAGCGGAAATCACGCGATTGGCGGAATTGAATCGCACTTACTTCACGGCCCGCGGACCCGCTGCCGCGGCGCCCGGCAAGGAACTGGAGGCTGCGCTGGATGCCTTCCAGCGGGATCGCATCCCGCTGCTGGACGACTTGCGAGCGCAGGTGGAGGACGCGGCAATCGTGCGCGCGGAAGCAGCATTTTCCGCCCAGCTCGTGCGGCTCGCGGTCGATCTGCGAACCAAGGATTTCAGCGCGACCAAGGTGGAGGATCTGTTGGATCAATATAAGTTGGCGGTGGTGCCATGAGAACGCCCGTGAAATGTGGAGTGCTTTCGCTGCTGGCCGTAGCGGCTTTCGCACAGGTGCCGACTCCCGAATCGGTGCTCGGCCATAAGCCCGGCGACGATTTCTATCTAGCCACTTATGAAGACGCGCTCGGGTACTTCAAGAAAGTAGCAGCGGCGTCCAACCGGATCAAGCTGGTAAACGTAGGTAAAACCACGCGCGGGCGCGACTGGTGGATCGCCTTCATCTCCGAACCCGCCAATCTGGCGCAGCTCGATCACTACAAGGATGTCTCGCGCCGGCTGGCGCTCTCGCGCGGGATCACGGACGACCAGGCGCGTGCGCTGGCGCGCGAAATCAAGCCGATCATCCACATCGATGGCGGCCTCCACGCCACCGAAGTCGCCAATCACCAACACACGATTCAGCTCGGCTACGACTTGGTAACATCCGAGACTCCGGAATTCAAAGCCATCCGTCAGAATCTCATCGTCGAGCTGTGGTTCTCCATCAATCCCGACGGTCAGACGGCGGTGGCCGAATGGTATCGCCAGAACGTTGGTACGCCTTACGAAGTGAGCGGCATGCCGGAACTGTACCAGGAGTATGTGGGTCACGACAACAATCGCGACGGATACATGCTGAATATGCTGGAATCGCGCGTGGTAACCAAGGCAACGCTCGACACCCAGCCGCTGGTGTTCTACACGCAGCATCAATCGGCGCCGTTCCCCGGACGCATCTATCTGCCGCCGTTTGCCGACCCGATCTCGGGCAACATGCATCCGCTGATGGTGCGCTGGCTGAACCTGATCGGCATGACGATCGCCGAGTACCTGGACGATCACGGCTTGCCGGGGTCGATGCACCAGGAAACCTTCGACGTCTGGTATCCCGGATATCTCGATAACATCGGCAATTTCCGCCACACCATTTCGTTCTTCACCGAAACAGCGCTGTATCAGTACGCCACGCCGCATTTCTACACCGTGGACGAGTTTCCCGCGGCGCGGCAAGGGCTGGGCGAAGAGATGCTCTATTCGAGCCCCTGGAAAGGCGGCTGGTGGCGCCTGGCGGACGCCTGTAAGTATATGTACGAAGCCGATATGGCCGTGCTGAGCTTAGCCGTCAAGTATCGCGAGCAGATGATCTACAACAAGTACCGCGCCGCGCGGGACACCATCGCGGAATTCCGCAAAGATCCGCCCTACGCCTACCAGATCCCGCGCGAACAGCACGATGCTCCGGAGGCCGCACTGCTGATGGACAAGCTGATGCTGAACGGCATTGAAATTCACCAGGCGAGCAAGCCGGACGAGTGGGTGATCCTGATGGATCAGCCCTTCGCCGGTCTGGTGAAGGAGTTATTCGAGCCGCAGGTTTATCCGACCCTCACACAGCGGCCATATGATGTGACGGGCTGGACGCTGCCGTATCAAATGGGCGTGGAGGCGCATGCCGTCACCACACCGCTCTCCGCGCAATTTCGCGATTCGCTGCGGCTGATCAAAGACACCAACGACCTGGCGGCGCCATTCAATCACGGAACTGACGCGAGCTATCGCGCCATCAACCAGATACTGGCGGCGAAGGGCAAAGTAACGGTTTCCGGCGACGATTTTGCCGCTTCCGATATCGACAAGGGCAAGCTCGAAACGATCCTGAAAGAGAATCGCCTGCGGGCTGTTGGCGCCGCGAAGGAAGGCGCCAAACCGCTGAAGCCACTGCGAATCGGCCTGTACCGGCCCTGGACCGCGAGCATCGACGAAGGCTGGACCCGCTGGATCCTGGAGCAGTATCAATTTCCGTACACCAATGTGTATAACGACGGCATTCGCGCCGGCCACCTGCGCGACCGCTACGACATCATTGTAATTCCCGACATGGGCGCGCAGCAGATAGTGAACGGACGCAGGCCGGGCACCGTGCCGGAGCGCTATGCCGGCGGAGTCGGCGACGAGGGCGCCCAGGAACTGCGCGACTTCGTCGACGCCGGCGGCACACTGGTGACATTCAACAACGCGTCGCTGTTCGCAATCGATCAGTTCAAACTGCCGGTAACGAATGCCCTGGCAGGTGTACCGCCGGCGCAGTTCTCCTGCTCGGGTTGCCTGGTGACGGTGCATGTGGAAGACACCAAAAATCGCCTGACTGCGGGACTGCTTCCCGATACCATCGTGATGTTCGAAGGCGGGCCGGCGTTCGACACGAAGGGCGACTTCAAAGGTGCGGTGCTGGCGCGCTATCCCCGCGAGCGGTCGCCGCTCGCGAGCGGATATCTGATCGGACCCGACCACCTGGAAGGCAAGGCGGCGGCGCTCGACGTGGAGTACGGCAAAGGGCACGTGATTCTGCTGGGATTCAAGCCGCAATGGCGCGGCCAATCGCACGCGGCGTATAAGTTCTTCATGAATGCGTTGTTTTTATGGGGTGACAACTAGCGCTTTGATTTCAATGAGATAGAGATTGCGTAGAAATTTCAAGAGCCGTCAGAAAATCCACTCTGGCGGTTCTTTTCTTGTCCGGTCCCATTCCCTCACCAGCCG
>DATJMA010000061.1:0-4092 GCA_035509055.1 Bryobacteraceae bacterium | reverse complement strand
GCCACCGCCTCGAACTTAGAGACGCGAACCAACGGCGCCACCCACATGGCTAACGACGACGCCCTGGTGTTCGACGCCATCGCCCATCTCAAGATCATCGATTGCTCCTGCCCGCGGCAGCTTCTCTCGATCATGCAGTGGATCATGGACGGCAATCGCGGCCTGATCTATCTTCGCGTGATGCGAACTCCGTCCGCCGTGATCTATGGCAGCGACTACACGTTCGAATTCGGCGCAGGACAGGTTCTGCGAGAAGGCGACCGCGCGGTGATTGTCAGCAGCGGCCGCGGAGTCCACGAGGCATTGGCGGCAGCCGACTTGTTTCCCGGTCTGGGAGTTGTCGATATGCCATCGATTGACGAAGACCTCTTATTGCAGCTCTATGACAACGGCAAGCTGATCGTCTTCGCGGAGCAGAACAACGGCTACATCCGGCAGAATTTCCTGAAGGTCCTCAGCAGGCGGCGATCCGGGGTTTCCGGCACGGACAGGATCATGACCGTGAACACCCTCTCTCCGGAAGGCCGCGCGCAGTTCATCCACTCCGCGACCTACGAGGAGTTGACCGACGTGTACGACCTGTCCGCGGGCAAGCTCGCAGCCAGGATTCAGCAACGATTACAGGAGGAGCGGCAATGAGCGTGCCCGTGATTCACGAAACCGACGTCGAAGAGTTGAACCTCCCGGGGCGGCAGTTGAGCTGGGTGGTCTCGCCTGAGGGGTTGCCGGCGGAGTCATGCTCCGCCTGCGTGATCCGGGTGTCTCCGGGCGACAAGGTACGCCCGGCGCACAGCCATCCGAATGGCGAAGAAGTGATCTATATCATCCGCGGCGAAGGGCGCGTGCTGGTGGCGGGCGAAGTTTCGTCCGTGCGCGCCGGAAGCGTGGTCCTCTTCCCGCGGGGCGCCGTGCACATGCTGCACAACACCGGCTCCGAGGAGATGAAAGTGGTCTGCTTCTTCGCTCCGCCCACCAATCTGGAAAACTACAGGATGTTCGAAGACGTGGATTTCCCCGACTGAACATGTCGCCGGCAGAGCGAATCTTTGGAATCTGCGGTAAGGCCGCGCTGATCACCGGAGGCTACAGCGGGATAGGCAAAGCCATCAGCCTCGGCCTGGCGGAAATGGGCGCGAAGATCGCCGTCGCCGGTATCGAAGGCGACCAGGCCGCGGAGTTTGCCGGTTTACTCCGGTCTCAAGGCTGCGAGGCGCACGCTGCCACTTTCGATGTGACGTCCGCGGACGCGACGCGGAAGATGGTCGATGATGTCGCCGATCGTTTCGGGCGCTTGGACATTCTGGTCAACTGCGTCGGAGTAAACCGTGAGCAGAAGGCCGGCGAGGTGACGGAGGACGTCTTCGATAACGTGGTGGCGGTGAATTTGAAGGGCGCGATGTTTCAAGCTCAAGCCGCGGCGAATCATATGATACGGCAAGGATCGGGCGGGAAGCAGGTACACATCGGGTCGGTCCGTACGCAACTGGCGCTGCGCGGCCGGGGCTATGCCGCGTACTGCGCTACCAAGGGCGGTTTGGGCATGCTGTCGAAACAACTGGCGGCGGAATGGGCTCCGCACAGGATTAATGTCAATATCGTCGCGCCTACTTTCGTCAATACCGAGATGAGCGCGCGGATGCTCGCGGACGAAAATTTCTACCAGTCCCTGGTGTCGCGAATTCCTTTGGGGCGCATTGCCGAGCCGGAAGACGTGATGAGGGCCGTTTTGTTTTTCGTCTCGCCGGCCTCAGACTTTATTACCGGACAAATCCTGTACGTCGACGGTGGCATCACCGCAACCCAATAGTAGCTCGACCGCAGGGCTTCCCTTTCAGAACACCGCTCCTTTCAGTCGCGGCTCCGATCCGATCCGCGACTGAAAGGGGCGGAGTGAACGCGCTACTTCTTAGCCAGTTTCTTCGGCGTCTTGTTGAGGAAGACGAACGTGCCCCTGGTGGTCCCCATGACGATGTCGGTCATGCCATCCTTATTCACGTCCTCCAGCGTGACGTGAGAGCCCACGCCCGATTTGTTATCGACCAGTTCGGGAACGAACTCGGCGCCGCCCGGCGCCTTCGGATTCCGCACCGTGTGGTAGACGTACAGCACCGCGGCTCCATATGGGTCGGGATCCGTATAGCTGTCCTGGTGGGCCCAATAACGCTTGCCGACCACGAGGTCCGGAATCCCGTCTCCATCCATGTCCGCGCAGGCCGAACCGTGCGGTTCCGAGAAGGTGACGTTGCCCGCGTTCTTAGTTGACAGGTCACCCATGATCTGGTGCTCGACGAAGGATATGGCGCCGCTCCGGTCCCGCTTCTGCTCGAACCATGAGAGCCCATAGCCGTGCGCGGCAATGCTGGTCACGACATCGTTCAGACCGTCTCCGTTCACGTCGTAGACGCAAAGCTCGTCGCCGCCGCGGCCGAAGTATTCAGGATGGAAGGCCCAGGGCTCATTGGTCTCAGCCTTCGGGTGTTCCCACCAGCCGGAAGCGGCGAGCAGATCCGCGCGGCCATCGCCGTTAATGTCGCCCACGCCGGCGCCGTGAATGTCCACCGCGATCTTCTCCGATACTTTGTGGATGATCCAAGGTTTGGTAGGATCAGCCGGATCCGGCTTCGCGTACGCCATCACGCCGCCGCCGCCGTAGACGATTTCCGGTTTGCCGTCGCCGTCAATATCCTTGAAGTAGATATCTTCGGTGGTTGTGGTGGGGATAATCGTATACTTTTCCCAGCGGCGATTTCCCCTTGGATTCACGTACAGATAGACGCCCCGGCCGAGGTTCTGAGCATGGGCGACGATGTCGTCCCAGCCATCGCCGGTAAAGTCGTACGCAAAATTGGCGTTGAGGTTGGGGTACTGCGTGCTCGGATCGAATGCCGTCGCCAGCTCGATTTCCCCGCGCTTGGTGAAGTCCGGTCCGAGGTAGTACAAGGGGCCGGACGTGATATCGAGAATCCCATCGTGATTGAAGTCGCCCGCCGTCGCTCCCCGCGAGTAGAAGTAGTCGCTGATCTTCTGCATCTGAAAATTCTTCGAGGATTGCTCTTTCGGCTCGCTTTTGAAATAGAGATCCTTGAAGGAGACATCTTTGAACCGGACGGCGCCCGTCCCGCCCACATAGAGAGCTACCGGTCCATAGCCGTTGCCGCCGTCACCGGTCACGCCGGGCGCGATACCGCCGCGGCCGCCGCCACTGGTGCCCGCCTCATTCAAGGACGGCCGGATGATATCGGCATCCGCAATCACCTGGATGGTATTCCATTCTCCGTCGCGCAGGCCAATGGGGAGGCCGGCGGGCCCGGCATACCCACTGCCGCCAGGCGTAGCCCCGCGTCCCGCCCGTCCGCCCCGTCCCGCGCCGCCGCGCCCGGCACTGGGCGGAGCGAGAGCGGAGTACCGGATGGTACCGCCGCTGAACGGCGCCAGCTTTTCGCGCCCCGTTTCCGCGCCCTGGCCGTCGAGCTGGATGTTGTAGGTGGCGAGATCCCCCTGGTTGAGGGAGACCAGCACGCCATGCATGCCGTCAGAAGCCTTTTCGATGCGGAACAGAACACCGGTCTTGCAGCCCTCGGCGCAACGGAACGACGCGAAGAAGCCGACATCCTGATAAGACGTGTCGAGTACCAGCCACCCACCGGCGGGAGACTTGGGAGTGCCGACGATTTCGCCGTTTTCGACCTTCCAATCGGCTTGGCCAATGGTGTGCCAGCCGGCGAGCGTGTTGGATTTGAAAATCGTGTCCGGAATGAACGACGTCGGAACAGCGGCGATGGCAGCAGCCACGATTCCGGCCGCCGTCGCCGCAACTAGATACGCACGTTTGCTGAGCATGAGGAACTCCTTTCCCTCCACGGGTGCCCGGCCGGGGTTCTCGGCACGGAACCCAGTGGGTGCAAGTATACATCCGACGCGGTGCCTGACAAAGTGCCATTTCGCCCTATGCCCGACCTGCCGGCTGAAGTTCCTCGAGCAGCGAGCCGCGCACGGTCTGAAGCCGGCGTAGCAATTCGGGCCGCTATTGACGGCCGATTCGAGAGAGAGGGCGACTTTTTGGTATCAAGTTGTGGAATGAGCGTCATGTCG
>DATJMA010000060.1:0-30088 GCA_035509055.1 Bryobacteraceae bacterium | reverse complement strand
AAGGCTGGAGGCGGTCGCCGGTAGGCCAAATTTCTTCCCTCGGCCCAGTCCTTTTCAGCGGGGACTGGGCCATTTTTTTGTGATCTCCAAAAGAGTTGACATAATATTCGTTATCGGAAGTCGGATTGGCGGCCCTAGCTAGCCGCCCGCCACGCCCAGCCGATCTCTACCACACTGCCCACGCATCGCTCCGACCATGCCTGCCGCAAATAACGCCGGCTGATGCCACTCAGGCTGGCATGGCCACGTCCGAAAGCTGGCCCTTTTCAAGATGGTGGAGCGTCGTCGCTTCGTGCGCGGCGGCGGGATCGTGCGTCACCATTACGATCGTCTTGCCGAACTCCTTATTCAGCCGTCTCAGGATGGTGCGGACTTCCTGCGCCGATGCAGCATCCAGGTTCCCGGTAGGCTCGTCGGCCAGAATCAGCGCCGGGTCGGTCACAATGGCGCGGGCGATGGCGACGCGCTGCTCCTGCCCGCCGGAAAGCTGGCGCGGCAGGTGATGAACGCGATCTTCCAGGCCGACCAATTTCAGCGCGGTCGCGGCGTGCTCGCGGCGTTCGGCCTTGCTCAGGTTGGTGAGCTTGAGCGGCAGTTCGACATTCTCCAGGGCGCTGAGCACCGGTATCAGGTTGAACTGCTGGAAGATGAAACCGATATGCTCGTTGCGCCAGTGGGCGATCTCGCGCTCGCTCATTTCGCCCAGCGCGTGGCCGAGCACCCGCAAGGTGCCCGATGTCGGCCGGTCCATGGCCGCGATTAGATGCAGCAGTGTCGATTTGCCCGAACCCGAAGGGCCCATGAGCACCACGAATTCGCCCTTTTCGATGGTGAGGGTGACGTTCTGCAACGCCAACACGCGGAATTCGTCGCGCACGAACTCCTTGCTGAGTTTGTCGGTTTCGATAATGATTTCGCTCATAGCCTTACGCCTTCGTCCTTACCCTGTCGCCATCTTTCAATCCCGCGGGCGCGTTGACAATCACGTCTTCGCCCCCAATGAGTCCTTCTTCGATGCGCACGTTTTGATTGCTCACCGCTCCTGTCTTCACCGCGCGCCGCACGGCGCGGCCATCGAGCACCACGAAGACCGCGCCCTCGTGTACCGCCGCCGAGGGCACCGTGACCACGGGTTTTTCCGGCGCCTTCCCTGCCCCGGGCCTGTCGTCCGCCAGAAATGCGACGCTGGCGTTCATTTCGGGCCGCAGGTGCTCGTCCGGCTTTTCCACCTTCACCTTGATTTGCACCGTGGCTTTCTGGCGGTTAGCCTCGGGCGAGATCTCCTTGATGAAGCCGGCGTATTTCAAATCCGGGAAAGCGTCGGTGGAGATGATGCCATGCTGGCCGGAGCGAAGCTTGGCAAAATCGTTCTGGCTGATGTCGAGTTCCACTTCGAGATCGTTGAGATCGGCCATGGAAACCACGTACCCTTTGGCGCCCTTGTCGCCGACGAAGCTGGTGGTCACGAACTCGCCCTTTTCCACGGCGCGCTCGAGAATCGTGCCCGATACCGGCGCGCGAATGATGGTGTTCTCGAGGTTCGTTTCAGCGTAAGCGACCGCCCCTTTGGCCTGTTCCACCTGACCCCGCAGGGCGTCGATCTCCTCCTGGCGCGGGCCAAGCTTCACCAGCTCGTAGGATTCTTGAAGCGAGTTGACTTTGTGGATGGCGGAATCGTAGCGGCCCTGGGCGTCGTCCAGTGCCTGCTGCGATCCGAGGCTCTCGCGGGCGGTGTTGCGCGCCCGGTCGAGGCTCGCCCGCGCGTTTTCGAGCTCGGCTTTGGCCGAATTCAGATTGGCGAGCGCTTGCGCGATTTCTTCCGGCCGCGAACCATGGACAGCTTCATCGAGTTTGGCTTGGAGGTTGATCAATTGGCCGCGCGCCTGCTGGAGGGTAGCTTGATACTCGTCGTCCTCCAGGCGAACCAGCACGTCGCCTTCCCGGACATGGTCGCCCTTGTCGACGCCGATCCATTTCACTTTGCCGACGACCTTCGAGGCTAGCTCGATCTCGTGAGCCGCGACGATGTATCCCGTGGCATTGAGGACGATGCCGTTCAGCGCGCCGGCGGCGGAACCGGCGCTGGCGCGTTGGACTTCCACCAACAGCGCCGCGTTCAGCCTGGGAGCCACCAGTTCCCACGCGCCCAGGGCCACCAGGAAGATCACTCCCGCCAGGATCCAGGCGGTGGCCCATTTCGAGGGCCCGGTCCGTCGCCGGCTGCGATCGATTTTGAGATCTTTGAGCTCTGCGGGCATGGCCTCATCCCTCCCGTAATGCCGTCAAAATCTGCTTGCGGGCAGCCATCCGCGCCGGGAAAAGGCCGCCGCCGCTGCCCAGCACCACCGCGAAAATGATGCCCGTAAGCATGATCTGCGGTGTCACATGAAACGCGAACGCCGTTTCGGAGAAAGTATTATTGCCGATCGCCGTGGTAATTCCGTTCAGCGGCATGGCCAGTACACAGCCGAGCAAACCGCCCAAACCCGAAAGCAGCGTCGATTCCACCAGGAAGCTGGCGAGAATACTGCCTTTCGAAAAACCCAGGACGCGCAGCGTTCCGATTTCCCGCGACCGCCGCGCCACCGCCGCGTACATGGTATTCATGGCCGCAAAACTGCTGCCGATGGCCATAATGATGGCCACGATCAACCCGACGCTCTCGATGGGTTTGGCGGAGCTGGTCTGCTGGTCGTAATAGTCCTTCTCCAGCATGGCCTTCACGCCGAGCCGCTGGTCTTCGTTCAGGCTGGCGACTAACGCCTTCGCCGTGATGGGATCGGTAGCCGTCACCAATCCGGAACTTACGGCGTCAACCCGCTGCAAATCGGAGCTCACCTGGAACAGGTCGCCCCAGACTTCGCTGGACTGGGCGCCGCCGGAGGCATCGAAGACGCCGGCGATTTCCCAATCGCCGCGGCCGAAGTGTACCTTCCGGCCGATCTGCGCCTGCGGGAACCGGTCGGCAATGGCCTTGCCCACCACTACTTCGCGCTGCCCCGGTTGGAACCAGCGGCCGCGGACCAGGTGTACATTGCGGCGCATCTCGATACCGGCCGGCGGAATCCCGCGCACCGTGAGGTTCGAGCCTTCCGACCGGTCGGCGCCCTCCAGAATCATGATGGTGACCACCTCCATGGAGGCGAGCGGCTGACCGTCGCGCCCCAGGGCGATGCCGGATTTGAATTTCAAATCCTGGAATTGCGAGCGCAGGAAAACGCTGACGAGCTCGGAATCCGAGCCTTTCCGCAAGACCAGTACGTGCAGCGGGTCGCCGGAGACCGAGAGCGTGCTGCGCAGTCCGGCCACCAGGGCGAGAATCGCCAGCAGAACGGCTACCGTGAGCGCGATGCCCAGTGCCGTCATGATAGTGGTGGTCTTGCGCACTACCAGGTTTCGCAAATTGTAGGCCAATGGAATGGACATGGCATTAATCCGTGCTCCGCAGGGCCTCGACAATGGTGGTGCGCGAAGCGCCCATCGCCGGAACAAAGGAACTGATGGCGCCGATGACCGCCGCCGTGAAGATACAGGTCAGCGCCACCGGCACCTGAAAGATGGACATGGGCGGCATATATCCGCCGAAGGGGCTTTTGACCACGAGGCGCAACAGTTGGGTGGAAATCAGGTACCCTATGCCGCCTCCGGCGATGGAGATGGCGCAGGCTTCGCCCAGGATCATGCCGAGAATGCTGCCCGGAGTGAATCCCAGCGTCTTCAGAATGCCGACCTCGCGCACGCGCTCGCGCGCCGACATCGCCATGGTGTTGGCCGAGACCAGCAGGATGGTGAACATCACCGCGGCGGAGATGCCGATCAGGAACATTTTGATATTCCCCAGCAGCGCCAGAAACGCGACTCCGAATGCCTGCGCGGTTTCCGTCTTGGTTTGATTGGTGGCATTGGTGAAGAGCGCGTCGATGGCTTTCGAGATTCGTCCGGCGTGCGACGGGTCGTCAATGAGGATGTAGTACATGATGACGTTGCCGCGGCGGCGCTCGGGCAGCGACTGCTCCATGTACTCGGTATTGAAGTACATGATTTCGCTGTTGCGCGGGCTATCGAAGATGCCCCGGATAGTGAAATCGTAGTCGCCGGGGAAGACGCTGCCGACGACGTGGAGGCGATCTCCCACCTGGAAGTGGAACTGGTTAGCGAGGTCGCGGCCCACGATGCAGGCGGTGCGGTCGCGGATGAAAGCCTTCTGTTGATCTTCCGGCATGCGGTACTCGCCGAAGACGCGGAAGAGTTTTTCCGGCTCGATGGCGAAGCGGGCGAAGTTATTCTTGGGATCGCGGTCATCCTTGTACACGCCGCCGAACCAGTTGGCTACCGTGACGGCGCGTACGCCGGGCACGTGTTCGATCTGGTCGCGATAGGAAAGCGGAATGAAGACCGTGAACGAGACGCGGTTACGGGTCACCAGACGCAGCGCCTGCTCCGGCGAAGGATTGCTGAGGTAGAAGGCGTGGAACATGGCGGTCATCACGCCCAACAGGCACATGGAGACGCCGATACTGGCGACTGTCAGCAGAGTGCGGCGCTTGTTCCGCCACGCATTTTTCAAGACCAGGGGCAGATATCGAAACATAGCGGCTCCCGATTGCAACGGTTCCATGGTGTCAGAGAAGCGGCCGTGTTCCGCCGGAATAACGACGAACCGGCGGTTTACCGGACAGGCTGGCGGATCCGGGCGACGGCCTGTATGTATTTAGATTAAGATATCCGGGTGTGAAATGCGACGGGGGAATCGGCGAGCGTCGGCCGGCTACCGGCGAGCGCGCCCGTACAAAAGGCAAAATTCAGTACTTGACCGGGGATACCAGACTATAGACAATACCACGGAGGGGAAATTTTCATGAAGCGCGCACTCTTGCTGTTCGCCTTGGTTGGGGGATTCTCCCTAGGCAGCCTCAAAGCCGATGTGGTTCCGTTTATCGTCGCTTCACCCACATTGACTTTGGACCCTGGATCGCCGACCGCGGATGGACAGGACTGGGATTGGAACTACACCCTTAGTTCCACAGTCGATAACATCTGGGATATCTTCTCGGTGACGATCTTCGATATTGGCGGAGTTGTCGCTGTGAGTGCGCCAAACGGCTGGACCGCCACCGACACTCCGGTGGGCGGAGGCGGTTACAATGTCGAGTTCGAACAAAGTTGTAACGTTTGCGTGGCTAGCTCTAACAGCAGCCTGTACTCGGTGGGGGGATTCACGGTCGAGTCCACTACCAACATCGAGGAGTCGGCCAACTACTCCATTCTATTCGCCAACACCACGGTCTCAGACCCTGTGGTCGGCGGTCCATCGACTAACAGCGCGGTGCCCGAGCCGGCATCGATCACGTTGATGGCGCTGGTTTTGCTGGGCGTGGGCGGCGGACTCCGGCGGAGCTTGCGGTAGTCCCGCACAAGCGGTCCCTTTCAGAGCGCATCGGCCAAAGACGTAAGGCAGTTTTACCCTGGCTGCCGGTCCCCTCGCGAATTCACAAGCACGTCGCATCAAGTAATACATGCCAATAGAAACGTGAGTTGGCGGGGCATGGCGTCCAAGCTTGGCTTGTCGGCCGCCAGCGGGCCCGGAGTTCGGCATCCGCATGGCGCTGGGCGCCATCTCGGGGAATGTCGTCCTGGCGTGCCTGGCACTGGGAATCCCCGCCGCCATTGGCAAGCGTCGCGTTACCTGGTAACCCATGTCGCCTTGCCTGCCTGCTGGATTCCTGCGCGGCGTGCGACTGGGGTCGCACCCACGGAAGCCTTGCGGAGCGAGTGAATCAGTCATCGCCGCGCCGCGTGGCCTGGAGAAGTCCCGAGAATTTGGACCGCCGCGTAATTAACCCTCCTCGCGGGCCTCGGCGCGCCGCTGCATCAAACGGGACTATAAGGCGTTTCGGAGGGCTGCGGATCTCCGGTGCATCGACAGCAACACAAACGCCGCCGGGCACGAGCCCGGCGGCGCGATAGTACGGAACTGAGTGGAACCTAATCCCCGAACGAGCCGACTTCTTCCTGCTCCTCGACTTTCGGTGCGGCGGGTTTGATTTCGCCGATCGAGACGAGATCTGGCTTGGGCTGTTCCTTCAGCACGTGCTGGCGGTACAGCTTCATCATGCGCTCGTTCTCTTCCTGCTCTTTGATTTTCGCCGCGCGGGCGCGAATTTTCTCGTCGCGGGCGGTCTTGGCGATACCGAGACGGTCGAGATCATGCTGCTCTTCATTGGTCACGATCTCGTTGCGAAGGACCAGGGAGTGATCCTTGGAGGCGAGTTGCACCGATTTGCCGCCGGCAAAGATCTCGTGGCGGCCGTGCTCGTCGTACCACTTGGTGAGCGTGGCGGTCATGTGCATCTTTTCGATAATGTTACGCCAGCCGACGCCGGTATTGTACGCGCAGAAGGAAATTTCGCCTTCCTGCGTGGCGTAGGGGATGATGCACTGCTCGGTGCGGCGGAAATCGTAGTTGAACAGATCCTGGAACCACATGCCGGCAATAAACAGGAAGTTCCAGCGATCGCGTCGCCGCCGTTCGATATCTTCGCGGGTGCGGTCTTTGCCCACGTTGCCGTAGCTCTTGCCGGTGGCGCCGAAGGTCTTGTCGAGCTTCCGCATCAGGTCGCTCAGCTTGAAATGCGTGGGCGACTTGAACGGATCGTAATTGCGCGCGGCGGCGAGCGTCATGCCGATGATTGACGGCCATTTGCCGCGAGCCGCATCGTTGACGCGGGCCACATCGCGGGCGAGCTGGTCGCAATTCCAGAACTCCGTCACCGGCTTGGCTTCCTTGGTTTCCTTATCTACCATCACGGCCATTCCGACACCGCAATTCGGGTGGCAGCCGCAGCTCAACTGCCCCCACTGGTACTGCGGTCCATGAACCAGGTCGCTCCAATCGGAGAACGTAGAGATAAACGAAATCGGGAACCAGTCGCGGGCGGGCTCGCCCAGGCCGGTTTGATTCTTCACGTCGTGCGCGAGGTGGGAAAGCGTATAGCGCTGGGCCGCCCGGCGCTCGTCGGTGACAGCTTCATCCCTGCCCGTGAAGCTTACGGGCTGGTAAGACAGGAATGGAATCTTCTTGGGGTTGTCGAGCGCGAACTGCACGATGCGGCCGACCTGCTCGTTGTTGATCCCGTTGATGATGGTAATCACCGGAATGATGTCGACGCCGTTCGAGTGAAGATTCTCGATGGCCCGCAGCTTCACGTCGAACAGATTGCCGACTTTGCGATGCGAATTAGCCGCGTTGCCGATTCCATCGAACTGGAGATAGGCGTAGCGGAGGCCGGCATCGGCCGCGGCTTTGCAGAACTCCGGACTTTTGGCGAATTCGATTCCGTTGGTCGCCGCCTGCACGGAGGTATATCCCACTTCACGCGCATAACGCACGGCGTCCAGGAAGTACGGGGAGATGGTGGGCTCGCCGCCTGAGAACTGTACCGACATCTGCCGCTTCGGCTTGATGGTGATGGCGTTGTTGAGCAGGGTCTTGATATCGTCCCACGTCAACTCATGCACGAAGCCTACCTGGTTGGCGTCCATGAAGCACGGATCGCACATCATGTTACAGCGGTTCGTAAGGTCGACCGTAAGCACCGAACCGCGGCCGTGGGTGATGGTGCTGGAACCGTGCTTGTGCAGGCGGGAATCGTTGTGAGCGCGAATGTCGCGGCCGGGAAATACGTCTTCCAGGTGCTTGAAAAACGCGGTATCGATAGCCATCACATCTTCGAAATGGCCGTGGATGGGGCAATCCTTCACCATCAGGATTTTGCCGTCGCGCTCGATAATTTGCGCCTTGATCTCACCCGGCTTATCGGTGTACAGGACATCGAGGGGCGTTTTGCCATCGAGGATCGAATTGCGGATCTCGGGGATGCATCGGGGGCAGAGCGAATCGGTGGTGCGCGGCCAACCCAACGGGGGCTTGGTCTTCTCCCACGACTTCAGGAGTGGCTTATCCGACCACTTGGGAGTGAAACCCGGATTTTGACCGATTTGATTGAGCTTATCGAAGACGAACCAACCCGCATTTGCAGCGTATGTGAAAACCTTCTCGGCGTATTTGATAGGTTTGTGCATCGTTCAACCACACTCCTGGATTAATACCCAAAGTATAGGGAATTCGCCTCCCACGAATCGACGGATTGACATTAAGCCGTTGAAATTGTTGGTTGTACGGCATGTTGGGGGGTTGAACGGAGCGTTGCGGCTACGGAGCCGTAGGCTCATGAAAGGGAACGGGTTAGTGAGATCAGAGCCCGTGCGCGCAAGACACAGCCGGGGCTTTAGCGATTGGCCCGGTTGCCGCCCGCTCCTGTCGGCGCAGTCGCTGGGTAGTGAAACGACTTGTCCGGGTACTTGGGCACAGTTATGGTTGGCAATGGATGCGCCTTGATCTCCGACTGAAGATACGCGATGGCCGCCTCGAGTTGGGCATCCTTGCCTTCGAAAGTCGCGTGAGGGAGATTGTCCACCACGATATCCGGCTCGACGCCGTGGCCCTCGATCAGCCATTTGCCTTCCGGTCCGAAGACACCGTTTTCGGCGGCGGTGGCGATACCGCGGTCGGCGAGGAAGTTGCTGCCGCTCAGCCAGATTTCCCCGCCCCAAGTGCGGGTGCCGATGACTTTACCCAGCCCGAGGCGGCGGAAACCTTCCGTGAATGCCTCGCCGTCGGAAGCCGTCCACGCGTCGCATACCACTACGATATGGCCGCGGAAAGCCTCCTGCTGGTTCCAGATCGGCACGCCGACGCGCGGCTGCCAGTACATCCAGGCCTTGCGCAGCAGCTTGCTTAAAATCCAGCTGTCGATATTGCCGCCGCCGTTGTGGCGCACGTCGATGATCAGACCATCGTCGTCGAACACCGGCGGATATTCTTCCTCCCAACGATCGATGTCGCCGGTTCCCATGGCGCGCAGGTGGATGTAGCCGATCTTGCCGGCCGACGCCTTTTCCACCTGGAGACGCCGCGTATATTCCCACTCGTTGTATTGCAGATTGCGTTCGGCCCCAAGGCCGATCGGCTTGACGATCACTTCGCGCGTCTTGTCTCCCGTGCGCAGGCGCAGCAACACCTGTTTGCCGGCCTGATTGCGCAGCAGTTCGCTGGGATCGGGCGCGGAGAGAACATCCTGATTATTGATGGCCAATAGGACATCGCCATCATGGACATCGGCGGTGGGATGGGCCAGCGGAGAGGCGCGGTCGGGCCGGTCGGGGTCGGAGCGGTAAACGTGCTTCACCAGGTAACCGCCGGCCTTGTCGTCGCGCAGCAGATAAGCGCCGAGGGAGGATAACGCGATGTGGTCGGGCCCTTGGCGGATATCGCCTCCGGCCACAAAGGTGTGCAGGGCGGAAAGCTCACCCACCATTTCGGAGATCAGGTCGTTCAGTTCCTCGCGGTCGTGAACGCGGTTCACCAGTTCGCCGTACTTGTCGCGCATGGCAGCCCAGTTCACGCCGTTCATGTTCCGGTCATAGAAATAGTCGCGGTGGAGGCGCCAGGCATCCGCGAAAGCTTCCTTATATTCGTCGCTAGGGATGATAGAAAAGGTCCAGCCTTTTACGTCGACGGTGTCGTCGGCGAGTGTCTTGGAATCGCGCAGGCTCGAACCGTGCGCGCCGGCATCCACGACGTACAGGTCGTTGTGCTTGCGAATGAGCATCTTCTTGCCGTCGGCGGAGACTTCGTATTCGTCCACGCCTTCCATCAGGGTGTCCGGTTTATCGCCTTTGCTGGCAATATCGAGGCACTGAAGAGAATTCCGGGAGCGGTCTTCGGCGTCGAAGCTCTGGTAGCAGATGCGCTTGCCGGCCACATCCAGGTTTTCGTAATTGCCGGGGCTCACGGGTACTTCCTGGATGCGAGCGGCGATACCGTCGAGATCGATGTCGACCCTTTTTTCGTCCGCCTTCTTCTCGTCGGTTTTCTTGTCGTTGGCCTGCGCGCCATCGGCGGGTTTGGAGGCGTCCGCGGCCTTCGCCGGCTCGAGTTTCCTCTCCGGCCCGTCCTTCTTGTCGGCATTGTCGGGGTGCAATTCGTCGGGCGGTTCGAAAGGCGAGCGCTCTCCGTTCTTCAACGCCAGCAGGTAGATCTTGTCCTTCTTGTCGAAGTAGGGGTCGGGTACGCGCGATCCCCACGGCGATCCGACGACGCTCTGCAGATTGCGATCGGAAATGAAGTAGATCCACTTGCCATCGGAACTCCAGGCGGCCGACCGGCTGTTGTAGCGATCGGTGGTAAGCGGGGTCGACGAAGCGGTCTCGATGTTGTACAGAACGATGCGATTCTGGAGATCGGGCGCTTCCAGGTCCCACGTGAGCCAGCGGCTGTCGGGGGACCAGCGCACGTAGTTGAATTGCGGGTCGCTATTGCCGGAGGTGCGCGCCGTGGCGATGCGTTTTTCGCTCTTGTCCGCGACGTTCAGCAGCCAGAGCTGGTTGTCCTTGTCCTGATGCGCGACCCATTTCCCGTCGGGCGAGGGCACACCTTCCCAACGCAGCACTTTGCCATCGGTGGTGAGGCGTTCGGGTGTGCCGCCGCCGGCGGCCGGCACCTTCCAGAACTCCACTTCGCCCGTCTCGGTGGAAAGCACCAGCAGATTCTTGTCGTCTAGGAAACGCGCATCCCGGTATCGCCCCGGCTTATGTTCCGCCACATCGACAAAGCGGCCGTTTTTACGGGGTGCGACAAACACCCTGCCGCGCGCCGTCAGCACTACCTTAGACCCGTCCGGTGAAACGTGAACCGCGCTGGTGTAGTGGAAGGGGTCTTTCACCCAATGCTCGCGCAGATGATCGAAATCGGACGCGAGTTCGACAGGCACCACTTTGTCGCTGCCGGAGGCGATGTCGTAAAGGCGGAGATCGGCGCCCATCTGATAAACGATGCGGCCCTGCGAAAGCGCGGCATCCTTGGCGTCCCAACCCTGGTGGCGGGTAAGTTGCTTCAGGTTTTTGCCGTTCTCGTCCATCGACCAGAGGTTCATGGTACCGTCGCGGTCGGAAAGGAAATACACCCGGCCGTTCCACCACATGGCATCCTTGCTGGAGCCGGCGAAGTCCGCGGTAAGCGGAACGGCTTCGGCGGCGCCGGCCGAATATTTCCAGAGATTCTGCGCGGTGCCGCCCTGATAGCGCTTCGAGTAGCTGCCCTGAAAGGGATAGCGGGTGAAGAACAGGGTGGCTCCGGTCTTGTCGTAGGCTCCCTGAGCCGCCTGCGCCAGTGGCAGCACTTCGACGCGGTTCTCGAGATCCACGGTAGCCAGTTCGTCGCCGGGCAGAGTGGCGTAGTGCTGGGTGGAGTAGAGAATTTTACCGGCGGGCGTCCAGCCGACCACCGTTGCGTCGCCATCGAAGGTGCGCCGCGTGGGCAACCCTCCGGAGGCCGGCATGGAATAGACTTCGGTCGGTCCTTCGTAATCGGCCGAGAACGCGAGCGTCTTGCCATCGGGCGAAAAGGCGGCGTGAGTCTCTTCGCCGGGATGAGTGGTGAGCCGGCGGGCGGTTCCGCCTTCGATGCCGACCTCCCAGAGGTCGCCCTCGGAAGTGAACACTATGGTCTCTCCGAAGATGGCGGGAAAGCGGTAATACCCGCGATTGGAAGGTTGGGACCAGGCGCACAAGCCGGCAACCAGAAGGAGGGCGGGCGTTCGCATCGAAGGCATCGATTTACCTCTGAGCTTCAATGGTATCAGGGGCACGAGAGCGGCCTTGTTACAGCGCCGCGACCGCGAGGGTGCAGGGATTTCGGGGGAGTCGTTCACGCGCCCGTAGCTTGATACGGAAGCGCGCGCGAGCCGGATGCGGGGAAGCGAATCGTAATGCGAATGCCCGCGGGCGGCGAATTCTCCACTGCCACGGCATTTCCCCAAAGGTCGAGGATGCGCCGGGCAATGGCCGGCTCCAGACCAAGATTGCCGGCCGAAGTGCTGGCTTCATTGATTCCGAAGAGGTCGAAGAAGCGCGGCAGCGTAGCCGGAGGAATCGAGCCCGAGGGCGATGCGATGCTGACGATGAGGCAATCGGGGTAGTCTTTCGCGCTCACCGTGACGGTATCGCCGGGCGCGGCGAACCTGGAGGCCGTCTCGATGAGTGCCTGGCATGCTCTCAGGAGCAGTTCCCGATTTCCGGTGATCCAGCCGATTTCCGCCTCCGGGAGAGTGATGCCGGCCAAGCGGGATTGCGGAATCCGTTCCGCGGCGCGCGCCAGCAAATCGCGCAGACTGATTTCCGCGGCCTCGAATCTCCCGCCTTCCACCTCAATCTGCGTCAGCAAAAGCGCGCTATCGATAAGCGAAAGGATCCTGGTCCGGGATTCCGTCAGCATGTCGCCCAATTCGCGGCATTGCGCATCGTCGGGAAGCTGGCTCAAAGCCAAATCGGCCGCTCCCAACAATCCGTTCAAGGGCGTTCGCAGCTCGTGCGAGATCATGCGCAGGAAATCGCTCTTGGCGTGATCGATCCGCGCCAGTTGGGCGTGCGCGCGCGCCAGTTCGCACGTGCGCGCTTGCACCATCGCTTCCAGGTGCAGATTCTGATCGCGCAGGCGGTTCTGAAGCGTGAACAGCTTCAGGTGAGTGTCCACGCGGGCGTGGACTTCCGCGAATTCGAACGGCTTGGAAATATAGTCCACGCCGCCCGCGCGGAAAGCCTCGATTTTGGCGTCGGTCTGGCCCATGGCGCTCAGGAAGAGAACCGGGACCTCCTCCAGACCGGGCTCCCGCTTAAAGAGCTGGCAAGTCTGGTAGCCGTCCAATTCCGGCATGTTGATATCCAGCAGCACCAAGTCGGGCGGGGCTTTGCGGGCAGATTCCAGGGCCTCGCGGCCGCGCAGAAACGGCCGCACCCGGTAACCTTTTCGCGCGAGCATCTGCTCCAACAGGCGAACGTTGGGAAGCTGATCGTCCACCACCATGATTTCCGGGGGCGACGGGAGCATGTTAAACCGCCTGTTCCACGGCGCAGGCGGCGGGGGCGCCGTACTCGTCGGCGGCCAGCTTCGCCATCGCTTCCAACGCAAGTCCCAGCGCCGATCGCAGTCCGTTCCATTGTTCCGGCAGGACCGGACTGGCGGCCGCCAGATTTTCCATCTCGCGCAGCGCGGTCTCGATCCGGCTGCGCGATTCGACGGCCTGCTCCACGTTTTGCCGCCTTCTGAGATCCATCTGACGGTACAGCCAGCGGGTGAGCAGGAGGTTATAGATCCGGAGGGTAGCTTCGGCGGCATCGACCGGCTTGGTGAGGAAGTCCTTGGCTCCCAGTGCGAGGGCTTTTTGACGCGCGGTCTTGGTAACGTCCGCGGTGATCACCAGAATGGGCAGATACGCCCCGGCGGGCAGCCAGCCGCCCAGTTGCTTCATAACGGCATAACCGTCCAGCTTGGGCATCATCAGATCGAGTACCAGCAGATCGGGTTGGAAGATGCGGAACTGCGTGAGCAACTCGCGTGAATCGGTGAGAGAGGAGATATTCCTGTAGCCGGCGTGCTGCAACAGCCGTTCCAGGAACAACACGTTGGCGTCCTGATCGTCCACGATCAGAATCCGGCTCGCAGAAAGAATCTCCCGTTCCATAACGCCGCTCAGACCTCGACGCCCATCACCTCGTCGACATACCGCAAAATGGCTTTCACATCCAGAGGCTTGGTGAAATACGCATTGGCGCCGGCGGCCATGAGCCGTTCGATCTGGCCGGCGGTGGCATCGGCACTGATCATGGCCACCGGGATACCCTCGGTAGAGGGCTCGCCGCGCAGCAGGCGCAGCACCTCGTCGCCATTGATGTCCGGCAGGTGCAGGTCGAGGCAGATGAGGTCCGGGCGGTGCTGGCGCGCCAGTTCGATTCCGAGCCTCCCTTGCATGGCCGAAATGAGCTGCACGTCCGGCCGGTTCTCCAGGATGCGCTCCATCAGGAGGTTGTTGGAGAGATTATCTTCTATGTAGAGGAGCTTGGTGGCTTTGCTGCCCGCGGACACCAGCGTGTCGTGGGTGCTTTGATGGATCTCGTCGAAAATTTCCAGCGGGCCGGCACACAAGGGTAATTCTACCCAGAAGATGCTGCCCAGTCCGGGCTGGCTTTCCACTCCGATGATACCGCCCATGGCATCGACCAGCCGCTTGCTCAGCGCCAGCCCGATACCGGTTCCTTCCACTCCGTAGCGATCGTTTCCCAACCGCTCGAAGGGACGGAAGAGGCGGGTCAGTTTCTCCGGCGTCAAACCTTCGCCGGTATCCTTCACCGCCAGCCGGAAGCGGGAATCGTCCGCAACCAGGCACGATACCGTCACCCGGCCGCCGCGCTGGTTGTACTTGATCGCGTTCGAGAGTAGATTCAAAACCACCTGCTGGTAGCGCTGCCGGTCAGCAAGGACATGCCGGTGCCAGTCCGCCGATTCCTCGAAGTGGATGGTGACCGCCGATTGATTGGCAAGGGGCCCGACCAGTTCGATGGCGCTGCGGACGGTCTCCCCGCACTCGATGGGTTCGGTAGAGAGCGATAGCTTTCCGGCCTCGATGCGGGCCAGGTCAAGCACTTCGTTGATGAGGGTCAGCAGATGGCGGCCGCCCTTGAGGATCTGGTCCACGCTCTGGCGCTGCGCGGCCGAGAGATGATCGAGGTCCAGAAGTTGGGCAAATCCGAGAATGGCGTTGAGGGGTGTGCGGAGTTCGTGGCTCATGCGCGAGAGGAACTCGCTCTTCGCCTGATTGGCGCCCTCGGCGACTTCACGCGCCTGCTTCAAGATCTCTTCCGTGCGTTTGATCGCGGTCACATCGCGGATCACCGACACCGCGCCGCGAACCACATCCTGATCCTGGCGAAGCACCCGCGCGGTCACATCGATCCACATGTTTTCGCCGGTATCGCGGCGAATCAGCAACTGCGTGGCGCCGGGATTTTCGCCGCGCATGGCGCGAAACATCGGCAGGTCTTCGACCGGAACCGGCGTCATGGTTTCGGAAAGGTAGATCGACGAGTGCTCCGTCCATTGTTGCGGCGCCGTGTGGAGGGCCTCCTCGCCGAACAGGGCCTGCGCGGCCGGATTGCACATCACCATGCGGCCGGTCTGATCGGCCACCATCACGGCGTCGGCCATGCTGTCGAGAATGCATTGCAGCATCGCGGCCTGTTTTTGCATGGCGGACTGGGACTCGGCCAGTTCGCGGGTGCGGCGTTCGGCTTCCGCAGTGCGCTGCTGGAGCAGCGCGGCGGTGCGCGCGAGAGCATCGCTGAGGCGGCCGATCTCGTCGCTGGCCGGACGGTCCGGGGTGGGCATGCGTCCTTCCGCCAGACCGCTGGCGTCAACCTGCGCTTTCTTGATGCGGCTGATGATGCCGGACGCGAACAACAGCATGGCCAGAATGCCGCCCACCAGCCCGAGAACGGCGCTGGCCAGAACGGCGATATTAGAATTCCGCAGCGCGTGGGCCAGGAGCGTAGCGTCGATTACCACGATGCGCCGTTCCACTCCTTGCAAGGCCACAATTTCAGCGTCGATCTTTGCCATGGAAGCGCGGTTTTTCTCCAGCCACATGGCGGCCGCGGTATTGGCGGGCACCGCCGCGGCGTGAAGGCCATCCATGTAACCGGAAATCACCGTCTGCTGCTCCGCTACCAGGGTTCGGAGCGCCGTCACGTGTTGGCGCTCCTCCTGGCTGACGACGGCAGACTCGAGTTGGTTCATCGCCGTATTGCCGTCGCCGACGGAATCGGTGTATGTTTTCAAATGCTGGGCGTCGCCGGTGAGCGCATAGGATCGAACGGCGCCCGTCTCTTCCAAAAGCGACGTCCTCACCTTTTGCAGCGAGGCGTAAACCTGGAGCGCGCTGTTCAGCCACTTTCCGGCATGGCGGTATTGAAATTCCACCACAAAAAGCGACGCGCTGAACCCGAGCAGCGCTACGACCGGTAATGACGTGACCACGAGCCCTTTGAGTCGCAGCGGCAGATTTAACCAACGACGTTTGACGAATCCAGCTTCGGCCGTCATGATCCCCTCCACAGAATGCTAAGAATTAATTTGAATGAGGACGCCTCGCAGGGGAATACTGTCTTTGGAGAACTGCTTTGTTCTTATGGTGATGGAGGTAACTCTCGCCGCTATCTTTCGGTCAGGCTAACACCGAAGTTGTAACTCGAAGGAGTCAGTTCCGGCGGTGGAACGAGCCAAAGAGACGTCACCCGGCGCAGTACACTAGAACATGCGCCATTTGCCCGTGGCTCTCACCATCGCCGGGTCGGACCCGAGCGGCGGCGCGGGCATCCAGGCCGATCTCAAAACTTTTCATCAGTTCGGGGCTTACGGCGAAGCCGCGATCACCCTGCTCACAGTTCAGAACAGCGTGCGGGTCTCGCGCGTGGAGGTTCTTTCCGCCCGGTTGGTGGAGCAGCAGATCGCGGCGGTGATCGAAGACATTCCACCCGCCGCGGCAAAGACCGGAGCGCTCGGCTCGGCGGAGATAGTGGAAACCGTGTCGCGCATGGCGGCCGACTTCGCATTCCCGTTGGTGGTCGACCCGGTAATGCTGAGCTCGCATGGACGGGAATTGCTGCCTGGTCCCGCGGTGCGCGCCCTGCGTGAACTGCTACTGCCGCATGCCGCACTGGCCATGCCCAACGTGCCGGAAGCCGAGGCGCTCACGGGGATCGAGATTCGAAGCATCGACGATGTGCGCCATGCGGCGTGCGTGATTCGCTCCATGGGGGCACGCGCGGTGCTGATCAAGGGCGGCCATCTGGATTCCGACCCGATCGATGTGCTGTTCGATGGCGTGGAGTATCGCGACTTCCCCGCCCCTCGCATCGATACGCGCCACACGCACGGTACAGGATGTACCTATTCCGCCGCCATTACCGCCAGCCTGGCCGCCGGCTGCGGGCTGGTGGAATCGGTGGCGCGCGCCAAGCATTTTATTCACGAGGCCATCCGCTGCAATCCCGGATTGGGACACGGTTGCGGACCGGTCAATCATCACGCGGAGGTTTCATGAAGTTTCCGGAATTGCTTCTCGCCGCTATTCAACGCTCGGAGATCCCGCTCCGTTTCGAACCGGGAGCCGAGGAGGCCGTGGCCAAGCCGGTCACGGAAATCCTGCACGCGTGGATCAAAGCGCATATGCCGCCGGAATCGGACTCGGAGTTCGATTCCGGCTACCGCGCGCTGGGGGAGCAGTTGCTGGCGGAGTTGGAAGGCGAGGCGGACTTACCGGAGTGAGTTGGCTATGTCCCGGCGCGTTCTGCGCTTGGCCGCCACCCGGAAAGCCAACCAACCGATGGAGCTGTTTTTGCTCGGCGCATACCGCAGCGCGCCGTTTTCGACTTATTCCAATGGAATGCAGCAGCGCCGTGACCTCGGCGCAATTGTTTCCGCACCTGCTCGAGGAACTGGCAAACGAGGGCAAGACTATCCTCTACATCTCGTGCTGGAGGTGCTGGAAAAAGGGAAGCTGCGCGATTTGATGCATCTGCCTCGGCTCGGTACCCGACCGCGTGAAAATCCTCGTAATGGCCATCCCGAGGCAAGGCCTTGCAAGGGCAATCCTTCGAGAGGCGACTGGCAGCCGACGGCGCGCGAGATTGTGGGGGTGATGAAAGCCTGACCGCGCTATGCGATCCTAGGATTTATGACGCGCGTGCAGATGAACTTCCGCCTTTCCCAACCGCTCGACGCCAACAACATGGCGAAGTTATCCAATATCAGCGACATCTATGGAATCCAGAAGCTCAAACTCGGCGACGGCTCGCTCATGGTGGAGTACGACGCGACGCGCATGCGGCGCGCGGAAGTGGAAGCGGCGCTCGCCGGCGCCGGAATTGTCGCCGAACCGGCATAGCGGCACCGGGGCTTACGACCGTTTCGCCCGGCTGAACTGCTTGAGGAAGCCGAGCACGCGCGTCACGTAGCTGCGCGTTTCGCGGAACGGGGGCACGCCGCGGTAGCGGTCGACCGTGCCCGGACCGGCGTTATAGGCCGCAATGACATGCTGTATCGGCCCGCGGGTGTTGCGATAACGAAGCATCAGCCAGTGCAGGTAATGCGTCCCGGCATCGATATTCTCGGACGGAATCTCGGGATCGGCGCCGAATTCTCGCGCTGTGTCCGGCATCAACTGCATCAGCCCGATGGCACCTTTCGATGACACGGCGCTGGAATCGAAGTTCGATTCCGCGGCGACAATGCTGGCGACGAATGCCGCCTGCACACGATATTTGGCCGCCGCCTCGGAAATGAGGGCCAAAGCCTCGGTCTTGGAAACTAGCGGGAGTACGGTGGCTTTCGCCTGGTCTTCCCCGGCGTCAATGAAAGACCGCACCGTTCCAGGCGTCAGGTCGAACAGTGCCACCAAAGAACGGTCGAACACGGTCCGGATTTTTACCAGTGCATAAGAATGATACGGTTTCAGGGTAAACCAATGGGATTGCGCGGCCAGACAGCAAATAGCAACAGTGCAACCCAGGGACAGGGCGATAGTGGTGAACTTCATTATGGTTTCAGCGGTTGATACGCGCCAAGCAGCGGAGGAACAACAGGGGAGTTTTGCGCGGTAACCCCGATTGTAACATGGACCGTCCCTGAGCACAGGCGTCTTCTGCGCGAATCGGGCACCGCTCGATTTTAGAGCCGCCGGGCGGAACTTGGAGCAAAAGCCCCCTTCCTGGGGCGGTCTCGTCTAATTAAGGAACGGTTTTCGTTTTGACGTTCCAGCCGTCTACCTCGATTGCCGGCTGCCCGCGTCCCGCAGAGGAATTTGCAGTGATCTGACGGCTCTCTCCGGGCAGCAGCGGAAAATAGTTATCCTCCCAGAGCACCGGCAGGACCTCTTCCCCGCCCCGGGTGAATTTCAGATGGACCCCAAACGCCAGCGCTTTGGCGGGATTCGTGACCCTGACGGTGGTGACCGAGCCTTCCGTGTGCGCGGCAACATCCAGATCGACCACACGCAAAGTATTTAACGCGGTGTAATCGGCAAACGTTTTGGTGGGCGTGACATACCACGTAGTCTTCTGCCAATCGAGCGTTTCCGGCGCCGTCGATAGCCAATAGAAGTTGCGGCTCACCGCCTTGCCGGACTTATCCAATAGCCTGAGCCAGACAAAGTAAGTGGAGCTGAGTCCTTGGATTTCGGGAAGGGCGAACAAGCGCGTGCTGCTGTTCTCGGCGACATCGGCAGCCGTGTCGCGCGAGAATTTTTCCGTCATGTCGAGGTTGTACACCTTCACCGTCGCCTTGAGGCCGGAAAACGGGTGGAAGTAAGAGTTCACGATGACGATGGAGCGGTCGTCGTAAGAATACTGAATGTGGAGAGGCTCGCAAGCTTCTTTCGCGCCGAAGTATCCGCCGCCGGGCCGCAGGTACCAGTCGTAGAGATGCCAGATCATGCTCGGCCAGGCGTTATTGAGCATCCATTGGATCACGCCGGTGGAGTCGAACTTGTTGCGCCCGTACGCCTCGAACATGGCGCGCTCGCCTTCGTAGGCCATCGCCTGCGCCTTGCGCGCGAAATCTTCCACATCGGCCGGAGTTCCATAACGCTTGTTGAGCGCTTCAGTGAACACGCGGATATCTTTGAACTCGCCGCCGCCGGCGTGGAAATCCCACGTGGAATCGATCGGCCAAAGATGGCCTTCGGGCAGCATGCGGCGAAGGCTATCTACGGGCGGCGGCGCTGGGCCGGGACTGGTTTCGGTAATGAATCCGTGCGCGCCGCCATTCTTGATGTCGAGCATCCAATATGAGGGGGCAACATACTCGTAAGGGCCCGTCATCTTGACGCCGGTCGGTCCGCCGAGACTCGTGGGTCTGGCAGTCGCGGACGACTGGTAGGGATTCGGCCACTCGACTTCCTTAATAATCTCGAGGTACATCTTCTCGATCTTTGGCGGCGGCGGATTATCACTGCCGTAGAGCCAGTCAAACAAGGAAGGATGACGCGCCAAACGGCGCAATTGGTCGCGCAGCGCGTCACCGGCAATCGTTTCGTCTTCCGCGTCCCAATTCTGCCACTGCTCCCAATGGTCGCAGCAGCACCAGCCGGCCATCACCAGGATTCCGTAGCGGTCGCACAGTTCCAGAAAGTGGTCGTCTTCCAGCTTTCCTTCGAAGCGCACGGCGTTGAGGTTCATGTCGCGGACATATTTCAGTTCCGCTTCCTGCCGCTCGGGTGTGGAACGGAGCAGCATGTCGAAGCTATAACCCGCGCCGCGCACCAGGATCTTTTTGCCGTTGACGAGAAAGACGCGATGATTGTTGGCATCGAGCTCCGATGTAACTTCGCGAATGCCAAAGGAAATCGAGGCCGAATCGGAGACTTTTCCGTCCACCTCGAATTGCAGGTCGAGAGGGTAGAGATTCTGTTCGCCCACCTGCACCGGCCACCAGAGACGCGGACGCTCCATTTTGAGTTGGTGATGCACCACGCGCCTTTCCAGCGGACCGAGACGGACGGGTTCGGAGAATTCGATGCCTTCGATCTTGGCGCGCAGAGTGCCCTCTTCGGCGCGATTGGCGGCGTTTTTGAGTTCCACTCGCACCGTGAGATCGGCGCCCCGCGAAGTCAGGTGCGTCGAGACGCTCGGAAATCGCATGGCAACCGGTCCGGTGGCCGAAATGCGGACGTCGCGCCAGAGGCCCATGTTCTTGTCGGGCGGCTGCGGATTCCAATCCACGAAAGTGGTAGCGAGATCGTGCGGCAGCGGCGCCAGCACTTCTACCGCCAGCGAATTCGTCGCACCGGGACGCGCTGCCGCCGTGACATCGAACTCGAACAGCCGCCAGGTGCCCGCCATCTGATCGGAGGAAGCGATGTGCCGGCCGTTCATCCACACGTTGGCGCGGAAGCTGATGCCGTCGAATGCCAGCCAGATCGTCTTCCCCTGGTAATCGGAAGGCAGTTTGAAATCCGTGCGATACCACCAGGAATGGCGGAACGGACTGTCCGGCGGCATCGGAATGTTGGAAAAATTCGCCCCGATGGGATAGGACACGCCGGGGAGCGACCGCAGGTTCATGCCCGTGTAAGGATCGGGATAGACGCGGTCCGCGACCAGCGCGCTCAAAACTGTGGTGGGTACGGTGGCGATGTACCAGCCGCGCGCCGCGAACCCTGGGGTGGAGAGCATTTCGCCGGAATCGCGCACCATGTCGGAAGACTGGATTGCCCACCCTTGGCGCAATGTCAGACTGGATTCCGGCGCGGCCGCCGTCAATACCGGAACCAGCAAACCAAACAGCAGAAAACGGGACATATGATCAGATCTCTTCCTCCGCGGGAATATCGAAATTCACCAGGTCGCTGCGGAAACCGCGCGTCTTCCAGGCGCCAAACGCAACGCCGGCGGCCATCCAGATGCTGCCGGCGATTTGCGCGGTGCGCCCGAGGTTCAACCACAGCAGCAGGCAGACGGCGAAGCCGAGCAGCGGAGGTATCAGGTTGCGCATCTGCTTTTCACTTTCGCGCACATAGTAGCGCATCAGCGCGGCGGCATTCACGCCCATGAACGCGATCAGGGCGCCGAAGTTGAGCATCTGCGCGCCCAGGTCGAAATCCAGAATAAACGCGCCAATCAGGCTCAGAACGCCGACGAACACGACGTTATTCCTGGGAACGCGGCGTTTCGGTTCGATCGCGCCAAAGAATGACTTGGGAAGCGCGTTGCTGCGTCCCATGCCGAACAGCAGGCGCGCCGCGCCGAGCTGTGCGCCCATCCCCGAGCCGAAATTGGCTACTACCAGAGTCAGGCCGACGATCGCGAAGAGCGGCGCCCAAGTCCGGCCGGCCACATAGACGAATGCCGTGGTTTCATCCGGGAAAGGCTGCGACGCCGGCCACGCCAGTTGCGCCGCGTAAACTTCCGCCGCCGAAAGCAGGCCGATCACCACGCAGGTGAGCACAGTGGCGAGGAGGATATTGCGGCGGGGATTTTCGGCCTCTTCGGAGAGCGTGGAGATGCCGTCGAACCCGATATAAGTAAGGACCGCGATCGAAGTGCCGCCCAGCACCGCGCTCGAGGAAAAGGTGGCGGGATCGAAGAACGGCCGGCTGAAAAAGCCCGCGCCGTCGTGCGGATGACCGAAGACGTAGCGCGCGGCGCAGACGAAGAAAATCGCGATCACCACTCCCATGCCGCAGGCCAACGCAGCGTTCATCCGCGCCGAGGTGCGGATTCCCTGGATGTTGAGGCCGGTAAACAGCAGGGCGAAAAAGACTGCCCAGCCCCAGTACGGAACAGCGGGAGCGAACTGGTGCGCCTGCTGGCTCACCCAGATGATGCAAATCATAGGATTGAGCATATAGTCCATGACCATGCTCCACCCTGTGACATATCCGAGGGCCGGATTGATTTCCCGCCCCACGTAGGTGAACGCCGAGCCGGCGCTGGGATAGGCGCGCGCCATCCGCCCGTAGCTGATGGCGGTGAACAGCATGGCCACCATGGCGATGAGAATGGTAGTGACTACGTGCCCGTGGCCACGGTTGCTCAGTACGCCGTACACCGACATGGGCGCGGTGGGCTGGATGACAATGACGCCGTACAGAATGAGATCCCACAATCCCAGAGCGCGCCGCAGGCGGGGCGTTTCGGTGGACGGGCCGGACATGAAGACTCAATTGTCTCACCGGGCGCGACCGCCGAATATTCTCTCAATTTGCCGATGGATTCGGGCATTTCCTGGCGAGCGCGGCCTTCAACGTCGTTGGGGCGTCGAAATATTTTCTCCACCGCTTCCTCCACAGCCAGGATAACGGCGAATATTTCAGCTTTCGCCTGCTGCGAGGCAGGGGGCGGCACTGTCGATGCGGCATAGTCCGTGAAGCACACTCACAACCCGCACACCTTCACGACCCGAGCCGATGAGTATGGCGCTTCTCGGATCGGCAGCTCCGGGGTTAACGCCCCGTCTTCGCCGGGTGCGCCGATCACCGCACGCGCAACAGAGTAATCGTTCCCTTGGCGTGATCCGAGACGGCCAGGGAGGCGCGGTGGTTGCCGAAGAAATCGGCCGCCGTCAATCCGTACGGCTGGCCGGGCATCGACCGCAAGTCCAAACGGTATCCCCCGCCCGCCGGTGTGAGGAGCGCAAGCTGCCCACTATTCGGGCACGTCACGGCGATATCGAGGAGCGGACCGGCGGTCAGATCGGCCGCGGCGACTTCGGTTGGCTGAGCGCAGGACCCGAGCGAAAAGGGCGAGCCTTTCAGGGCCGTGAAGCGTCCCGTCCCATCTCCCAACAGGACCGTGACATTGGACGCGCCTCCGCGAGTCTTCGCGTCGCGATCGTAGGGTATGATCGCCAGGTCGGGCTTTCCGTCGCGGTCGATATCGGCGATGGCTACCTCCCACGGCGCCGGAGCAGTCTTGAACGGCGAGCCCGCCGCTTCCCTAAAGCCGCCGTGTCCGTCGCCCAGGAGAACCGTAACCGAGTCGCCATCCAGGTTGGTGGTGACGAGATCGGGTTTGCCATCGCCATTCAGATCGGCACTGCGGAGCCGCTGGTAAGGCCGCTTTCCGACGTTGAAGAACGGCCCGGCGGAAAAAGCGCCGTGCCCATCGCCGCGCAGCATCTCGATCTGATTGTGCCCCCAGCTATCGGTCATCAGATCGATCGCCCCGCGCCCGCTAAAATCTCCCGCCACAACTCCGTGCGGGTGCGGATGGGATTCGGTGCGGACCGGCGATCCGGGCGCCGCGCGGAAGCCGCCTTTGCCGTCCCCCAGGAAGATGCTGATGAATGGCGTTTGCGTGTTTACGACCGCGAGATCGGGGTTCCCGTCATGATTGAAATCGTCCACGGCGAAGTCATTCGGTTGCGAGCCCGATTGGAACGGTGAGCCGGGCGCGGGATGAAAGCGTCCGCCGCCATCGTTCAGCAGGACCGTAACCTCGCCACCTTCCAAATTGGCAATCGCTAAGTCAGGTCGCGCGTCGTGGTTGAAATCGCCGGTGGCGACGACGGAAGCGTTCGCCACTCCGGGTAATTCGATCTTCTGAAGCGCCATCTCGCCGGCGGAAGCCGCAAGCAGCGCCAAAATCAGGAGCTTCATGCCGGTCAGACGAGTCGGCGAGGCGGACCGTTAACCGGGCTGCGAACCGGCTGGCGAAGGCTGTTCACGAAGAGTTCGAGCGCAAGGTGGAGGTCGAACTCAACTTCGACGGAGAGCGCACGCCGGCGGCAAAGCGCTCGGCTTCGGCGGCGAGGCGCGCGAGTTCGGCGAGATTGCCTTCGAGTACCAATTCCATGAGTTTCGCACGGTGGGGACGATCGAGGAACCTGCGCCTCTTGTCCGCCGACGTTTCCGAAGTACGGAATCGAACCTATTGAATATCCAGGCTGGTGAACCCGAGATATGATGTTCGCATCTATCGAGAAAGGGGATCCATATGCCGCTTCCTTCCGATGAGCGTGTGGTCAAACTCGCCAACGATTTGATCGCACAATTCGATACCATCTTCGGCCAGCACCCCGGCTATCGTCCGGCACACGCAAAGGGCATGCTGCTGACCGGCCGATTCCGACCATCTCCGCAAGCTGCGAACCTGACGCGAGCGCCGCACGCAACGAGCGACTCAACGCCGGTCACGGTTCGGTTTTCGAATTCCACCGGCCTTCCAGCTCTGCCGGACAACGACGCGAATGCCAATCCGCGTGGACTGGGGATCCGCTTTCATTTGGGAGACCACCTGCACACGGATATCGTCAGCCATTCGACCGACGGCTTCCCGACCCACACAGGTCAGGAGTTTTTAGAGTTCCTGCGGGCGGCCGCCGCCAGTGGCGCGGGAACCGGTTCGCCGACTCCAGTGGAGAAGTTTCTGATGGCTCACCCGGCGGCACTCGCCTTTGTTCAAACGCCCAAGCCGAGTCCGGCTAGTTTCGCCACGGAAGCGTATTTCGGGGTCGCCGCTTACCGCTTCCTCAACGCAAAGGGAACTGCGCGTTACGGGCGCTATCGCATCCGGCCGTCGGCAGGCATCGAGCATCTGGACGAGACCGCGGCCAAGGGCCGGGACGCCAACTATTTGTTTGACGAACTCGCCGGGCGTGTGGCCCGCGGACCGATTCAATTCGAAATATCCGTGCAGGTAGCGGGAGAAGGCGACATCGTGGACGATGCGACCATTCACTGGCCGGAGAGCCGTCCGCAGATTTCCCTGGGCACGATCGCGCTGACGGAGACGGTTGCGGATAACGACGCGCAGCAGCGACAGATTATTTTCGACCCGATCCCACGGGTGGATGGCATTGAGGCTTCGGCGGATCCGTTGCTCGAACTGCGCGCAGCGGTTTATCTGCTCAGCGGGAGGCGGCGCCGGCAGGCTACGGCTGCACGGACGGCCTGAGATTTGGTAAGAGGACATGGATTCCGGGAGCGGTGGCGGCGATCGCGCGCCTTATCGGCGGCCAGCCCCACGGTGGAGACAGCCCGGTCCCGCGCCCAGAAGCTGTTTAGCTAGGGAATTTCCTCATTGCCGGACAGCCGGCCAGTAGCAAATCGGCCTCGCGGTCTGGCCGGGGTATCGGCGTCACATCGTGGTTATCGGTCTAGCGCACGTCTACCTGGGTGCTCATTTCGGTCATCGCCTGGTCTTCCGCGTTGCGCACCACCAGTCGCACCAGATAGCTTCCCGGACTGAGGGCGAACGAACTTTGGAGCGTCTCCGGCTTTTGCGCATGGTTCTGCATGGTTTCGTCACGCAGTTTCAGGGTCAAGGTTGTCTGCTTCCCGGCGATGAAATTGCCATCATGATCGAAAATCGCCGCCACGGCCGTCAACTCCTGACAATTGCGGCCCTCCGCTTTGCGGTAATGCAGAAGCTTGAGGTCGATATCGGTGGATACTGTTAGTTCGCCTCCGCTGCCTTCGGAATTTTTCACACCGGTATGCATCTCGATCGGCAGATCGCGCACGTCGTCGCGCGAAAATACCGCGTTTTCGATCTCCTTGGCGGCGGCTTGCGGCAGCCCTTCGCCTTCCTTGGGCGCGTAATACCCTTTGCGCGCCTGGACGGAGTAGCCTTTGTCGGCGGGATTGGTCAGCTTGATGCTGAGGGCGTGGAATTTGCCGTCGGCCGCCAGATCGCGCGGCGAGAATCCCAGGATGTAACGAGACTCGGGCGGCGATGCGATGCGCCGGATGCCGCCCAGGTAATCGTTGGATCTCGCGATGGCGGTTCCGCCCGTGGCTTCCGCAAGGAACACCAGATTTTCCATCTCGGCGTTACGCGCCTCGTTGGTGAAGGGGGTGGTCTGGCCGGATGGCTCGACGGTATCGTCTTCGGCTCCCGTGACGCCCATTTCCATTGGCGCGACGAGGCCTGCGCTGTTCAAGGTATTCACGACCACCCCAGAGCGGAGCGCCCAGTCGATCGTCCGTTCCAGTTCGGCCTCCTGTTCGTATGGCACAAACATCCCTTGCGACAGCATCACCAGGGTTCGGCGTCCCGCCAGAGCCATCATCCGTCGAGCCACGTCTCGCACGGCATCGAGCGAGAGTGAGGTTTCCTGCTCGCCCATCCGTAGATCGTTAGTCGCTACTGTTTCGGCGTACATGCCCCCGCCGCCGGCCATCTGATCGGGTTGCTTCAGTCCGCCGCTATTCAAGGCAGGCATTGGATGCCCCAATAGGGTGCTGGCGGTTGACAACGCCAGGGTATTGCCCCTGTCCACCTGGTACGCGAGATAAAAGCTCACATCGGTGCAGGGCGCCGGCGCTTGAGGACAGGTTGGAACGCGATACATGTACGTCGAATTAATCTTGTAGAGCGCCGTGTGGAGCTTGTCGAGATCGTCTGTGAAATCGGTAAAGATCCGGCGCGAGGTAGTGAAGATGGCAATGCGCTCCGACGGGCCGGCCGATTCCTGGAGGTGCTTCCACAACGCATCGCGCACCTGCGCCAGATCGCCGCGGCGCATGTGTATGTCATCGAAGAGGTAGGCGGTGAAACGGTCGGGGACTACGTTCGAAGCGGCTTTCACCGCTACGGCCGTTTCATTGGGGAGCGACGGCGTCGCCGTTTTCCCCACCTTATCCGGCTGGTCCAATTTCTCCTCGTTGAACGCCGCGATCTCCTCCTTCTGTCCGCGATCCGCCAACTGGAAATCGCTCTTACGCAATCCTCCGACCGGGTTGCCGTTCTTATCGCGCACCACTACCGGCACCTGCACCAGGTTGGTACGCGCGCGGAACGATACCGGACCGCTGAATGCCGCGCGTTCCGGCGCGTCGGCGGCGAGAGCGTTCACGGTAGGCGGGAGTGGCGATGGCGGAGTCACTTCGCTGGTCGTGACCGTTTTTTCCGCGGCTTTCTCCTGAGTTTCCGGCGGCGCGGCGGCGGTCATCGGCCCTCCGGCGCCTTCCGTGGCGTAGTAGCCGGGTCGAGCGCGCACATTCAGTTTGCGCGAATCCTTGACCGTGACCTTCAGCTTGTGATAAGTCCTGTCGGCCTTCTCCGCCGGCACAAAACCGAGCGTGTAAACGCAATCCGGGGTCGAGAACGCCCGCAGGCTCTCTTCGGGCTTATTCCCCGCTTCGATCACCGTTCCACCCGTGCCCTGGGCTACGGTGAACAAGTTTTCGGAGTTGGCCTCGCGAGTGCCAGGACCCTGTCCGGCGCCCCCTTCCGCATGCCGCAATGCGCCCAGCGATGCGGGTGCTTCTGGATTGTCGAGAATACTGGAATTCGGATTGGAGCGCGGACTATCGCTGCCCGTCATACCCGCTTGCGCCCCCGTGGCCTCCGTGATGTGCAGCGAGTCGATGGTGACCTTCGCCTCCGCGGCTTCGTCGATCAATGCTTCCAGCAGTGGTTTCTCAGCAGCGTTCACCCCGAATCCCGCCGAGACTACGACGATTCGCTTGGCGCCTGGAAGGTGCGTCATCCGCTTGACAACGGCTTCGAGCAGCGTGATCTGCAGTTGTACGTCGGGCGCGACGCGGCAGAGGTGGACCGGGTTGGGCACCAGTTTCGACACCACTTCCTGCAATTTCGTCCGGTCGCCGGTGAAGTCGATGGCGAGTTGGCAGGAACTCGTAAAGACGGCCACGCGATCGCCCGGCTGAAGGCTCGCCAATTGGTGCAGCGCCGCCGTGCGGATGGACATGACAGTGCCGAAATCGCGCAGGGATACATCGTCAAAGAAGTAAACGAGGAATTGCGATGGCGGCGCACCTGAGGCGGTAGGCTCGCGACGTTCCACCGAGAACGACGCGATCGGCTGCTCCTTACCCTTGTCAAAGAGCTGGAAATCCTGCTGACGCAGATCTGCCACCGCGTGACCTTCGCGGTCTCGCACGATCACGGGGACAAGCACCATCCGGGCACCCGTTCGGAATGTTGGCGTGGTTGGCTGGGGTAATTCCTGGGCCCATGCCGCGGCCATAGGCGAGGCGATCGATAGCAGAAGAGCTAGTTTCTTGAGCGTGTTCTTAGAACCGCATCCCGTGTCTACAGTTTATCCCAGTCTGCCCGGCCGGACTCACAGTTTCTGCGAGAAAACCGGCGACCGACTTGGCGCCGGAAGATCGGCTCCGCCTGCGCCAACTCCAATCTCAGCCGACCCTGGGTAAGTTGAGTACTTGCTTCACTCGAGACTCCAGGCGGACCGCGCCGACGCAGCGACCGTAGTGGATCGGTTCAACTGGCTCAAGGATGTTCTGTCCCCTCTCGTCGCCCACCCCATCACCCGCCTCGCCGATCTTCTTCCGCATAACGGGACTCCCGCGAAAGTTGGGGAGCGGAACGCTGATTCTGGAACGCTCGCAAATCTCCGCGCAGGCGGAAGCCCGCCTCACCGATTACTTCGCGGGAATCATGGTCAGCTTGAGATTCACGGGACTGCCTTCCTTGGCGCTAAGGGTTTCGCCCTTGCCTTCGTAGAGTTTCATCCAGTCGGGGTCGAACCACTGGCCGTATTGCACGTCCTCCCAGGCATAGACCTGATAATCGCCGGGCATCACGCGATTGAAGGTGAAGTTGCCGTATTGATCGCTGTTCGTAGAGGAGTAGAAATAGACCTCGCCCTGCCGTTCCTTCTCCCGCGGCATGAGCACGACGGTAACGGCGACGGCGGGCTGGCCGGTTTCGGCATTCACAACCTGGCCTCCGACCTGGGGCGGATTCAGACCCATCAGAATGTCGAGAGGCGCCGCGCCATCGGAAAGATCGAGGCCGGAGATCATTACGTCGTTATTACCTGAGCGGACCGCCTTCAGGTACAGGCCTTGCGGAGTATTGATGTTGACCGTGTAAACGTCGAGGTTGACGTTGTCGAAATGAAAGCTGCCGTCGTCTTCGACTTTCGCGGGCGGCGGGGGTGGAAAGCCGATGTTCGGTTCCCGCGCCGTCAGGCGGACGCTGAGGGACGGCAGCGGCGAGGGCGGGTCGCCATCGTAGCGGACATGCCCGGTCACCGTGGCCCCGGGATTGATCGCAATGCTGACGCCTTCGAGATTGGTGTCGCCGACTTCGAGCGGCTGCTTGGCGGCGTGGGCACCGGCTCTGCCGCCCTGATTGTTGGTGGCAATCAGGTTATACGAGCCGGGCGGCACATCGGGGAACGCGAAATTGCCATCCGCCCTTACGGGCGTATTCATCAGGTTCATGCCGTTGGGAGTGAGGGAATTGCGCGGCTGCAGGCGCAATTGGATGCGGCCGTTTACGGGTGGCAGCAGCACGTTTGCCGGGGAGCCATCCGGTCTCACCACGTTGCCAGGCATGCCTTCAGGCGGAGGCGGCGCCGTGTTATCGACGACGTGACCGGTGACGCGCACGGTGTGGGATTTATTCATCCGAAGATTGACGCCCAGCATCTGGTCGCCGGGCTGTAACTCGATGGTGGAGGCGGCGGAGATGTCGGTGACGCCGGGATAGTAAGTGGCGACGTAATCTTCCTGCGACGCGGATTCGGCGGCATCGACGGGGCCCATCATTCGACGGCGATAGATGGCGCAGAGATAGTACTTGCCGGGAAGGATGCCGGCGATGCGATACTCCCCGAGGTCATTGGTGGTTTCGCCGCCGTTTGCCTGGAGTTGCTTATGGCCTTGGTTATAGACGGTGCGCAGAACCTGAACCTGCACGCCTT
>DATJMA010000059.1:0-82266 GCA_035509055.1 Bryobacteraceae bacterium | reverse complement strand
TGGCTTGGATGTGAGCGCCAATGCCGTAACCATGCAGGGGTCCGCGCTGTGCCAGGATCTTCAGCACCAGCAGCGGGATCGAGCCATTCAGAGAGTCTTGCCGGTCCATAGGAAGAAGTCTTACTGAGACAGCTTACCATATCGCGTCAAGGGGTTCCAGCGAATATACGGTGGTTTTCGGTAACCTTTTCGGTGCAGGCGAGTATCAGGGCCATGGCCATCTTCTCGGAACTGCGCTACACGCTGCGCAATCTGTACCGCGCCCCAATGTTTACCGCGGTCGCCGTGGGGTCGCTCGCTCTCGGCATTGGCGCGAATACCGCCATTTTTACGCTCATCAACGCCGTGCTGCTGCGCAGCCTACCCGGCGAGCATCCCGAAGAGTTGGTCGAAGTGCGGCAGGATTACCAGCACGAAAACATCTCCAACCCCGTCTGGGAAACTCTGCGCGACACGCAAGACGTCTTCACCAGCGCCTTCGCCTGGGATTATGCCATCTTTAATCTCGCCCGTGGCGGCGAGGCGCGCTACGTCCGCGGCGCTTGGGTGAGCGGCGGCTATTTTTCAACTCTCGGCCTCCGCGCCGCCGCTGGTCGCATGCTCACCGCACTTGACGATCGGCGAGGTTGCTCGGGCGCGGCCGTCATCAGCCACCAGTTTGCCGAAGATCATCCGGACGCGTTCGAGCACGGCGTAAGCATCGATGGCCACACGCTTCCTGTGCTTGGCGTCGCCGAAGCTGGTTTCCGCGGCCTCGAGGTCGGTCGTGCCGAAGACGTCTTCCTTCCACTATGCGCGCAGTCGGTCGTGCGCGGCACCGATAACGACCTCGACCGCCACGACCTTTGGGATCTCTTGGTGATTGCGCGCTCCAAACCCGGTCTCGGCCGCGAACAAGTTAATGCGCGCCTTAAGGCTATGGCGCACGGCATCTTCGCCAAAGAGCCGCCAGCATTCGCCGCGCGCTCACTGGAGGCCATTCCACAGTCCGAAGGCCGTTCCTATCTCCGCCAAGGCTACGGCAGTGCGCTGAAGGTTTTGCTGGGCGTGGTGGGCTTGCTTCTGCTCATCGCCTGCGCCAACGTGGCCAACTTGTTGCTGGCGCGCGGTGCCGCCCGGCGCAAAGACATCGCCGTGCGGATGGCGCTGGGGGCGCGGCGCTGGCACGTGATGCGGCAGTCGCTTATCGAAAGTGCGCTCTACGCAGCTGCGGGTGGCGCCCTCGGGATCGCCTTCGCACAATGGGGCAGCCGCGTGCTCGTTTCGTTCCTCGGCGGATACCAGACGCCTGCGTTTCTCGATCTCTCGCTCGATGCCCGTGTGCTCGCCTTCACCATCGCGGTGTCAGCCGCCGCATCGCTTCTCTTCGGACTTGCCCCTGCCTGGCGCGGCATGCGCGTCGATCCGCAAACTGCCATAAAGAGCGACGCTCGCGGCATCGCGCAGGGCCAGTCGCGCTTCGGTGCGGCAAAAACGCTGGTAGCGATTCAAGCCGCGGTTTCACTCGTGCTGGTCACCGGCGCGGGGCTCCTGGTCAGTACATTTTGGACGCTCGACACAATGGACGTAGGATTCGATCGCGACCACGCCCTTATCATCCAAGCCGATGCGCGCCACGCCGACCTCACGAGAGAGCGCCTGCTGGCGGAATACGACACGGTGCGGCAACGCCTCGCGGCTCTTTCCGGCGTGCGCGCCGCGAGTTTCTCGCTGATCTGGCCGATCAGCGGCGATGTCTTCAACGCTACCGTTTCGACTCCAGGCTTCCAGCCCCGCTCACGGCGCGATGAGACCATATGGTACAACTACGCGAGCCCCGGCTATCTCGAGGCCATCGGCACGCCGCTCATCGCCGGCCGCGATTTCGACTCACGCGATGGCACCCAATCGGCGAACGTGGCCATCATAAACCAGACCGCAGCCCGCCAGTTCTTTCACGCGGAAAATCCCATCGGCCGCATTTGCCAATTGAGCGGTCGCACCGGAGCGATCGAAATTGTTGGCGTGATGAAGGATGCCCGCTACGTCTCTCTTACTGAGCCACAACATCCCGCCATTCTGATGCCGCAATCCCAGGACCCGCACAGTCGCCCGTTTATCACCTTCGAAGTGCGCACCACCGGATCGCCGCTCGCCATCGCAGCAGCCGCACGCGATACCATCGCCGGCGTTGATAGCACTATGTCAATCGAGATGCGCCCACTCAGTTCTCATGTGGACGATTCCCTCCGCCGGCAGCGAATGCTGGCTGAGATTTCCGGGTTCTTCGGGGCCGTGGCGCTGCTGTTGGCGATGTTGGGCCTGTACGGGGTGGTTGCGCACAACATGGCGCGTCGGCGCGGAGAAATCGGCTTGCGCATGGCGCTCGGCGCGGCCCGCAGTCGCGTGGTCCGGATGGTTCTGGGCGACGCCGCGGCATCCGTGGGCTCGGGTTTGGCGGCCGGCGCGCTGGCGTCGCTCGCACTCACGAGATTCGTCGCTAGTTTCCTTTACGGAGTTCAGGCGCGCGATCCCTGGATGCTCGGTGCTGCAGCGGCACTCTTTTCAGCGGCGGCCATGCTGGCGGCGTATCTCCCCGCGCGGCGCGCCGCGCGAACCGATCCCATGGCGGCCTTGCGCGACGAATAGCGGGCGGCCTTACTGTCCGAGCTGCAAGTTCTTACTGACTTTGTCCTGCCCATCACGACTCGCGCGTATCGAGAGCAGCGAGGCCGTGCAGCGCTCTCCAATGAAGCCTCCCGTTTGGACCTGGAGGCTAAGGCCGGGGCGTGCAATGCGCACCCAGACTTAGTACGTCCGACGACGAGATTGGCCAGTTGGCGAATTAACCCTGGCTGGCGGCGTAGCGTTTACCGGAGAGGGCAAACAGTTCGAAAGGCACTGGCTACGAAGAGGAAAAGCTGAAGCCGCGCTATCCACATCGGGTTCGCGGGCTGCGCGAGCCGAGGTTCCGGCGCCCATTGGAGGGTATCGGTGGACCCTCAGATTTCTCCGACGAGGCGAAAAATTGAGAGGCCAACGCCTCAAGCGGCTACCGGCGCCGAATCAATCAGGCGCTACTGGCGAGACAGTTCAGGGCGGAATTGATCACCAGTTGAATATCTACCATGTTGACCCGGCCGTCCTGATTCAGGTCGTCGGCTGCCGCGCTGACGCCAGCACTTGATTGACAATTGCCTGCGCATCGATGAGATCGGCGATCCTGTCTGGCTCGATGTCGCAGCGGCTGTATCCCGGGTCCAGTTGTCGATTGGCGCGAGCCCCGCAGTGGGAGACTGGACGAGAGTGAGGTTGAGTTGCGTGTTTTGTGAAGGCGCACGAAGGTAAACTCACCGGTAAGTTGGTTGACTATGCCGGCGACGTCCGCCCCACGGAAAGAGACCCGTATGTCGTTGGACGTGACGATGAGGAGGTTAGTCCCCTGGATAGGAAACGCCGCTGCCGCCGCGCCGGCGGAAAAGAAACCGATCAACCACAGATGTCCTCAAGCCGGCATGGGAGAGTAGCGTACTATGGGCCTTGGATCGCAGACAACGGTGGACGGGGATCTCGGCCGGACCTACCAGGAATTGCGGCCGCGCACTACCTCGGGGAGTGTGCGCAGGAGAATTCGCAAGTACATTCCCAGGCTGCGTTGGCGGACGAATTCGAGATCGAGGCGGCGGCGGTCGGCATAACTCAGACGATTGCGGCCGGAGATTTGCCACAAGCCGGCGAGGCCCGGCCGGACGCTCAAGACTTCTTCGGTGGAGGCACCGTAATGCCGGCGCAGTTCCCCCTCGGTAAGGGGGCGCGGTCCCACGAGCGACATGTCGCCCAGCATCACGTGCCAGAGCTGCGGCAGTTCATCGATGGAGTGACGGCGCAGAAAGCGCGGAAATCCGCCGGGAACGCGCGGATCGTTCTCCAGTTTGCATTCCGGCCCGCTATGTTCCCGAATGTATTCGATGGCGCCGCACGCTTTCTGCCGGCGCGTTTCGGGTCCCCACATGGTGCGCAGCTTGAGCACCCATAGTGGAGCGCGGTTACGGCCCACGCGCCGGTGGGCGATGAGCGGAGTGCGCCGGCAGCGGATGCCAATGATCGCCGCGCAAATCGCGATCAGCGGCAGAGCCAGAATCAGGAGCGCGAAGGCCGCTGCCCGCTCGAATACGCACACGATCTGCCAGCCGGAGTTTTCTTCGATAACCGCCCTGCGAAGGAGAGGAATGGATCCCACGGCGATACCCTGATCGATCTTACTCATCGGCCCGCCGCAGTTTGTTCAGAAGGGTGTAAATAGCTTGTAAAAACGGTCGGGCAATGTGTTAACTCAGGGCTGCGCACGCACGTCGGGCTCCGCGGCGGAGGAAGGCATGCTGCCGAAGACGCAATCCCAGACCGGCGAAGTGACGCCATAGCAAACCTGATCGCTGGCGAAGTGGTGGTAGTAGTGGTGCCTTCGGAGCGCGCGCAGAAGGCGTCCGCCGGCAACGGGGCTGTGAATGCGGAGATGAACAGCTTCGTACGCCAGATATCCGGCCATCACGCCGGCGACGATCGAGGCGCCGGCGCTGAAGGAATGGGCGGCAAGCGAGAAAAGCACCAGCAGCAAGGCAGTGGAAGAGAGCGAGAGCCACAGCGGCGCGACGATGAAGACGGGATCGGTGGGATTGGCGTGGTGCTCCCAATGCGGAGCGAAGCCGTGGAAGGCGAGGCGGTGAATGAAATATTCGAGGATGGTCCATGCGAGGACGCCGAGCGCGAAGAATGCCAGGAAATGGAAGGGTCCATTCCGGATTCCCACGGCGATGGCGGCAGCCAGCAGCACCCCAAAAATTGCAGCCCGCATCCCCACGCCTTTCAGTATAAATCGGGACCACTCTTGGCGAACACAACGGAGGTGCGCCGCCGGCAGGAAAGCTTGCCTGGCACGATTGCCCCATGCGGCATGGTTTCCGCGGAAATGGACTGGATAGCGGCCGGCTCGGGAGCCGGGGTGAGGACCCGGCTGGCGATCACGTTCAAGTTCGAACCAGCCCCCGCGTGAGGGTGATCTGTTGGGTTAGAAAGAACGGCTGCGCCACTCGTGGGCCGGCAATCGCGCCACGCAATCGTGCTTGACGAAGCCTGCCGGCCCTGCGATTGGCGCGTGATAGACTCGGCCCATGACCGTGATGGACTGGCTGCTGGATTCCGACCCCGCGATCCGCTGGCAGGCGCTGCGCGATCTGGCCGATGCGCCGGCGGAAATCGTGGCGGCGGAGCGCGCGCGTGTGGCAACCGAAGGGTGGGGCAGACGAGTGCTGGCTTTGCAAGGCGAAGACGGCCAGTGGGCGGGAGGCGCTTTGTTCCCTAATCCACGAGATCGATCTGTGAAGGGCCAGCCCTGGACCGCGACCGCATATTGCCTCGTGCTGCTGCACGATTGCGGGATCGATCCCAAGTGCGAAAGGGTGCGGCACGCGGTGGCGCGGGTCCGGGAAAACTGCCGCTGGGAACATGCCGGGCAGCCGTTCTTCAGCGGCGAGGTCGAGCCGTGCATCAATGGAATGACGGTGGCGCTGGGTGCCTACTTCGGGCAGGAAGTCGCGGGGGTAGTGGCGCGACTGCTCGCGGAGCAACTCGAGGATGGGGGCTGGAACTGCGAGGCGGAGAACGGCTCCGTTCGGTCTTCTTTCCACACCACGATCCGAGTATTGGAAGGGCTATTGGCCTGGGAGCGCGCGACGGGCGGCTCGGCGGAATCGATCGCGGCGCGGCGGCGGGGAGAGGAATATCTCCTCGAACGGAAGTTGCTGCGCCGGAAGAGCACCGGAGCGATCGTCGACGAGGCATGGTTGCAGTTTTCATTTCCGACGCGCTGGCACTACGACGCTCTGCGTGGTCTGGAATACTTCCGCGCGGCCGGGGATCCGCCGGACCCGCGCCTGGACGAAGCCATGGATTTGGTCCGGCGCAAGCAGCAGGCGGACGGCACATGGCGGCTGGAGAACACGCACCCCGGCGCGGTCCACTTCGCGCTCGAGGAAGGCGACGGACGGCCCAGCCGGTGGAATACACTCCGCGCGCGGCGTGTGCTCCGCTGGTATGAGACAGCGACTCCGAAATGAATTCGATAGAATGACAAGCGCATGCAAGTATCGACCAGCCCCAAGACATATGACGTGGTGATTGTGGGATCGGGCGCCGGAGGCGGCGTAGCGGCCCACGTTCTGGCTCTTTCGGGAGCGAAGGTATGCATGCTCGAGGCGGGCGCCTGGTACGACCAGGCGAAGCAGTCGGACATGTTCAAGTGGCCGTACAATGCGCCGCACCGCGCCGCAGGGACCCGGGCGAAACCCTTCGGATATTTCGACGCCACGCTGGAGGGCGGATGGGAAGTGCCGGGAGAGCCGTACACCAAGGCGCGCGGAACGGAGTTCATGTGGTACCGGGCGCGCATGCTCGGCGGGCGCACGAATCATTACGGCCGAATCTCGCTGCGTATGGGCCCATACGATTTCAAGCCGTACAGCCGCGACGGCAAAGGTTTCGACTGGCCGATCACGTACGACGAGCTGGCGCCCTATTACGACAAAGCCGAAGAATTGATCGGCGTGTTCGGCAGCGCGGAGGGCCTGGAAAATACTCCCGACGGCAAGTTCCTGCCTCCGCCGGCACCGCGCGGATACGAGCGCGTCATTCAGCGGGCCTGCCAGCACCTGCACATCCCGTGCGTTCCCTCGCGGCTGGCGATTCTCACCAAAGCGCACAATGGACGGCCCCCCTGCCATTACTGCGGCGAGTGCGGGCGAGCGTGCGCGGTGAATGCCAACTTCAATTCCCCCGGCGTCCACATCATGCCCGCGATGAAGACGGGCAATCTGGAGGTGCGTACCGGCGCGATGGCGCGCGCGGTGGTGCTCGGCGGGGATGGGCGGGCGCGCGGCGTTTCGTATGTCGATAAGAAAGATCGCAGCGAGCAGACGGTGTACGGCAAAGTTGTGGTGCTGGCGGCGAGCTGCTGCGAGACGGCGCGAATCCTGCTCAATTCGAAGAGCAGCCGCGCGCCCGACGGCGTGGCCAATTCGAGCGGTTTGGTGGGCCGATACCTGATGGATACAGTGGGCTCTTCGGTGGGCGGCTTTCTGCCGATCCTGGAAGACCTGCCGCCGCAGAACGAAGACGGCGTGGGCGGCATGCATCTCTACATGCCGTGGTGGAATTACCAGGCGCAGAAGAACGGGAAGATGCCGTTCGCGCGGGGCTACCATATCGAGATCGGGGGCGGGCGAGGGCTGCCGGGCGCCGGCGTGTTGAGCGGATCGGAGCGGATTCTGGGCGGCGGGTACGGGGTCGAGCTGAAGCGCGGCCTGCGCAAGATTTACGGCGCCAACGTGCATTTCGCCGGCCGCGGGGAGATGATCCCCAACGAGAAAAGCTACTGCGAGATCGACCCCAATACGGTGGACCAATGGGGCATTCCGGTGCTTCGTTTCCATTTCGAATGGAGCCAGGACGAGATCCTGCAGGCGAAACACATGCAGGAAACGTTCCAGGAGATCATCACCACGGCGGGCGGAAAGGTGCTCTACAGCCAAGGCGCGGAGACCAATTGGGGAATTTCGCGCGGCGGCGAGATTATTCACGAAGTGGGCGCCACGCGCATGGGCGACAATCCCAAGACGTCGGTGCTGAACTCGTGGTGTCAGGCGTGGGACTGCAAAAACCTGTTCGTGACGGATGCCGCGCCGTTCATCAGCAACGCCGACAAGAATCCGACGCTGACTATTTCGGCGCTGGGGTGGCGGACTTCGGATTACATCGTGGACCAGATGAAGAAGGGGGACCTGTGATATGCGAAGCAAGAACTCGCCCGGCGTGAGCCGGCGCGCCATTCTGCAGACCATTGCCGCCGCGCCGGTGGCGGCGACGGCGGCGCCGGCACAAACGCCCGCCAAGGCGCCCTATCAGCGGAAGGTTTTCAATGCGCACCAGTGGCAGACGGTGGAAGTGCTGTGCGATCTGATTATCCCGGCGGACGAACGCAGTGTCAGCGCGAGCAAGGCCGGGGTGCCGGAGTTCATGGACGACTGGCTCGATTTCCGCGCACGCGAAGAGGGCACGGACCTGTTGACCGCGGAAATTCTGGGCGGACTGACGTGGCTCGATCAGGAATCGGTACGGCTGTTCGGGAAGGATTTCGCGGGCGCCGCGGCTGCCCAGCAGAAGCAGTTGCTCGACCGGATCGCGTGGCCGGCGAAGGCGGCGCCCGAGGACCGGCGCTGGGCATCCTTCTTCAATCGATTTCGGGATCTTACGGTGTCCGGATTTTTTTCAAGCCAAGCGGGAGTGGCCGACCTGCCGTATCTCGGGAACAAAGCAGTGTCCGAATGGAAAGGCTGCGACCCGAAGGTATGGGCGATCCTCGAGAAGCGCCTTTCCGAACAGGGTTGAGACAGGGACTGGCAAGCGGGTTGCTCAACATCAATCCGAGAGGTACTCAAGCGATGTCGAAATGGTTCTGGATCGCACCCTTCGCCCTGGCCGCCGCGGGATGGGGCCAGACCAACGCGCCAATTCCCACCGTGATCCCGGAGACGCCGTTGGGCGGTCATGTGATTCCCAGCGGAACGGAACTTCACGTCCGCATCAACGAGGCGCTCAGCACCGACCGCAACGAGCCGGGCGACGCATTCACAGCCGCGCTGGTGGCACCCGTGATGGTGAATGGAACGGTTGTGCTGCCGGTGGGAACGCAGTTCGCCGGGCATGTTCTGGCGAATCACGAAGCCGGCATTTTGAAAGGCCGGGCGAAGCTGGTACTGGGACTGGAGTCTTTCCAACTGGCCGGGCATACTTTCCATGTCGATTTGACGGCCGCCACTTATGAAACCGGGCACAAGCACAAAAGACTGGAAGAACCCGATCCTAACGCCAGGGCGGTGGTGGCGACACGCGTAGCGGTGACCATCCCGGCGGAAACGGTGGTGCAGTTCACGCTGGGTTCGCCGGTTCGGGTGTGACGCTACGCCTTGGCTTCGCGCCCGAAGACGCGGGCGAAAATCTTGTCCACGTGGCGTAACTGCCGCTCGACGGAAAACGCCTCGGCTATCTTTTCGGGCGTGAGGACGGCGCGGACTTCGGGATCGGCCTCCATGGTGGCGCGAAAATCGCCCTCTTCCTCCCAAGCCTTCATGGCGTTCGACTGAACCAGCGCATAGGCCTTTTCGCGGAGCATGCCGGCCGCCACCAGGTCCTGGAGCAGGGGACTTGAAAACACCAGGCCCTTGGTCAAATCGAGGTTGCGGCGCATGCGCTCCGGGTAGACCACGAGCATGTCGACGAGGCGCGTGGTTTTGGCGAACAGATAGTCGGCGAGGATGGTGGAATCGGGCAGGATGACGCGCTCCACGGAGGAATGGGAGATGTCGCGCTCGTGCCAGAGGGCGACGTTTTCGAAGGCCGCCTGAACGTTGGCGCGCACCACCCGTGCGAGGCCGCAAATCTGCTCGCTGGTCACGGGATTGCGCTTGTGGGGCATGGTGGAGCTGCCCTTCTGGCCGCGGGAAAAATATTCTTCCGCCTCGCGGACTTCGGTGCGCTGCAAATGGCGCACTTCGAGAGCGATCTTTTCGCAGAGCGCGGTGGCGAGCGCGAGCGTAGAGAGAAAAAACGCGTGGCGATCGCGCTGGATCACCTGCGAAGCGACGGGGGCGGGTTTCAGATTGAGGCGGGCGCAGATTCGTTCCTCGGTCTCCGGCGCGAAATGCGAGAACGTGCCCACCGCGCCCGAGATCTTGCCCACGCGGAGATCTTCGGCGGCGGAACGAAGGCGCGCCAGATCGCGCCCGGCCTCTTCGTACCAGATGGCGAGCTTCAATCCGAAGGTGATGGGCTCGGCGTGGACACCGTGGGTGCGGCCGATTTGAACGGTGTGCTGGAACTCGAGCGCGCGGCGCTTGAGGACGGAGCGCAAACTCTCCAGCCCTTCGATGAGCAGCGCCGACGCCTGCTGCAGGAGGAGCGCCTGCGCGGTATCGACGATATCGTTGGACGTGAGGCCGTAGTGCAGCCAGCGCGAGGGCTCGGCATGCCCCGCGCGGGCCATGGTTTCGGAAACCGTGGTGGTGAAGGCGATGACATCGTGCTTCACCTGGTCTTCGATTTCGAAGATGCGCTTGACGTCGAAGCCGGCGTGCCGGCGGAGCAGACGCGCCGCCTCGGCCGGGACAATGCCGGATTCGGCCAGGGCTTCGGAGGCCGCCAACTCCACCTCGAGCCATTGCTGGAAACGGTTCTGGTCGCTCCAGATCCGGCCCATTTCGGGCCGCGTGTATCGGGGAATCATAGGGAACTTTCAGCTTACCGCGAAGAAAAGAGTTTCTCACAGAGGGCAGAGAGGAAAACTGCCGGGGGAATGGGTTTCTCCGCGATCTCTGGGCACTCTGCGAGAAACGATCTTCGCACTAGAAGCGGAACACTTCCGTCGGGGTGTGCTGTGTCGCGATGTTCAGGCGGGTGGAGAGGCCGCGGCGCGCGAGCGCCTCAGTGGCGAACATGTTGACAATGGCGGGGTGATTGTTGTGCTCGCTCAAATGACCGAGTACGAGGTTGTGGGTGGAGGAATCGAGATCGTGCGTCAGGAATTCCGCCATGACGTGATTCGAAAGATGGCCCACGCGGCTCATCACCCGCTGCTTCACGCTCCAGGGATACGGGCCGACCTTCAACATGTCGAGATCGTGGTTAGCTTCGAGGAGCAGCAGATCGGTGCGGCGCAGATGAAACTTGATGGATTCGGGAATGTAGCCGAGATCGGTAACCACGCCCATGCGCACGCCCTGGGTCTCGAAAACGTAGCCCACGGGGTCAATCGCGTCGTGTGGAATGCCGAAGCTTTGGACGCCGATATCGCCGATTTGAAGCGTGGCGCCGGCCTGAAACGGCTCGAGCCGCGGTTGGCCTTCGCCCCAATCGATGGCGGGCGCAGTCAGGCGAGTCATGTAGATTGCGGCGCGGACTTTTTTGTTGCGCGCGAGCACGGGGAGACCCGAGACATGATCGGAATGCTCGTGCGTAACGAGAATTGCGTCGACCGTTTCGAGGCTTTCGCCGATGGATGCGAGGCGTTTCGCCAACTCCTTCATGCTCAGGCCGGCGTCGACCAGAAGGCGGGTTTTGCCGGTGGCTACGAGCGCGGCGTTTCCGGAACTGCCGCTGGCCAACACGCAAAATTTGACGATGAGGGACCTCCCAGACTCTTCAGAATACACCGAAACGGCGGGAAACAAAATGGTCGTGAAATGTTCTGAAAAACCCTAATTTGAGACGCGAAAAGCATTAAGACGCGGACAAGGCGACTGCCGAAATAGTGGCGGCATCTGCCCACCGTGTCGGGATGAAGTCAGGACCGCCTTATTAAGCTCCTTTGGTTTCAATATGATAATTAACGGCGTCCAAAGTGCATCGGGTACTCCCGATGAAGCTCCTAGGGATGGTTATGATGGCTCTGGCGACGATGTACGCCGCCGCGCCCGCCGGCAGCGCCGGCGAGCTCTACGACATGGGGACCCGCCAACTAACGGAGGGGAAACTGGCTGACGCCCGCGCTACGTTCCAGAACCTGCTCGACCTCTATCCGCACGACCCACTGGCGCTGAGCGCCAAAGGCGCTATCGATGCCACGCTTCTCTACGAGGAGGGGCAGGCCCGCGCCAAGTCGGGAAAGTACCAGACGGCGAGCGTAGCTTTCGAAACTCTGATCGCGGTCTATCCGGAGAGTCCGCTGGCGGCGCGCGCGAGGCCGGCCATGGAAGCGATTGCCGGCAAGGAGAAAGTTACGGGGCCGGTGTTGCGGTCGGTGGAATTTCGCGATGTCGCGGCCATACCGGTGGACGAAATTCGCGCCCAGATGGACGAGCGGGAAGTGCGATTGAGCGTGGGCCAGGCGTTTCACGCCAAGGATGTAAAGCAGGCGAAGGCGGCGCTCACGGAAATTCTGGCCGAAAAAGGCATGGCGCACGTGAAGGTGGAAGCGCACACGCACACGGTCTCGCCGCACGCGGTAGCAGTCGTGTTCACAGTAGAGAAGACGCACGCATGGCTGCGGCGGTCGAAGCCCGTATCGGCGACGGACTGACCAAGCGCGCCGGCCTGAAGGCCGGCATTTGGGCAAGATTACCTGCTCCAGCATGCGATAATCGAAGTTCCCATGAAAGCTCGCGTGTTCGTTTCCTTCAAATCGACGGTGCTCGATCCGCAGGGGCAGACGGTATGTTCCGCACTGCACGGGCTGGGTTACCAGTCCATTGCCGCCGTGCGCCAGGGAAAATGCTTCGATATCTCGCTCGCCGAGGGCGTCACGCACGAACAGGCGCGAAGAGATATCGAATCTATTGCACATGAAGTACTAGCCAACCCAGTAATCGAGGAGTACCGCGTGGAGATACTCGACTAAGCCATAATAAGTGGCATGTGCGGAATCGTCGGCTACATAGGGAATCATAAGGCCGTCCCGATCATCCTGGAGGGCCTCAAGCGGCTGGAATATCGCGGCTACGACTCGGCGGGCATCGCTGTCTACTGCGACGACCAGCAGTTCAGCATTCGGCGCGCCAAGGGCAAACTGCGCAATCTGGAAGATGCCATCCGGCTCAGCCCGGTGGACGGCTCTTTCGGCATCGGGCACACCCGATGGGCGACGCATGGCCGCCCCACCGAAGAGAACGCGCACCCGCATCGCGATTGCCACGGCGATGTGGTGGTGGTGCACAACGGAATCATCGAGAACTACCTCGATTTGAAGCACCGGCTGCAGGCGGAGGGGCATGTATTCACCACCGAAACCGACACGGAGGTGGTGGCGCACCTGGTGGAGAGCCATCTGCATGGAAACCTCGAAGAGGCGGTGCGCAAGGCAGTGAACGAACTGCGCGGATCGTTCGCGCTGGCGGTGATCGCGCGCTCCGACCCGCAGAAAATTGTTGCCGCGCGCTATCAGGCGCCGCTGGTGGTGGGGACCGGCGACGACGAGTACTTCGTGGCTTCCGACGTTCCCGCGATCCTCACACACACGCAGGACATGATCTTCCTGGCGGATGGCGATATGGCCGTACTGACGCGGGATGGCGTGCGGCTGAGCGATTTCGACGGCCGGCCGGTGAATCGCAAGCGAGAGCACATTCTCTGGGACCCCATCCTGGCGGAAAAAGGCGGATATAAGCATTTCATGCTCAAGGAAATCTTCGAGCAGCCGCGATCTGTCCGGGATACCACTTTGGGACGCGTGGGCCAGGAGACGGGCCGCATTTTTCTGGACGAAATGGATATATCGCCTGCCGAGTTCGCGCGCTTCACGCAAGTGAAGATCATCGCGTGCGGCACCAGCTGGCACGCGGGGCTGGCGGGCAAATTCATGATCGAGAAGCTGGCTCGCCTGCCGGTGGAAGTGGATTACGGCAGCGAGTTCCGGTACCGCGACCCGATCATCACGCCTAACACGCTCACGATCGTGATTTCGCAGTCGGGGGAAACCGCGGACACGCTGGCGGCCCAGCGGGAAGCGAAGAACAAGGGATCGAAAACGCTGGCTATCTGCAACGCAGTGGGGTCGATGGTGACGCGGGAGGCCGCAGGCACGATTTATACGCACTGCGGGCCGGAAATCGGCGTAGCTTCGACGAAAGCCTTTACGGGCCAGCTTACGGCGCTGTTCATTTTGGCGATGTACCTGGGGCAATCGAACAAATCGCTCGACGAGAGCACCTCGCGCTGCCTGGTGCAGAACCTGCTGCACATTCCCGGGAAGCTGGAAGCGGTGCTTTCGAGCGACTCGGTGTACGAGGCGCTGGCGAGAGAACTGTATCACACCACGGACTTCCTGTTCCTGGGTCGCGGCGTCCACTTCCCCGTGGCGCTCGAGGGCGCGCTCAAGCTCAAGGAGATCTCTTACATTCACGCCGAGGGATATCCGGCGGGCGAAATGAAGCACGGGCCGAACGCGCTCATCGACGAGAAACTGCCGGTGGTGGTGCTCGCCACCCACGATGCCGCCGACGCCGACAGCCGCCTGCTGTACGAGAAGACGCTGTCGAACATTCAGGAGGTGAAGGCGCGGGAAGGGATCGTAGTAGCGCTGGTTACCCAAGGCGATACGCAAGCGCGGCGGTTTGCCGACCACGTGATCGAGATCCCGGCGGCTTCCGACCTGCTTTCGCCGATCCTGGAGATCGTTCCGCTGCAACTGCTGGCGTACCACATTGCGGTGCGGCGCGGGTGCGACGTGGATCAGCCGCGCAACCTGGCCAAGAGCGTCACCGTTGAGTAGCGAGGGGCTGAAGCAGTTCTCGCACCGGCTGCGGGTGGATACCGACGGCAAGGGCTTATACGAAATCACGCGGCAGATGGCGCGCTGGGTGAGCGATTGCAAGATCGACACCGGGCTGCTGACGGCATTCGTGCAGCACACCTCGGCGTCGCTGACCATTCAGGAAAATGCCGACCCCGACGTAAAGCACGACCTTAACGAGTTTTTCAATCGCCTGGTGGAAGAAGACAACCGTCTTTACCGGCACAGCTGCGAGGGGCCGGACGACATGCCGGCGCACATTCGCGCGGCGCTCACCCTGACGCAGCTTTCGATTCCGGTGGAAAACGGACGGCTGGCGCTGGGGACGTGGCAGGGCGTGTACCTGTTCGAGCACCGGGCGTCATCGCACCGGCGGAGCGTGGTGCTGCATTTACTGGGCGCGTAGCGCGCCGATTACGCTTCGGATCGCGGCGATCACGACATCGGGCTGGTCGATCTCGACGGCATGAAAGCTTCGCTCCGCCACCATCTGCGAACTGCGCCGCGAGAGCGCCAACAGTTCGCGCTGTAGTTCGGCATAGCCGGGGGTTTCATTGCCGGTGCTGACCACCACCAGCGGCAAGTCGCCGAGCGAGGGAGCATTCTTCAATTGCGCGAGGCAATCTTCGGCATCGGTCCACGCGGGCATCTTCGGATGGAGCGACATCGCCCAGCGATGCAGTTGGCGGGCACGCGGCGGCAGGTTTTCGAAGTGGGAAGCATCTTCGACCGTGAAGTCGATGGGCGTCTGTTCAAGCAGGACGGGCGGGGAATCGAGACCGGCGAAAGTCGGCGATGTTTTTGCGGGCGGCGGCTTGGGAGCGAAGGCGTGGTCCACGATCACCATGGCGGCGACCTCCGCCGGATATTCCGCCGCGTACAACCGTGCTACGCACGCGCCCATGGAGAGCCCCACGAGCACAAACGGTGACTTCACCGGCGCGGCGCGCATCGCCTTGCGGACTTCATCCACGCGCCCGCGGCAATCGAGCGGCGGACCGGGGTCGCTCCAGGCAGTGCCGGAAGGGTCGTAGGTGCAGACGGTGGCGACCTTCGCGACTTCGGGCTGCACCAGCGCCCAATCGAAGGAGAATCCCGCTCCCACGATGACGATTGCCGGGCTTCCCGCACCGGTACAGTCGACGTGCACGCGATATCCGCCCACATCGACCAGACGACCGGGCGGCGCGGGCGCTTGCCCCCATGTGCACGCCGCGCAAAGCAGCAGCAGCATCCGATCAGGCACAATTTATTATGGCCTTCACGCGGTACGTCTGTCCGGCCGATGGCAAGAAACTCCGCAGCGCGCGGGACGCTACCGATCTGATCGGCGAGGCGGCTGGGGCGGACGTGATTGTGATTCCCGTCGAGCGGCTCGACGACGATTTCTTCGAGCTGCGGACTGGCGCGGCGGGTGAAATGATACAGAAGTTCGTTACTTACCGGAAGCGCGTGGCGATTGTCGGGGATGTGTCCGTGCACGTGGCTGAGAGCAAGTCTTTCCATGACTTCGTCTATGAGGCGAATCGCGGGCGGGACCTGTGGTTTGTGGCCGATCGTGAGGAACTGGAAAAACGTCTATTGACGTCCGCCGACATTTGATCTACTATCTAGAACAAATGCCGTCGCCGGATCCGCCACGACTCGCTGAATGGCTTTTGAGACGACTGGTAGGCGGCCGCGACGCCGATGCCGTGGCGGGCGACCTGAGGGAGACCTTTGAGGCGCAGGGAGCGAGTTCGCGGTGGGTATTCGAGTCAGATGCCAAGCGCGCGGTCGCAACCTCTGCAATCACATCGAGGAGAACATGAGATGTCAAACCGCCTCCCTGTTTCTGATGGCCTCCGCCGCGCTCGCCCAACCGGGCACGCCTCCGAAATTTGACGTCGTCTCGATCAAACCAGCCGCCGGCGATCCGTGCATGTGCCTGAACACCACGCCCGGCGGACGCATCCGCGCTACCAGCATGACCCTCAAATTCCTGATTCAGATGGTCTACCGGGTTCAAGATTTCCAGGTTCTCGGCGGTCCTCCCTGGTTCTCATCGGTGCGTTACGACATTGAAGCGAAGTCCGATCCACCCGCCAAGGATAGGGAGGTTGCCGCCATGCTGCGGCAATTGCTGGCTGACCGTTTCCAACTTGTGTTTCATCGCGAAATGCGGGAGTCTCGTGTCTACGCGCTCGTCCTCGCTCACAAGGATCGGAAGCTCGGGACCGGGATGGTGGAATCGGAGGAAGGCAGTTGCACGCCGCCAGACCCGACTAAACCCGCCGAGGCCTCTGGAAAGCCCAACTGTGGCCAGGGGTGGGGAACGCGCAAAAAGTTTAGGGGCAGCAGTGTGTCCGCCGATTACCTCGCAACCTCGTTGTCGACTGTTCTGCGTAACAAGGTAGTGGACAAAACCGGTTTGACAGGAAAATACGACATCACCCTCGATTGGACGCCCGATGACCGGGTAGGGTTCAGCCCGCCACCCGACCAAGCGAAAGCCGCAGAGGAAAGCGGACTCGCTGATCTGTTCGGGGCGGTTCAACAACAGCTCGGATTGAAACTCGAGCCGCAGAAAGGATCGGTCGAGGTTCTTGTGATCGATCGCGCCGAAAAACCCCTCGAGAATTGAGCGCGGGGCGATTCCTCGATTAATCCCGGTGAATTCGGGTGCGCGCGAGAATCGCTTTTCTTCAATATCACGAACAAGGGCAGCGCCTATTGACGTCCGCCGACATTTAATCTACTATCTAGAACAAATGCTGCCGCCGGATCCGCCAAGACTCGCTGAATGGCTCTTGAGACGACTGGTAGGCGGCCGCGACGCCGATGCCGTGGCGGGCGACCTGAGGGAGACCTTTGAGGCGCGGGGAGCGAGCCGCGTCTGGTATTGGGGACAGGTGCTGAGCTGCCTGACGGTGCGGCTATCGTCTTACCGTCGCGCGCTCCCAGGCTTCGGCACCGATTTCAGCCGCGCACTGCGCCGCATGCGGCGCAATCCGGGGTATGCTTTCACGGCGATGCTCTGCCTGGCGCTGGCGCTCGGGGTGAATGCCACACTGTTCAGTTTTCTCGACAGCGTCTATTTCCGCAAGCTGCCGGTGCCGGGCGCCGAGCGGATCGTGTCGATCGGGCGGGAGCGCGCGCCATTCTGCACGTCGCGGCAGTACTTCGCCTTCGCCGGCGACCTGCGCACCGTGAAGGCGGCGGCGGCCATAGGGTCGGGCACCTGGGTGGAGTTGGGAAGCCGGCAGTATACGGTCCTGGCGGAAGTGGTTTCGCTCAATTATGCGCAGGTGCTGGGCGTGGGCACGGAGCTTGGCAGGTGGTTTGGGCCGGATTCCGAATCCGCGGGAGAACCGCCGGTAGTCATCAGCGATCGATTCTGGAAGACGCGGCTCGGCGGCGACCCGGACGTGTTAGGCAGGCAACTGCGCATCACCGATCGCTCCTACCGGATAATCGGTGTGGCCACGGCGCAGTTCAGCGGAACGTTCCCGCCCACCTTGCGGGACGTGTGGGTGCCGATGCGGGCTTCCGGCGCGGGCACGGACCTGGTTGCGCGGCTGGCTCCGGGTGCGACGCTCGAGGAAGCCGGCGCGGAAATGAGGGTTGTCTCGGCCCGGCTGCGGGCCAGCGATCCGCAAAACGAAGGGCTGGCTTCGCCGGTAGTCGTGAAGCCTCGTACCGGCTTCCTCTTTCGCTTCGAGCGCGACTTTGTGATGCCGATTCTGACGCTGCTGATGGCGGTGTCGGCGGTGGTGCTGCTGATTGCTTGCGTGAACGTCGCGAACTTGCTGCTCTCGCGGGCGGCGGTGCGCCGGCGGGAGATGGCCATCCGGCAATCGCTGGGCGCGAGCCGCGCGCGCCTGTTTCGCGAGACCTTGGCGGAAGGCCTGGTGCTGGCAGCCGGAGGGCTGATGCTTGGTATGTTCCTCGGATATTGGACCGGCCGCGCCCTGGAGTTCCTGCTTCCGTCGCAACCCGTGGCAATGTATCAGGGACTGCGGTTGGGAATCGACTGGCGCGTGGCGGGATTCCTGGCAGCGGCCGGAGTGCTGTGCGCGGTTCTCTTCAGCCTGCCGCCGGCATTCGCCAACGGCCGCCGCAATTTGAGCCCGGCGATGAAGGGAATCGATGTCCGGAACTCGCGCCACCGATCGTTTTATTCGATCGCGCAGGTGGCGCTGTCACTCACGCTCCTGGTTGCCACCGGCCTGTTGGTGCGCGCGCTCGACCGTGTCCAACATCTCGACCCCGGCTTCGCATCGGACCATCGCGGGTACGTCAGTGTTCGGGATATGGATCAGAATCCGTCCTTGTACTCGGCATTGCTGGACCAGGCGCGCCGGATACCCGGGGTGGAGGGTGCAACCGCCGCATGGGGCGTGTTCCCGAACTCCGGGGGAGGCTGTGCGGCCGCCGCGGAGGGCGAGAAGCCGCGCGACCTCACGAGCGATTTGGTTGATCCCAGCTACTTCGAGATCATGCGCATTCCCATCCTGAAGGGCTCCGGCTTCGCTCCGTCGGGCTCGTTCACCGATGCGCCGCACGTCGTGGTCAACGAGACCATGGCGCGGATGTTTTGGCCGGGACAGGGCCCGGTGGGCAAGAGGCTCTGGTTCCCGGCCGACTGCACTTCCGATGAGAAAGCGCAGATGGGCACGGTGATCGGTGTGGCGCGCGACTCCAAGTATCAGTCGCTGGGCGAAGGGCCGCTGCCGTTCTACTATCTCTCGCGCTTCGAAGATCGCGGCAACGGCTTCTACACGATCGTCGTGCAGACGGCGGGAGATCCGCGGCAGTGGATCCAGCCGCTGGTCTCGCTGGTCGAGCGGAACGGCGCGAATCTGCGGATATATCGGACCGGGACGCTAGACGATTCCGTCTCTGAGTCGCTCTGGGAAGTGAAGTGGCAGGCATCGCTGCTCGGATTCGTGGGGCTGCTCGCCATCGTGCTGGCTGCCATTGGGGTATATGGAGTGGTGGCCTGCTCGGTGGCGCAGCGAACGCGGGAGATCGGCGTGCGGATGGCGCTGGGCGCATTGCCGCTCGATGTGCAATGGATGGTCCTGGCGCACGGGCTGCGGATTACGGGGATCGGGATCGCAGTGGGATTGCTGCTCAGCGCCTTCACGGTGCGGCTGCTGCGCGGATTTTTGTATGGCTTGAGCCCGTTCGACCCGGTAGCTTTCGCCGCAGCGGGTTTCGCCTGGATTGCGATTGCGATCGTGGCGAGCTGGTATCCGGCGCGGCGGGCCACGCGCGTCGATCCGGTGACAGCGTTGAATTACGAGTAAACCAAATGCCACCAATCTATCTGGGAGAGTTCGAGCAGATTGTTCTGCTGGCCGTTCTGCGATTGGGAGAAAAAGCCTACGGCGTTCCCATCCGCGCGGAAATCGAGAGCCGAGCGGGGCGGAAAGTGACCGTGGGCGCGCTGTATGCCACGCTCGACCGGTTGGAGGCCAAGGGCCTGGTGCACTCCTGGTTTGCCGACCCGACGGCGCAGCGCGGAGGGCGATCGAAACGATATTTCCGGCTGCTGCCCGCCGGGCTGGAGGCGCTGTCGGGGTCGAAGGCCGTTTTTGATCGCATGTGGGAGGGGCTGCATGTCTGAGCCCCCGAAGCTCGCCGAATGGCTTCTGCGACGGCTCGTCGGAGGGCGCGATAGCGACGCGGTGGCGGGTGACCTGCGCGAGACTTTTGCCGCGCGCGGAGCCAGCCGTCTGTGGTATTGGGGGCAGGTGCTGAGTTGTCTGGCCGTGCGCGTCTCGCTTTACCGGCGGCGCTCCATCCCCGGCATCGGCACCGATTTCAGCCGCGCCTTTCGCCGCTTGCGCCGCAATCCCGGCTACGCGCTCACGGCGATGGTGTGCCTCGCGCTGGCGCTCGGGGTGAACGCCACGCTGTTCAGCTTTCTCGACAGCCTCTATTTCCGCAGGCTGCCGGTGCCGGAGGCGGACCGGATGGTTACCATCCGGCGGCAGGGCGGCCATTTCTGCAACTGGCAGGAGTATTTCAGCATCCGCAACGACCTGCACACGGTGCAGGCCGCTGCGGTTCTGTTTTTCTCCGATTCCATGGAGACCGGAAGCACCGGGTTTGACGCCAGCATCGAGGGCGTGTCTTCGAATTACGCCCAGGTGCTGCGCCTCGGAACGTCGCTCGGCGCATGGTTCACGCCAGGATCGGAAGCCGATCCCGAACCGCCGGCGATCATCAGCTATCGTCTCTGGAAATCGCGCTTCGCGTCCGATCCGCGGGTAATCGGGAAGCGGGTTCGAATCTTTCTCAACCGCACCTTTGTGATTACCGGGGTGGCCCGGCCAGAGTTTGTTTCCTCGATGCCTCCCATAATGGTTGACGCGTGGATCCCGCTGCGGCCCGTTTCACGGGTCGCCCTGCCCGATCTGGTGGCGCGCATGGCGCCGGGCGCGACGCCAGCCGGTGTGAAGGCGGAAATGGACGTGATCTCGGCGAGGCTGCGCGCCTCCGACCCGCGAAACGAAGAGATCGCCTCCGGCGTGTTGGTAGAACCTCGCGCAGGTTTCGCTTCCGGTTCGCGGAAAGCCTTTTTCGTGCCAGTCGTGACTCTGCTTGCCGCCATCTCCGGAATGGTATTGCTGATCGCGTGCGTGAACGTGGCGAACCTGTTGCTCTCGCGAGCCACGGTGCGCCAGCGCGAGATGGCGGTCCGGCAGGCGCTGGGCGCGAGCCGCCTGCGGCTTTTCCGCGAAACGATCGCCGAAGGCCTAGTCCTGGCGGCGGGAGGTCTGCTGCTGGGCTTGGTCTTCGGATATGCCAGCGGCCGCGTGCTGGGGCTCCTTCTGCCCTCGCTTCCCATCGCTATGTATCGCGGCTTGAACCTGGGGATCGATTGGCGCGTGGCGCTTTTTCTGGCGGGGGCCGGCGGCCTCTGCGCCATTTTCTTCAGTTTGCCGCCGGCATTGGCGAATGGCCGTCGCGGCTTGCATCCGGCGATGAAGGGCGCCGATGCCCGCAACTCCCGCCAGCGCGAGATTTACCCCGTCGTACAGGTGGCGCTTTCGTTGACCTTGCTGGTTGCCACCGGTCTGCTGCTACGGGCACTGACGCGGGTCGAGCACATCGATCCCGGCTTTGCGACGGACCACCGCCTGTACGTACATTTTTCGGGCAGGTCCGATTTCGACCGCCAGGCAACGCCGCAACTCTACTCGCATTTGTTGGAGCAGGCGCGGGAAGTGCCGGGTGTTCGTGACGCGACACTTGCCTGGCGCGTGTTCCCGCGTCCGGGCTACGGTTGTGCTTCGCCCACGCGCCGGCCGCAGACGAATCACGTGCGTGCCAACAGCGTTGATCCCAACTACTTCGACCTGATGGACATCCCAATTCTGCGCGGGCGGGGGTTTTCGAGTGCAGACAGCAACACGCTGGAAGTGATCGTCAATCAGACCTTGGCGCGAACCTGGTGGCCGCATGAAGATCCCCTCGGCCAGACAGTCTGGCTTTGTAGCGGCTTGGCGGTTGTCGCCGGTGTGGCACGCGACGCGAAGTACGAGAGCCTCGACGAGGACCCGGAGCCGCTCTACTATGTTCCGCGCCGGCAGGATACCGCGTCTGATTTGTCGCTCATCGTCCGAACGGAAGGCGATCCGCGTCAATGGCTCAAACCGATCCTGGACGTCGCCCAGCGGGAGGGCGGCACTTTGCGCATTTACGACAGCGGCACGCTGAACGATGCGATCGCTGAATCCCTGTGGGAGGCCAGGTGGCAGGCATCGCTGCTGGGATTCGTGGGGCTGCTCGCCATCGTGCTGGCGGCGATTGGGGTCTATGGAGTGGTCGCGTGTTCGGTGGCGCAGCGCACGCGGGAGATCGGCGTGCGGATGGCGCTGGGCGCGGCGCCGCTCGATGTGCAATGGATGGTGCTGGCGCACGCGCTCCGGATTACGGCGATCGGGATCGCGGTTGGATTGCTGCTCAGCGCCGCTACGGTTCGATTGTTGCGTGGATTTCTTTATGGCTTGAGTCCATTCGACCCCGCCGCTTTCGCCGGCGCCAGCCTGGCGTGGATCGCGATTGCCATTGTGGCGAGCTGGTATCCGGCGCGGCGCGCTACGCGAGTCGATCCGGTGACGGCGCTGAATTACGAGTGATTACGCCTTCGACGATTTCAGAATCGCTTCCGCCGCCGAACGGCCCATGCGAATGCAATCGGGAACGCCAATCCCGCTATATGCGTTGCCGGCAAGGTAAAGGCCGGGGATGGCTTTCAGGCGCTCCTGAAGCTCGGCCATGCGAGCGGCGTGGCCGACGGTGTATTGCGCCATCGATTTCGGCCAGCGCGCGATGCGCGTGAACCGCGGCTTGGCCTTCACTCCGGCGATTTCGTCGAGTTCGCCGAGAACGGCGGCGATGATGGCATCGTCCGATTCCTCGAGGGCGGCGGCGTCGGAAGCCCCGCCCAGCGAGCAGCGCGCCACGATCTTGCCTTCCGGGACGCGATAAGAGAATTTGGTTCCCACCCAGGTGCAGGCCATCACGCGCCGGCGCTCTTTTTTGGGCACCAGGAATCCGAACCCCACCGGCGGAGTCTCGAAATCGGCCGCCTGGAATGCCAGCGCCACGGTCATCGCGGAACTGTAATCCACCGTGCCGAGTAACTCGGAGAGGCGCGGGTCCACGCCGGCCAGAATCGCCGCGGCGCTGTGCGCTTCGCAAGCTACTACGAGTTTATCGGTAGTTACCCAATCCTTATTCATTTTGACGCGGAAGACATTATCCTTGCGTTCCACCCGCTGGACCCGCGTCTGCCAGACCTGCGTCTTACCGCGGATGGCGGCGCTGACCGCATCCACCATCTGGCCCAAGCCGCCCTTGAGGGTGCTGAAAAGCGGCGGCGGAGTCGCGCTGCGGGCGCCGTTCTTGCGGGCCTTCTCGCGCTCCGCCAGCACGCCGCGCGTGAGGCTTCCGTACTGCTTTGCCATTTCGACGAACCGCGGCAGCACGCTGTTTACGCTGAGCGCGCCCGGATCGCCGCCATAGATACCCGAGAGCAGCGGCTCCGCGAGGTAATCCACAGCCTCACGCCCGTAGTGGCTGGTAATAAAATCGGACACCGACTGGTCGTCGGACTTACTCTTGGGCCGGCGCAGAAGCTCAAAACCCATGCGCAACTTAGTACGCCAGCCGATTAAGTCTGAACTAACCAAGGGCATGATCTTAGTGGGCACCATCATCATCAGGCCGTCCGGGAGCGGCACGAGCTTGCCGTGGCGGCGCACGAAAGTGACGCGCAGGTGATCGTTCGAGCCGATGACCTGGTCGGAGAGTCCGAGGTCGCGAATCAGGTCGAGCGCGGCAGGCTTGATGGAGAGGAAACTGTCGGGACCAGCTTCGAGGGTGCAGCCATCGACGCGATCCGTCTGGATCACGCCGCCCATTCGCGGGCGCGATTCCAGAATGGTGGACCGCATTCCGCCTTTGGAGAGATAGTACGCCGTGGAGAGTCCCGAGATCCCGGCCCCAATGATGAAAGGATTGCTAGGCACGCCCCACTATCATACTGAAACTACCGCTCCCGCTGATCGCGGCCCAGTGTAGACCTACGGTTTGAATTCGCGGACCATTTCGACCACGGCGCGCACATGATCCACTGGCGTCTCCGGCAGAATGCCGTGCCCGAGATTGAAGATGTGCCCGGGGCGGGTGCCCGTGCGCTTCAGCAGTTCCTGAACTTTGGTGCGCAATTCCGGAAGCGGAGCGAACAGCGCCACCGGGTCGAGATTTCCCTGGATGGCCGAGCGATAGCTGATGTCCATCCATGCCTGGTCGATGTTGATGCGCCAGTCCACGCCCATCACGTCTCCGCCGGCGGCATGGAGCTCCTTGAAGAAGCCCGAAGCGCCGGTTCCGAAGTGAATCACCGGCACACCGGTTGAGCGGATGCGTTCGATCAGCGCCCGCGAATAAGGCGCGGCGAAGCGTACGTAATCGTCCGATCCGAGCGCTCCCACCCAACTGTCGAATACCTGGATGGCGCGCGCGCCGGAGGCCACCTGCAAATGAGCAAAGGGCGCCAGGACGTCGACGATTTTGCCCATCAGGCGGCGCCAGAGGGTCTCGTCGCTGTACATCATGCGCTTGGTGCGGATGAAATTGCGCGACGCCCCGCCTTCAATCATGTAGCTGGCCATGGTGAAAGGCGCGCCAACGAACCCGATCACGGGAACCTTACCCGCGAGCGCCCGGACCACCTGCTGGATCGCTTCGCCGACGTATCCGAGCTCGTCGGTGTTGGTCGTGGACAGCGAATCCACGTCGTCGGTGGTGCGTACGGGGTTGCCGATCACCGGCCCTTCGCCCTTCTCATAGCGCAGCTTCAGGCCCATGGGTTCGATAGGCAGCAGGAGGTCGGCAAAGATGATGGCCGCGTCCACGTCGAGCATTTCGACTGGCTGCAACGTGACAGTCGCCGCCAGATCGGGCCGTTTGCAGATCTCCAGAATGCCGTGCCGCTCGCGGATCTGGCGATACTGCTTCATATACCGTCCCGCCTGCCGCATAAACCAGACCGGCCTCACATCCGTGGGCCGGCGGCGGCAAGCATCCAGAAATCGGCTCGTCATTGGAGCCACGCGCATGGCTGATCCATCCTGTCTTCGCTGAAGAACACGCAAATTTCCTCTGGCCGATGTTCGACTGCCGCGCCGGGCTGTGGCGTTTGGTGCGCCGAACGCCCGGTTTGCCAGGCAGCAGCCGGAGCCGCTAACAGAAACAAACGTAGCACGTTCTGTTTCATTTTGGGGCTAATTTTCGGTGCTCCGGCGAGATTTTTTCGCCCTCCGGAGCAGAAAATCGATCCGGCTCTCGACGTCGGGATTCTTATCCTGATGAAACTTCAATTCCGGGACGTGGCGCAGGCTCAAACGGGTCGCCAATTCGTGGCGCAGGTACCCCTGCGCATGGTCGAGGGCCGCCAGAGACTCCCGGACTTCCTTTTCGGTGCCGCGGATGACCACCACGATGTTGGCATGCCGCCCGTCGGGGCTGACATGCACGTCGGTCACTTCCACCGCCGTCAAGCGAGGGTCGTTGGTTTCGAAGCCGATGATTTCTGAAAGCTCCTCCTTCACGGCTTCGGAGATCCGCAATGTACGACGTTCGTCCATGAAAACCAAGTCAGGAGTTAAGAGTTAGAAGCCAGGAGTCAGGAGAACAACCGAACGGTCCGAACCTGCCGCGCTACCGCCGCTTCTAACGCCTCGCTCGCAGCCTCCAAGCTCCTAGCTCCTAACTCCCAGCCCCTAACTCCTAAACCCAGCCGTTCAACACAGCCACTCTACCGAACTTGCGGCCAGCTCCGAGCCGAGCATTTCCGCGGCCTCGTTCTCCACCGAGCGGAGCACTTTTTCGGCGAATTCGTGGTCCGAGGAAACCGTCACCGCCGCCACCGCCGCCCGCTGCCAGAGGTCCTGATAATCGATTTCCGCGACGGCAACGTTAAACTTGTGGCGCAAGCGGTCCTTCAGGCTCCGCACCACGTGCCGCTTCTCTTTGAGCGAGTGCGCGTTTTGCAGACGCAATTCCAGAGTCAGGACGCCGACCGTTGCCATTTCTTCATGCAGCCTCGGGCTGCACGCGTTCGGTCTTGAAAGCCTCGATGACATCTCCCTGCTTGACGTCGCCGAAGTTTTCGATGGTGATGCCGCACTCCATGCCGCTCTTCACTTCGCTGACATCGTCCTTAAACCGCCGCAGCGATCCCACCTTGCCGGTGTGCACCACCACGTTGTCGCGAAGAAGACGGATTTCCGAATCGCGCGTGATAATTCCATCCAGCACCATGCAGCCGGCGACGTTGCCGACCTTGCTGATGCGGAACGTGTCGCGGACCTCGGCCTTGCCCCGGTATACTTCCTTGTAAACCGGCGCGAGCAGGCCGCTCATGGCCGCCTTGATTTCGTCGGTAAGGTTGTAAATGATGGTGTGAAGGCGGACATCCACCTTCTCCTGCTCGGCCAGCGCGGACGCGTTGCGTTCGGGCCGGACGTTGAAGCCGATGACGATGGCGTTCGAGGCCGACGCGAGCAGCACGTCGGACTCGTTGATGGCGCCGACGCCCGAATGGATCACCTGCACCTTCACCTTGTCGTTGGAGAGCTTCTGCAACGTTTCGGTGAGGACCTCGGCCGACCCGCCCACATCGGTCTTGATGATGATGGGCAATTCCTTGACTTCGCCGGCTACCATCTGCTGGTGCAACTGCTCGAGCGTCAGGCGGCTGGATTTCGCCAGCGCCTGTTCGCGCGCCTTCTGGTCGCGGAACTGCACGATCTGCTTGGCTTTGGCGGTATCGGTCACGACCTGGAAATCGTCGCCGGCTTCGGGCAGCGAATCGAGACCGAGGACTTCCACGGGAGTGGAGGGCTCGGCCTTGCGGATCTGCGCGCCGCGATCGTTCTGCATGGCGCGCACCTTGCCGAACACCGCGCCGCAGATGAAGAAATCGCCTACCGCCAGCGTGCCGTTTCGCACCAGCACGGTAGCCACCGGACCGCGACCGCGATCGAGTTGGGCTTCGATTACCGTGCCCATCGCTGGACGGCTCGGGTTCGCCTTCAGGTCCTGCATATCGGCCACGAGCAGGATCATTTCGAGCAGCAGATCGAGATTCTCGTGGGTCTTGGCGGATACCGGCACCATGACCACATCGCCGCCCCAATCTTCCGCCAGGAGGCCATTATCGGCCAATTGCTGTTTAATCCGTTCGGGCTGGGCATCCGGCTTGTCGATCTTGTTGATGGCTACCAGGATCGGCACTTTGGCGTCGCGCGCGTGGGCGATGGCTTCCTTGGTCTGGGGCATGACGCCATCGTCGGCCGCAACCACCAGAATCACAATATCGGTGACTTTGGCGCCGCGGGCGCGCATGCGGGTGAAGGCTTCGTGGCCGGGGGTGTCGATGAACACGATCTTCTTGCCATTCATCTCCACCTGGTAAGCACCGATGTGCTGAGTGATGCCGCCGGCTTCCCGGGCGGCGACGTTGGCCTCGCGGATGGCGTCGAGGAGCGAAGTCTTTCCGTGATCGACGTGGCCCATGATGGTTACCACGGGAGCGCGCTTCAGCAGGTCTTTGGTGTCTTCGGCCTCTTCCACCGCCTGCATGGCCTCTTCCTCATAGCTGACGGTGGCCGTCGACGCGCCGAACTCGCGGGCCACTTCAGTAGCCAGCTTGGAATCGAGAGTCTGGTTGATGGTCGCGAAGATGCTGCGGTCCATCAGCTTCTTCATCACCAGGGCAGCCTTCACGTCCAGCTTTTCGGAAAGCTCCTTGACAGTGATGCCTTCGGAAATGGTGATTTCGCGATTGATAGGCGGCGGTCCGGCCACTACGTGGCGGCGCTGGGGCTGAAGGATCTTCTCTTCTTCCTGGCGCTCGCGCTGCTGCTGGCGGGTGGGTCGCTTATCACCAGGACGCCCGCGCGCCGGTTCTACCGGCGGCGGCGCGAGCCCCGGCTCCAGGCGGGCGCGCGATGTGGGATGCTGCGGACGCGGTCCACCGGGACGGCCGGCGGGCGGTCCGGGCCGAACGCCGGTTTTCGCCACCATGGGCTGTCCAGGACGGATCGGGCCGCGATAGATTGGCTGCCCCGGAACGGGCGAGCTTGGCGCTTTCGGTACTCCGGGACGGGGCGCCGCGGGAGCGCCGGGCATCGGCGACCGCGCGGGGGTGCCCAGTTTGGCAACCAGGTCGGGGCGCGGGGGAACTACCGGACGCACTGCCGGCTGGCCGGCAAGGGTTCTGGCGGTTGGCGAGGCGGCGGGCGCGCCGGCCATCGCGCCGGCGGGCGCGGGTTGTACCGGCGCACCGGGACGGATATCGGGGCGCGGACGCTGGACAATCGTGGGCCGCGTCACCGGGCCGGGAACCGGCGCGCCCGGTCCGGAAATGCGGGCGCTTTCCGTGTGCGCCACGCCCGGCATCGGCTGCCGGGGACCGGAGAGAATCTGGCCGGGACGCGGCGCCGTAGACGCAGGTCCGGGCAGAGGTTTCGCAACGGGAGCCGCCGGACGGCCGGGCGCGATCACGGCAACCGGAGGCATGGGTGACGGTGCGGGAGGGGTTGACGGAGGCGGGGTGGGAGAAATCGTCGGCGGCATTGGCCGCTGCGGAACCGCATGGCCCAAAATCGGGGGATGGATCGGCCGGCCCGCCAGCGGCGGGCGAACGGGAGCGGCAGAACCGGGGGCGGGCCGAAGCTCTTCGACGGCGGTCATCGCCGGAGCGTGAGACGTGGGTTCCTCGGCCACCTGCGGCCGCGCTTCGGGCGCGGCCGGCGCCGGCGCATCCGCTACCGCTGCCGGCGCTTCATGGTGGTTTTCCTCCACCGTCTCCGCCTCCGGCGGCAAATCGGGAACGTCGAACCCGTACAACCGGCGCAGCTTGATGGCGACGTCCTCGTCAATGGAGCTGGAGTGCGTTTTTTTCTCCGTCACCCCCAGTTCGGGGAGGCGATCGAGAATTTCGTGAGCCTTGACTTCCAGCTCGCGCGCCAGCTCGTTGATGCGAATCTTCTTCATAGAAAAGCTATCAGTCTCTTCCGTTCAGGCGGTCGGTCCCCGCAACAGGCCCGGGGACCGGCTTATTCGCCGCTACCTTCCGGGATGCCCTCGTCCAGTCCGGTCCCTTCCGGAACCGTTCCTTCGGACGGATTGTGAGTGGGAAAACCCGCGTCTTCCATCCTACCAGACTCTTCCGCCTCGGTTTGTGACTCCGCGTGCGCGGATTCCGCGGGCCGTTCCGGTTCCACGGCGGATTCCACTTCCACCGCGACGGCTTCCGCCACGGCAGCGTCCGGAGGCGCCGGCTCCTCGAACTGGCTGTAGTAGGCGTTCACCGATTCCTGAATCTGCTCCACCATCGCCTGCCCGAATTCTTCCAGCTCTTCGGGGGTCATCCCGCCAAGCTTCTCGATGGTCCCGATCCCGGTTTCCACCAGCCGTTCCACCACGTTTTCCGGCAAGCCGTATTCCAGCAGCACGGAAACCGGCGCGCCGGGAGCCACCAGGGCAGCCATCTGCGATTCCACTTCCTGCCGCTTTTCTTCCTCGCTCTTGATATCGATTTTCCAGCCGAGCAACTTGGCCGCCAGGCGGACATTCTGCCCCTTTTTCCCGATGGCGAGCGAAAGCTGCGAATCGTCGACGATCACTTCCATGTGCTTCTCAACCGGATCGACGATGCTGATGCGGCTCACTTTAGCGGGGCTCAACGCATGGGTAGCGAACACCACGGGATCGTCCGAGAATTCGATGATGTCGATCTTCTCGCCGCGCAGTTCGCGGATGATCGACTGCACGCGCATGCCTTTCATGCCCACGCAAGCGCCCACACTATCGACATCGCGATCGCGGCTCTGCACGGCGATCTTGGTCCGCTCGCCGGCTTCGCGGGCGCAACCTTTGATGCTCACGGTGCCATCGTAAATTTCCGGCACTTCCTGCTCGAACAGGCGCATCACCAGCTCCGGCGCCGCACGCGACACCAGAACGCCCGGTCCCTTGCTGGATTTATCCACCAGCTTGATGACGCAGCGCACGCGGTCGCTGACGCTGTAGCTTTCGAGGCGGGACTGCTCCTTCTTGGGCAGTTTGGCTTCGGTTTTGCCGAGGTCCAGGATATAATCCGGGCCCTCCACGCGCTTAATGGTGCAGTTCACCAGCTCGCCGGTGCGGCCGGAATATTCATTGAAAACCGTCTCCCGTTCGGCTTCGCGCACCTTCTGGAAAATGACCTGCTTTGCGGTCTGGGCGGAGATGCGGCCGAGCGCCTCGGTGTTTTTGGAAAGGCGGACTTCTGAACCGATTTCGGCTCCGGGCGCCACGCGGCGCGCTTCCGCGAGCGAGATCTCGTGGGATGGATCTTCCACCGCCTCGACGACCTTCTTGACGGCATACAACTGAATCGCTCCCGTCTTCGGATCCATGTCCGCCACGTAGTCTTCGTTGGTGCGGTAATGTTTCCGCGCGGCGATCAGCATGGCGTCCTTTACGGCGTCCAGCACGATCTGCGGGTCGATACCTTTTTCCTTGCTCAATATTTCGATGGACTGAAAAATCGTTTCCAAAGTGCCCTCTTTGTTTTGTTTCTGGCTGAGTGTCTCCGGCGGGTTACCAATCGAACTTCAGGTTGGCCTTCTGGACGCCGGTCAAAGGAAAGTGCTGAATGGTCCCAGGCGCGGTTTCGAGCGCAATCACGCCGTCCTCGAACCCGGCGAGAGTGCCGTCCCAGTTCCGCCGCCCTTCCACCGGCTGGCGCAGACTGATTCTGGCCTTCTTACCCTGAAATCGCTGATAATCCTGAGGTTTGAGAAGCTTGCGTTCGACCCCGGGAGAGCTCACTTCGAGCGTGTACCGTCCCCCCGGAACTACGTCTTCCACATCCAGAATGGTGCCCACCTGCTGGGAAACCAATTCGCAATCGCCGTGGGTTACGCCCTCTGGTTTATCGATCGAGATACGGACAAAGCGATGCTGACCGCCGCCCTTGACTTCCACTTCGACCAGCTCCATCCCCTCGGACTCGGCCACGCGACGGGCGATTTCCTCGACTTTAGCAGCCACTTTTTCCTGCATGTCACACATTCATGGAAGCCAACAAAAAAGTGGGCTTTCGCCCACTCTGGTAGCTCGCCACTCAGGTACATTGTACCGTTTTTAGACCGGCCTGGGAAATCCCTGGAAATCGAGCGGCCTTTTCCGCACACTCCGAACCTATTTCCGCTTGGAGGTCCACTTCATGTAAGACTGGTATTGCCGGCCCGGCGGCGCCACTTCGAACTGCCCGTTGAGCGATGCGCCTTCCATCCAATACGTCAATCGATAACGCGGGCCCGGTTGCGTTCCATCGGATTCGAACACCGCGCGACCGGTGGCCGGGAACGTCAGGTTGTACCGGATGACATGCCCTTCGGTGTCGAAATAAATGGCTCGCGGCGTATCGGTGTCGAGGTAGACCACCATCAGATCGTCGTGCTGAGCGCCCGAATCGTAATGCGCTGCGTTCCTCCGCACGAGGATCTTGCCTTTCAGTTCGGGCGTGAACGAGAAAGCTCCCTGCCCCGGACCGAGCGGCGTGTCTTTTTCGCCGGCGAAGCCAACCCAGTCGCCGGTGAGGAAGTCGAGTTTCTTCCAGGCATCGTTGGTCTGCGCGTGCAAGGCGGTAATAGATGTGAACAGTAAGAGTAAGATCGGGCGCATAGAGAACCATCCATTCTACAAATTCCCGCTCCCCCGACTCTCCTTGACGGTCTAGGCATGGCTTGATATGCTTTCCTTGACCGTCTAGGAGAACTCATGCCGGAACGCCTCGATCTCCTGCAAGGAACACTCGATCTTCTAATCCTCAAGGCTCTTTCGCTGGGACCGCTGCATGGTTATGGCGTTCTTTTGCGGATCGGGCAAATCTCAAGCCAGCGGCTGGAGATCCAGCAAGGTTCGCTGTACCCCGCGCTTTACCGATTGGAGCATCAGGGGCTGATTGCCAGCGAATGGGGGGAATCGGACAACAAGCGCAAGGCGAAGTATTACCGGTTGACTCCCTCCGGCCGCCGCCAACTTCGTAGCGAAGCTGAAAAGTGGAGCGAAATGGCCGGGCTGATGGCAAGCATTCTCAGCACCACGACGGAGGAGATATGAGCATCGCTTCCCGCCTGCGATCCTGGTGGCGCGCGACGCGCCACGCCTCCCGGATGGAATCCGATATGGACCGCGAAATGCGCGCCCACATGGAGGCTCGCGCCGCCGATTTGACGGGTCGCGGCATCGCGCCAGAGGAAGCGCGCCGCCGCGCCGAAATGGAATTCGGCCCGGTCGCCCAAACTATGGAGGCGTGCCGGGACGCCCGAGCCGCCAATCTGGTTCCTTCGCTGGTGCAGGACCTTGCGTTCGGCTTCCGCGTGCTGCGCAAGAATCCCGGATTCGCCGCGCTGGCAGTGGTGACCCTGGCGCTCGGAATCGGCGCCACCACGGCTGTGTTCAGCCTGGTCAACAGCGTCCTGCTGCGATCTCTGCCGTATCGCAATCCCGACCGGTTGGTCTATCTATTCGAGCCCGTCCCGCATATTACCGGCGTGCCGCTGGAAGCCTGGGGGCCGTTCAATGCCGATTTCTACGATTGGCAAAGCCAGAGCCGCTCATTCTCGCATCTCGCGATCTTCACCGCTGACAGCACCAACCTCGCTGTGAATGGCACCGCCATTCGCGTCAGCACTTCGCGAGTCACCGGCGAATTTTTCCAAACGCTCGGCCTCGCGCCCGAACTTGGCCGCGCCATCAGCCCCGATGACGACCGGCCGGGCTCCGACAACGTCGCCGTCATTAGCCACGCCCTATGGCAATCGCAATTCGGCGCCGATCCGCACGTGCTCGGCAGACAGGTGCTGTTCAATGCGAAGCCCCGCCGCATTATCGGCGTGATGCCCGCTGGTTTCCGCTTTCCACATGGCGCCGAGAGCTTCGAAACAGCGGAGGCCGGCGGCAGAGCCACCGATGTTTGGGTGCCCCTGGCGTTGTCTCCCAAGGAAAAAGCCATGCGGGACGAAGGCCCAGGTTACGCCATTGGACTCCTGAAGCCCGGCGTCACGCTGCCGCGCGCGCAGGCCGAGATCGCTGCCATGGTCGCCAGCGTCGATAAGCTGCACCCGCCGTTTTTTCAGGGTGCGACATCCTTGATCCGCCCGTTCGACGCCGAAATCACCGGCGGATCGCGCCATGCGCTACTGACTTTTCTGGCCGCCGTGCTCCTGGTGCTGCTGATCGCGTCGAGCAACGTCGCCAGCCTGGTGCTGGCCCGCATGCACGGCCGTGCCCGCGAATTCAGCCTGCGCGCCGCACTCGGCGCCTCGCGCGGCCGGCTTATCCGGCAACTCTCCACCGAATCGTTGTGCCTGGCCGGCGCCGGAGGCCTGCTCGGAGTGCTCGCGGCGTGGCTCACCATACGGCTTCTGGTTCATTTCCACGCCGCCAACATCCCGCGGCTCGACGAGACCTCGATCGACGCCCGCGTCCTGTTGTTCGCACTGGGAACGTCCCTGGCGACGGTATTTCTGTGCGGACTTTTCCCCGCTTGGCCGGCCTCGCGCTGCAATATTCACGAAGTGATGAAGCGATCCGCCAGCCGCACCGTTCGCGGGACTGCCTCTAACTTGCATCGCGGACTGATGATCGGACAGGTAGCGCTCACGTTTGTTTTGCTCGCCGGTTCGGGCCTGCTGATTCGCAGCTTTCTAAACTTGCAGGCGGTCCACAAGGGCTTCCTTCCCGCCGCGACTGTCAGCGTGGATATCCGCCTGGATGCCCGGTATAACACCCCGGAGCGACAGGTGGCATTTTTCCGCCGGGTGATCGACGAAACCTCGCGGTTACCGGGCGTCGAAGCCGCCGCCGCTGCCAACTTTCTGCCTCTGGGCGGCGGGCAATCTCTCAGCGCCATCGAAGTAGAGGGCTATCCTTTCGATGACAAGACGTTCTTCGAGCAGCGTGACGTCTCTCCCGCGTACTTCGCCGCCGAGGGTATTCCCATTCTCGAGGGCCGCTCCTTCACCGGCGCCGACACGACCGGTACTCAGCCCGTCATCATCATCAGCCGCAGTTTCGCCCGCAGATACTTCCCGGGGCAGAGCGCCCTCGGGAAGAAGATTCATACCACCGGCCATCGGGTGGTGGTGGGCGTGGTCGGGGACGTACGGCAATATAGCCTGGAGACTGCCCCGCCCATGCAATTCTATGTACCTCTCTTGCAGGACGGTCAATGGGCGGCCAACATCGTGGCGCGAACCACGATATCGCCCGACCGCCTGGCTTCCGACATGCGCGCGCTGGTCCGCAACATCGACCCCGCGGTCGCCATCGGCACGGTTCGCACCGGAAGCGAGTTAGTCGCCGCCGCCACGGCCGAACGGCGCTTCGAGACCTTCTTACTAACTGCTTTCGCCGCCATCGGCCTGTTCTTATCGCTAGTAGGCCTGTATGCTCTGCTATCGTACTCCGTGGAGCAGAGGACCGCCGAAATCGGCGTCCGCATGGCGCTCGGGGCGCAGCCGGCCAGTATCCTGCGCCAAGTGATCGCGCAAGGCTCGACCCTGGCGCTGGCCGGCATCGCGCTCGGCTTTGCCGCCGCCTGGTTCGCCGCGCGCTCGATAGCCAGCCTGCTGTTCGAAGTGAAACCGACCGACGCGCCGACGTTTTTGGCGGTTGCCGCGCTGTTTTGCGCCGTGGCTCTCGCGGCGTGTTACTTTCCTGCGCGCCGCGCGACGCAGGTCGATCCCATCGTCTCTCTCCGGACGGAATAACGCCAGAAGCTACAATTCGACCACTCCCCGCGTCCCGGGAGCGTCCTCCACGGCATCCAGCGGACCCAACGGTCCACCCGTGCGCATCTTCGCGCTCCATTCTTCAATCGCGATTTCCACCAGCGCGGTGGATTCCAGTTGGGCCTCGGTGGGCGCGGAATAATCCCGGCCCTCCGTCCGCCCCGGAAAGTACCGCCGCACCATCGTCTCGTAAACCGAGCGCTGAACGGACTCATCCATCACCCTGTGTCCCTTGCCGAAGCACACGGCGCTGCGGTAATTCATGGAATGATTGAAGGCTGTCCGCGAGTACACCAGGCCATCGAGCAGGGTCACGGTGATGCACACCGGGGCGCCGGAAGCCATCACCCGCATGACGCGGCTACTCATCGATCCGTGAAAATAGATCCGGTCCGGGGCCTCGGAGCTGAACTGGTACCCCAGCGGAATGACGAACGGCTGGCCGTTCTCGACGAAGCCCACGTGCGCAACGTGGCCCTGCGCGAAGATCGCGGCAGCTTCGTCCGGAACGCCGCGCTCCGCGTGCCTCTGAATGGTGGTGCGAGTTGACATACTCCGAATATACTGTTCCAGTGGCTCTACCGAAAGAGCCACTTGCCGAAATCTTATGGTGCCACTTTCCATGACGCTCGACCCGCGGTCGGCCAAGCCGCTCCACCGCCAGTTGTACGAAGGAATTCGCGCTGCCGTGCTCGCGGGCCGTTTGTCCGCGGGTCAGCGCCTGCCCTCAACGCGTGCACTCGCGGCCGATCTCGAGATCTCCCGCAATACCGTCGCCGGCGCGTTCGATCAACTGCTCGCGGAAGGCTACATCGAAAGCCGCCCCGGCGCCGGCACATTCGTGGCAAAGGAACTTCCCGAGGAACTGCTGCACGTTTCCGCGGCGGCCGGTGCCGCAGCGCGAACGCGCCTGCCCGTTCCGCGGCTTTCCGCACGCGGGCGCCTGCTGGCCGCCACGCCGGTGGCTCCGGGGGCGCGCGAAGACGCTTCCCCTTGCGCGTTCCGTCCGGGAATTCCCGCGCTCGATGCTTTCCCCCGAGACCTTTGGTCCCGCATCGCCGCGCGCCAATATCGTCAATCCAGATTCGACCTCTTCTCATATGGCGCTCCCGCCGGCCACGCGCCGCTGCGCCGCACCATCGCAGATTATCTACGTACCGCCCGCGGGGTCAATTGTTGCTGGGAACAGGTGATTGTCACTTCCGGTTCGCAGCAGGCGCTCGACCTCGCGGCGCGCGTCCTGCTCGATCCGGGGGAGACCGCGTGGGTAGAGGACCCCGGCTATTTCGGGGCGCGCGGCGCCTGGACCGCTGCCGGCATCCGCTGCGTGCCGGTTCCGGTGGATGGCGAAGGCCTCAGCGTCTCTAAAGGCCAGCAACTTGCTCCGGAGGCGCGACTGGCGTACGTTTCGCCGTCGCATCAGTACCCGCTTGGCGTCACCATGTCTCTGGCCCGGCGGATGGCGCTGCTTGCCTGGGCACGGCGGCGCGGCGCCTGGATTGCCGAGGATGATTACGACAGCGAATTCCGCTATGCCGGGCGTCCTCTCGCCGCACTGCAAGGGCTCGACACCGCCGGACGAGTCATCTACATCGGCACCTTCAGCAAAGTGCTGTTCCCCGCCCTGAGGCTGGGCTATATGGTGGTGCCGGCCGGAGCCGTGGAGGCGTTCGCGGCGGCGCGAGCGCTGGCCGACCGCCATCCTCCCGGACCGTCACAGGCGGTGGTGGCCGAATTCCTCGCCGAAGGCCACTTTGCGCGGCACCTCCGCCGCATGCGCATGCTGTACGCCGAGCGGCAGGCGGCGCTACTTTCGGCGGCGGACCGCGACTGGCGAGGGTTGCTCGATGTTTCGCGCGCCGATGCCGGCATGCACCTCCTGGCATGGCTGCCGGCGGGTTGGAATGATAGCGATATCTCCAATCGGGCGGCCGCCGCGGGCATCGTTGCTCCGCCGCTCTCGGCTTACTACCATCGTGCTGCTTCCGCGCCATCCGCTCTTTTACTGGGCTACTCGGCGCTGAATGTACGAAAGATTCAGGAGGCCGTCCGAAGACTCGCCGCGGCTATGATAAACTGACTTAGGCGCTTGATATTTCTGCAAGTTGCACGTTCGCGGAATCCTGGCTCAGAGTGGCAAATCGCGATATTACCTCACACGACGATCTGATTTTTGACGGCTTCCGTGTGCGCCAACCCGCGCCCGGTCCCCTCACGCTTGATGAGCATAGGGAACTTGGCGCCGAAATGCGGTCAATCAATGCCCGGCTGCGGGAACTTTGCAAGGTGGTGGTGAGCGTCTATGGCCCGAACACTCAGGCAGCCTTCAGCTTTCTGAAAGCCGCCGAGCAGGTCGCCCGGCTCTGTCAGGACCTCCAGGCACAAGCCGCCAGGGACCTCCCGGGATATCCTGTCGACGGCCTGTATCTATAGCCACTCCGGACCTGGCTTGAATTGTTATAAGTCGCACCGGAGGAGTGTTCCAGCCGACAGATTACCCGGAGGTGAGGCGTAGTACTCAATGGCGCGCGCCGAACGGTCCGCGGCAGGCTGAAGTTACGGGTTCCCGGCGGAAACCTGTTTGACCTTCGGTTTCTTGTGACCGGTAAGATCTTTCGCTTTTTGGATGTCCACACCGGTGATGTTATTTCTTCCATCGACATACACAACTCTGTGCTCGGCTTCGATGGCCTCATCCATGGTGCATTGCGCCAGAGACAAGATGATCACCCGGTCGCCCGGCTGAAAAAGCCGTGCGGGCGGACCGTTCAGGCAGATTTCCCCCTTTTTGCCACTGACAGCGTATGTTTCCCAATGATGGCCCGTCTCCAGCCCATTTATGTGTACCAGCTGTCCCGCTATAATTCCGGCAGCTTGCATAAGTTCGGGACCGATTGTGATGCTCCCCACATAATCGAGTTTGGCTCCTGTGACATTTACCCGGTGTAATTTGCCTGTGCAAATGGTTATCGTGGGCATACATTACTCCTGGACTGGTTTATACATTGTCTCGATGGCATTTACGGTATGTGCTAAGATCGCACTCAGTATAATCCATGCCGCAAGCCGTGTCACATACGATGAAGCTGAAAATGCATTTGGAACCGGAGATGCGGGTTCGCGCATACCTCGGAGACCAGGAATATTTCGTGGAATCCGACGCGCCGATGGCTTTAAATGTGGAATCGGTGCTGGCAGCTGCGTTTTTTCCGGCGTTAGCGAACGGAGACACCGTGGTTGCGGACTGCCTTGCAGATAGAACTTTTGTGGAGAACATGACTAAGCTGGCTACCGTCGCCAGCCAGTGGTGGGGATGGAAAGACAGAAAGCCGTTCTTACTCGATATGTCCCGGGGACCGCGGCCGGCATCGTCCAGGGCGGCGCTCTTCTTTACGGGCGGGGTAGACTCTTTTTGCAGCCTTCTCCGGCACCCGTCCGAGATCCAATCCTTGATTCTCGTACATGGCTTTGACATTCCGTTATCCGATGCCGGACGCTGGGCCCAGGCAAAATGTTGGGTCGATCAAGTGGCGCAGGCATGCAAAATCGAAACCGTGCATGTGACAACTAACTTGCGTGACAACGAGGTGTTCAGCCGTGTCTCGTGGGAAATCACACATGTCGCGGCGCTGGCGGGCGTTGCCCATCTGCTTGACAGGCATTTCGGGAGAGTCTTTCTTGCCAGTTCCGATGTGCCGCCGCCATGGGGATCGAACCAGCGGATCGACCCACTGTGGAGTTCCAGCGCCGTTCAGATCGTCAATGACGGCTGCCATCTGTCGCGGCTGGAAAAAGTAAGGTTTATCTCCGGCTCCAGACTTGTCCATAAATATCTGCGGGTCTGCTGGGAAAATGGATCGTCTGGTCTGAATTGCGGTTATTGTGAAAAATGCGTACGAACCCAGGCGGAATTCGCGGTGTCGGGTGCCCTGGAATGTCTCGAAACTTTTCCACCGGGGCATCTGAAAGAAAAAATCGATGGGGTTGACAGCACGGAGAACGAGTTAGTCAGGCAATGGGTCGAGATTAGCCGCGGGATAAGCGATCCCGGCTTGCGAAGGGCCATTGAGCGGCTGCTGGCGCGCAGCCGGAATCGTAAGCTCGGTAAGATGCTGCCGGCAGGCGTCAGGCGGTTTTTGAAATCGATGGCGGGCCGGTGACTTTTGGCGCGGTTTTGACCCAGGCGCGCAATAGTTCCGCCACGCTCCAGGCTTGCGCGATGCAGCCGCGCGGTGTGTATGGCGGCTCGGCATCGAAAATCTCGCTGATGGAACCAATACAGGCTTGCCCCAGATGGCTGACCAAACCCTCCAGACACTGGCGCGCGCCGGCTACGTCTCCAGGGTGAACCCGCAACCACGCGTCCACGAAAGGACCGATCAACCATGCCCACACCGTCCCCTGATGGTATGCGGCATCGCGCGCGCGCAGGTCGCCATAGTATTTGGCCTTGAAATCCGGTTCTCCGGGCGCCAGAGATCGCAGTCCGCGCGGCGTCAACAGCCGGTCCTTTACCACCTGCACCACCGGCATCCAGTACTGCTCCGACAAGACGGGATAATCCAGCGAGACCGCGAAGATCTGATTGGGGCGGCAGGAATCATCGTTGCCGCCCTGCTCGCCATCGACCACATCGAACAGATATCCTTTGGCGGCATTCCAGAAACGTTGATTGAACGATTCGCGCGCCCGCTGTTTGGCTTCCCGAAACTCCGATGGCACGTCCTGGCTTTCCTCTTCGAGCCAGCGTTCGGCGAGCACCAGTGCGTTGTACCAGAGCGCGTTGATCTCGACCGCCTTACCGCGGCGCGGTGTGACCACCCAGTCGCCAACTTTGGCATCCATCCATGTCAGTTGATACCCTTTTGCGCCCTGGACCAGCAATCCGTCGGCCGGGTCCACGTGGATGCCAAAGCGCGTTCCGCGAAGATGCCAGCGAATGATCTCCGTGATTTTGGGGAGAAGGCTGTAGAGCAGAGGGCGGTCGTCCGTGGCCTCCAGGTAGCGCTGCAAGGTGTGAAAAAACCACAGGGTCGCGTCCGCGGTGTGATACAGACCTTCCTTTTTGCCTTCGGGGAACAGGTTGGGAATCAATCCATCGCGGATGTAGTGAGCGAAGGTGCGAAGAATCCAACCGGCTTCGTGCCGCCGTCCGGTACACAGAGCCAGGCCCTCGAGGCTGATCATCGTATCCCGGCCCCAATCTGTGAACCAGTGATAGCCGGCGATTACCGTGCGGATCTCGTCTCCGGACGCGCGCGCCCGCGCCGCATCCTCCGGCCGACCCATCGGCGTGATGAGAAACTGATCGGCCGCCAATACCAGTTCCGGCATGGCGGAGTCTCCGGCCGAGGCGGTCGCCACGCGAAGCAGGAGGCGACGCCGTTCCATCTCGGCACTGAAGGCCTGCTGCGGCGTGAGTGCGTGGATGGTGTCCCAATCCTCGGTCGACGCTACCAGCGCCGCCGGGCTATCGCGCGACAGGTCCAATCGGATGTACCCGGGGCTCCACAACCACCCGTGGGATTCGTAGCCGCGATTGCTTTCCGCGGAGTAGAATACCGACGCGTTCAGGCGGGGATCGAAGGAAAGGGCAGGCGAAGTGCCATAGACGAGCATCCGTAATGGCGGCAGGTCGGAGCCGCCACAAATCTCATAGCGGCCTTCGTGCGCCGTTACCACGTACCGCTGCGCGTCTCCGACATTCACCACCGAATCATGCGGACGGAAATGCAGTGCCGGCCGGATCCCCAATCGCACCGGTCCGGCCGGCTCGAGGAGCGTGTATAAGATATACACGGTATTCTGCCGGAAGGGCATGATCAGCCGCTTTTCCATCACGAAGTGATCCGACGCGTAGCGCCAGACCGGCAGTCCGCCCTCCAGCCGGAATTCCGAGACCATCAGTGTTTCGCCGGGCTTGGCACCGGTTAATTCCGGGATGCCGGCATAGACCACGTCCAGGCCGGCGCGCAAGCGCTCGGAAACTGCGTCGAGCATCATCGTCCTTCCATGAGGGTTCGGCAGGGCTGCTATCAAAAGCCCGTGGTACCGCCGTGTGATCACACCACTCACAGTTCCCGAAGCGTAGCCTCCAATTCCGTTGGTCAGCAGCCACTCTTCATTCAGGTGCGGGTCGGCATCGGGATCGAGAACTGTGCGGCGAGGGAGCACACGCACCGGCTCAAGCATCGGTTCGATCCTCCAGAGGCGCATCAAGGGGAGCGGGCGCCACCACAACCGCGGCATGCCCGGGAATTCGCCAGTTTTCTTCGGTATCCGGCGAATAGCTTCCCGTGCCGCCATAGCGAATGTCTTCACTCGACCAGAGCAGGTTCCACTGCCGTCCGTCCGGCGGCGCGAGCAGCGGTTCCGGCGCCGGGTCCAGCAGCAGGTCCCGGCCGAGGTTCACTATCAGGAGGCGGTCTTCGCAGTCTTCGCCGAAGAAGCGCAGTACGAACGCCTCGTCCGCGAGCACCGCTCCGTCGAGACCATTTCGACCTTGCGTGCAGAACACGGCATCCTGGCGTCTAAGGCGGATCAGGTCTTTGTGGAGGTTGTAGGAATGCGCGTGGCGCTCGCGTTCGGAAGAGTCCAGCTTGCACTTCTGGAAGGTGTTTGGATTCCCCGGATCGGGCAGCGCCTCGTAGGTTTCCTTGTTGGCCATGCTGCGGAACTGCGAGAGAAACTCCGATCTTCCTTTTTGCACGACCTTGGCCAGTTCGGGGTTATGGTCGGCGAAATAGTAGAAAGGCTTTGAGGAAGCGAATTCCTCGCCTTGAAAGAGCATGGGCGTACCCGGCGCGAGCAGCAACAGGGCTGTCATCGCCCGGTAGCGCCCCGGACTGGTGAGCATGTGCGCCCTTAAGCCGGCGGTCGAATTGGCGACCTGATCGTGATTCTGGATATAGTTCACGAAGTGAAGCGGAGTCAACCCGCGAGTCGGCGTGCCGCGCCGTTGCTTCTGCCACTTATAGCGCTGGCCTTGAAAGAGGTACCCGTGTTTGACGGCGGATATGAACTCCTGTGGCCGCCCCAAATAGTCCGTATAGTAAGCTTCGTTGCGGCCGGTCATTGCCACCATCGCGCTGTGGTGAAAATCATCGTTCCATAACGCGTCAACTCCGTAGCCGTTGGCGGAAGGCGGCCGCACGAGGCGCGTGTCCTGGGGCTCGTTCTCCGCCACCATGAAGATCTTGCGCGCGCCGGCCGCCTCGTGCGCGGCCTTCACCAGCGCTGCCACGATGTGTTCGCCTGACTTATCGAAGATCTGCTGGGTGGCATCCAGCCGCAAGCCATCCAAATGGAAATCGCGAATCCAATAAGCAGCGTTGGCGATGAAATACTCCCGGACCGGCCCGGAATTCGGGCCGTCGAAGTTGATGGCCTCTCCCCACTCGTTGCGGTACGCATCGGTGAAATAATCGGGTGAAAACTCCTTCAAGTGGTTGCCTTCCGGACCCACGTGGTTGTAAACCACATCCAGGATCACGCCGATTCCCACCCGATGCGCGTCGTCCACGAATCGCCGCATGTCGTCGGGCCGGCCGTAAAGCCAGGTGGGCGCGAACAGATGCACACCGTCATAGCCCCACCCGAAGCGACCGGGAAAGTCGGCAATCGGCATGATCTCGACGACCGAGATACCGGCCTTTGCCAACTCTGGCAATTCCCGCCGGGCGGATTCCCAGGTCCCTTCTTCGGTAAAGGTTCCGACATGAAGTTCGTAGATCACTTGACCAGGCGGCTGAACTCCGTCCCATTCGGCGTCGGTCCACGGAAACTTCCGGGCGTCGATCAGTTCCGACGGGCCGTCGGGCCCGTGCGGCTGAAAGCGCGAGGCGGGGTCCGCGTAGAGCGATTCGCCGTTCAGGCGAAACCGGTAGAGCGTGCCCTCCGCGGCACCGGCGACGGTTGCGGAGAAGAATCCGTCTTCCAATTGAAGCTCGACTTCGGCCGGCGCCCCCGGACCGGACTCGAGTATGACCTGGGCCCGCTCCCGGTGAGGTGCCCAGACACGAAATGCCGCCCCTCCTTCCTTGAGCATTTCCGCGCCGATGAGCGATGTGAGGTTAGCCACCATTCCCATTACGGACCGAATATTCAGTAGCAGGTCTCGTGCCGTCCGAATTCGCGAAAGGCGCCGGTCCGGTGCGATCAAGGCTCTTCAAAAGGCAGGATTTAGGTCGGCCGCGTGCTTCACTCGCCGTGCGTTTCCTGCCATATGTGCACGCCCGTCCGCGCATTTCTTGATCTCCGCGCTAAAGCAATAACGGATCTCAGCCGATAGTGTCGATAGTGGTTGACCAAGAACAGATATTCGATATCGATCGGCTCTCGTTGTACCTGAGGGTTCCGAAATCCACTCTTTACCGTCTGGCGGCGGAAGGAAAAATTCCCTGCCACAAAGTAGGACGGCACTGGCGTTTTCGCCGGGAAGCGGTCGATCGATGGCTGGATCAGGGCGGAGACGGTGCTCCGGCAGGCGAGAGAAATTGATGGAAGCGCCGGTCATTCTGGTGGTGGACGACACGGCCACCAATCTGGAACTCGTCCAGGGGGTGCTGGATTCGGAGGGATTCCAGACGCTGGCGGCGGACAATGGCGCCGACGCATATGACATCAGCCGCCGGAAACAGCCGGACCTCATTCTGCTGGACGTACTCATGCCGGGTGAGAGCGGGTTCGACACCTGCGCGCGCCTGAAATCCGATCCAGCAACTACCGATATCCCGATCATTTTTCTCTCATCGCTGGATGACGTGAAGAGCAAGGTGACGGGGCTCAAAATCGGTGGCGTTGACTATATCGCCAAGCCCGTGCATGGAGAGGAAGTGCTGGCGCGCGTGCGGGTGCACTTGCGGATCCGCCAGAACAACCAGGCGTTGGTGAACGAGCAGCGCGCGCGGCTGAATCAGTTGCGGGACGCGCAGCAGGCCATCCTGGTTCGGCCGGACGATTTGCCGGAAGCCAACTTCGCGGTCTATTACAAGCCGCTCGAAGAGGCTGGTGGGGACTGCTACGAGGTTCTGCCGCTGGGAGCGGGCATTTTCGGCTATTTTGTCGCCGATATCAGCGGTCACGGAGTAAGCGCGGCATACCTGACATCGGCCGTGAAGGCTCTGTTGCGCCAGTATTCCGGCCCGATGTACTCGCCCGAAGACACCATGCGCGGCGTGGATTCGGTGATGGGCCAGATGCTGGCGGAAGGACAATATCTGACAGCCTGTTACGCGCGTCTGAACCGGCAAACGGAACGGCTCTCCGTCATCAGCGCCGGCCATCCTCCGCTGGTGGTGGTTGGCCGAACCGGCGTGCCGCAGGTGGTGGAATTGGACAGCGATCCGCTGGGGATTTTCGGCAGGGCGATTCTCCAGCGTACCGACCTCCGCGTGTCGGCGGGAGACCGCTTCTTTTTGTACAGCGATGGATTGATTGAATCCTCGCCGGGCGGCGGCCGCCGCGAAGGGTTGGAGCGGCTCGTGGATGCCTGTGTGCGGCATCGTGCTGCGCGGTTGGCGGAATCGGTCGATGCGATTATTGGCCAGATCGTGGGACCGGGCGTCGAAGACGATGTGCTGCTGCTGGCAGCGGAGGTCGGGCGATGACTCGCTCCCGCCGGTTTGATTGCGAGATGAAGACGTCGTTGCCAGCCTCGCTCGCGGCCCTCGAAGATTTTCTGGCAGAATTTCGCCGGCACAGTCAGGCCGTGCTGCCGGCCGGAAACTGTTTTGCGGCCGAATTACTGGTCCGTGAAGCGTTGACCAATGCGGTCATGCACGGCTGTGGCGCCGACCCGCGCAAGCGGGTTCGCTGCTGGCTGAGACTGCGAAAACGGCGATTGCTGATCGCCGTCGCCGACGATGGGGATGGCTTCGACTGGCGTTCCGGCCGACATGCACTGGCAGGTAGTTCGGATTGTTCGGGCCGGGGAATGGAGATTCTGCGCCGCTACGCCGACCATGTCCGTTTCAATCACAAGGGGAACGTAGTGACGCTGACGAAAAGGGTCGATAGGGGAGAACAGTGATGACCGTGATCGTAAGAGAAAATGACCGCGCCGTAGTGCAGCCTTCCGGCGATACCATTGCGGCCGCCAACATCGCTGAGTTGCGGTCGCAAATGCGGGACATCGTTGCCGACGGCGTGCGGGATCTGGTGGTCGATCTTGCCGGTGTGCAGATGGTCGATTCCAGCGGGATCGGCCTGCTGATCGCCGCCTACAATTCGCTGCACAAGGTCGGCGGCCAATTGGCATTGATTCACGCGTCCGCCGACTTGCTGGAATTGTTTCGATCCATGCGTATGCACCAGCACTTCAGCGTGACTGGAAATTGAGGGCGGCGATGAAGGAACCGAATCTCGAGGACGATCTGATACAGGATTATCTGGCCGAATGCCGCGAGCATCTGGCAACCATCGAAACGGACCTGCTGGCGATCGAACAGGGTGGATCGAACATCGATGAAAATCTGGTGAACCGCGTCTTCCGCGCGGCTCACTCCATTAAAGGAGGGGCCGGTTTTTTCGACCTGACCAACATCCGGGAACTGGCGCACAAAACGGAGAACGTGCTCGACCTGGTGCGCTCGCGGCAGATGGTAGCCACTCCCGAAGTGGTCAGTATTTTATTGACGGCGTTCGACAAACTGCGCGAGCTCATCTCGGATCCGGGAGCAAGCAATCAGGCCGACACCAGCGAATTTGTCGCCGCGCTCATGGCGCTCACTTCCGCCAGTTTGCCCGAGGCGGAACGAAAATCCCTGAGCGAGCGGGTCGCGGTGCCGCTTCCCCAGACCGGCAAACACATTCAGACTTCGGCTTTCGACTTAACTCAGGCGAGGCGCGGGGGCAAAAGCATTTATCTGATCGAATACGACCTGATTCACGACGTTCAGCGCGTCGGCAAAACACCTTGGGAAGTGTTCAAGAGCCTGATCGCATGCGGCACCATTCTGGAGACGATTTTCGACCTCGATTCGGCCGGAACGCTCGACGATGACCCCTCGAATCGGTTGATGCTCGAAGTGCTGTACGCCACGGTATTGGAGCCGGATCTGATCGGCCAGATAGTGGAGGTCCCACCGGAGCGGGTGTCGCTGATTGAAAAAACCGGCGATTCGCGGCCGCTGGCCGTTGCAGCGGCTCCGGCAAAGCGGAAGTCGCGCGCCCGGAAGGCCAAACCCGCGCCCGTGGCGTGCCGGGTGCCTGCGTCTCCGGCTCCGGCAGCATCCGCGCCCGAACCGCCGAAGGCGGCGAAACCTTCTGCGCCTACGGCAATCGCGGCGGCCGAGACCACGATCCGGCTGAACGTCAGCCTGCTCGATTCCCTGATGACGCTGGCGGGTGAACTGGTACTCGGCCGCAATCAGCTCAACGAGTCCCTGGCGCGCACCGACGAGCGGGGGATCCGTACCGGTGCGCAGCGTGTCAGCCTGGTCACCTCCGAGTTGCAGGAAGTCGTGACGCAGACTCGCATGCAGCCGGTCGGCGGATTGTTCGGCAAATTCCCGCGGCTGGTGCGCGATCTCGCGCGCGATCTGGGTAAAGAAATCCAGCTCAAACTGGAGGGCAATGAGGTCGAAATCGACAAGACCATCCTGGAAGGCCTGAGCGATCCTCTCACGCACATGGTGCGCAATGCGGTAGACCACGGGATTGAATCGCCGGCGGAACGCGCCTCGGCTGGCAAACCGGCGGCCGGCACGATCGTGCTGCGCGCATCGCACCAGGCCGGCCAGGTCGTGATCGAGATTTCGGACGACGGCAAGGGGCTCGCGGTGGAAAAGATTGTCGCTTCGTCCCTCGCCAAGGGCAGCATCACACGCGAGCAACTGCAATCCATGCCGGAGCGCGACAAGTTGTCGCTGATCTTCCTGCCGGGAGTCTCGACTGCCGACAAAGTCAGCGACGTTTCCGGACGCGGCGTCGGTATGGATGTGGTTAAGACCAACCTCGACCGGTTGGGTGGCAAGATGGACATCGAATCCACGCCCGGCCGGGGGGCGCGGTTTCGCATCAAGCTCCCGCTCACGCTGGCGATTATTCCTTCGCTGCTGGTTTCCGACGGCGGCGAGCGTTTCGCCATCCCGCAGGTAAGCGTCGGCGAGTTGATCCGCATCCGGCACGATCAGATTGCGCAGCGCATCGACCACGTTGGCGACGCTTTGGTTCTGAACCTCCGCGACCGCATGGTGCCCCTGGTTTACCTCGCCGATGCTCTCGGAGTGCCGCGCGCCAGAGAAGCGGCGCGAGCTCTGAATGTGGTGCTGGTGGACACCGGCTCGTTCGAATATGGCCTGGCGGTAGAGGAACTGCACGACACCGTGGAGATCGTGGTGAAACCGCTGGGGCGGCACCTGAAGGGAATTCCGGACTATGCCGGCGCCACAATCCTGGGCGATGGGCGCGTGGCGGTGATTCTGGATGTTGCGGGATTGGCGGCGAGAGCCGCGCTCACCGCGGCGTCGTCGGCCGTGCGGGAAGACTTGGAGGAGACGGCGGGGGGAGAACGTCACGCCCTGCTGCTCTTCCAGAACGCGCCAGGAGAACTGTGCGGCGTCCCGATCGAGCAGGTTTCGCGCGTCGAGCGCATCCGGCACGAGCAGATCGAAAACCTCGGCGGCCGCCGCACGATGCAGTACCGGGGCTCGAGTCTGCCCGTGGTGACCTTGCACGATGCGGCGGCGGTAGGGGAGTTGGCGGCGGAACAGCAGTGGGTGGTGGTCGTGTTCGAGAGCTTGGGCCGGCCCCTCGGCCTGCTGGCCGCCGAGCCGTTGGATATGGTGGAAACCGCCTTGGCCCTGGATTCGGTGACACTGCGACAGCGCGGGATCGCCGGTTCGGCCGTGCTGAAGAACCGCACCATGCTGTTGGTCGATATCCTGGACTTGGCCGCGGCCGCCCGGCCCGAATGGGACCAAGCCACCGCCCCGGCGCTGCGTCCGGACGGCGGCCCGGCTGAGCTCCCGACCATTCTGGTGGCCGACGATTCGGAGTTTTTCCGCACTCAGGTGCAACGCCTGGCGGAGGCGGTCGGCTGCCGCGTATTGGCAGCTGAAGATGGGCAGGCAGCGTGGGAGTTGCTGGACCGGCACGCGGGCGATATCCGGTTGGTTGCCACGGACGTGGAAATGCCGCGGTTGGACGGCCTCTCCCTTACACGGCAGATCCGTGCCGACGGCAGGTTCGCGGATCTGCCGGTGATTGCCCTTTCCTCGCTTGCCGGAGATGAGGAAATCGCCCGCGGCATGGCGGCGGGGGTAAGCGAATACCAGATCAAGTTCAATAAGGACGAGTTGACCGAGAGCATCCGCAAGGCGATTCGCCAGAATGCGAATGGTCCGGCTGCATAGAGAAGCGCAGGGAGAATCACGATGAAGAAATTTACGAACATGAAAATCGGGAAGAAGCTGGCGATCGTTCTCGGCGCCTGCATTTTTCTGTTGGTCGGCCTGACGGGGTTGGCTTTGTGGGGCAATAAGGCCATGGAACAGGTGGAGTGGTTCGGCCGGGACCGGCTGGGGAAGGCCGAGCTGGCCGCAAAAGTGGCCGGTGGCGTTACCACGGCAGAGTTCCTGGTGCAGTCGACGGTCTACTCCAAACCCACCGACGACGAAAAGGCCGAGCTCTTAGACGCCCGAAAGCAGTACCAGGCGGATTTAGCAGAGTTCAAAAGAAGAGCGGACTCCGAAAAGAGTAAGGCCCACGCCTCCGAAATGGAGACGATGGTTCAGCAATTCATCTCGGTGAACGATCGAGTCCTGGAGGCAGCCTTCGGGGGCCGGCAAGGAGAAGCGGTAAAGCTGTTTCGCAGCGAGACCGAACCAATCGGCAAGAAGCTCCGGGCCAAGGCAATAGAGGCCGAGCAGTGGCAGGAGCTGCGCGTCGAACAAGGCGAAACCGCGAGGCAAGCAACCGCCTCGCGCCTCTGGCTGGCTCTCGTCGTAGGATCCTTATTCGCCATCGCACTTTCACTGATGGGCGGATGGGCCCTCACGCGCGGTATTGCTGCGCCTTTGGGCGGGGCGGCGACTCTTCTGCACAAAATCGCAAAGGGAGACCTCAGCGCGGACGCAGCGGAGGAATCACTGGCTCGCGGCGACGAGATCGGCCAGCTGGCCCAGGCAATGCAGCTCATGATCACGAATCTGCGCCAGATGGTCAACGACCTTTCGAGCGGAGTCGAGGTCTTGTCCTCCTCTTCCTCGGAGCTGTCGGCTAATTCTACGCAGATGTCACAGGGCGGCCGGGACGCATCCGAGAAGGCCCATTCCCTGGCCGCGGCAGCCGAGCAGATGACCGCTAACGTGACATCAGTGGCGGCAGGGATGGAACAGACCACCACCAACCTCACGAGTGTGGCATCCGCCACCGAGGAAATGACGTCCACGATCGGTGAAATTGCAAACAACTCGGAAAAGGCGCGCCGCATTACGGAGGAAGCCACGCGCCAGGCGGGTTCCATCAGCGAACAGATGAATCACCTCGGTCAGGCCGCGCAGGAAATCGGCAAGGTAACCGAGACCATTACCGAGATTTCGTCTCAGACCAACCTGCTGGCATTGAATGCCACAATCGAGGCCGCGCGAGCCGGATCGGCCGGAAAGGGATTTGCCGTGGTGGCCAACGAAATCAAGGAACTGGCCCAGCAGACGGCGTCGGCGACCGAAGACATTAAGAACCGGATCGCGGGCGTGCAATCTTCCACGGCCAAGGGGATTGCGGAGATCGGGAAAGTGTCGCAGGTGATTCACGAAGTGAGCGACATTGTAGGCGCGATCGCGGCGGCCATCGAGGAACAGGCTACTGTAACCAAGGACATCGCGCGGAATATCGGCGAGGCCACCAATGGCGTACGCGACGCGAACGTACGGGTATCGGAAAGTTCGCAGGTCACGCAGAATATCGCGCAGGAAATCGTCTCTGTAGATAGCTCGGCGCGTACCATGGCCGAGGGCAGCGAACAGGTTCGCGCCAGCGCGACCGACCTTGCGAAACTGGCGGAAGCGCTGCGGACGACCGTCTCGAGATTCCAGCTCCGGTAATGGTTTATGCAACTTGCCAACGTGAAAATCGGAAAGAAGATCGGGCTCTTGATAGCCGCCAGCGCGATTCAGGTGGCGTGTTTCGGCCTGGTGGGCTATTGGGCCGCGCGAACGCTCCATACCGGATTGGAGGACGCCAAAAACGAAACCCTTCGGGACACACTGGCGCTGAACATTGCGGAGCATGTGAACGGAATCGCGGTGAACATCGCCCACCTCGTCATCTCGCATCGGTCCGAGCAGGGGACGATGGAGCGGGTTCTGACACTCCGCCAGGAATACATCGGATACCTCGATCGTCTCGCGTCGCTGTCGAGAACCACTGCCGGCAAGCAGAAGCTGGCGGACGTGGAGGAAGCCATCCGGAGCTGGAGGGAGGCGGATAACTCCGTTTTGCAGGCGCTTGGAAAAAGCAGGGAAAGCGACGCTGCGGCCATCTACAACACACAGGTGGTGCCGCGGCTCGATGCACTCCACCAAAGGATCGCCGGTTACCTGCAGTATCGCCAGGAACGATCGCGGCAAGCCGATCAACAGCTCGCCTCCACGATCACGACGACTGTGATCCTGGTGGTTGCGGCGGGCCTGTTCTGGCTGGCCGCGTCCGTTATTCTCGGCATCACGATCAGCCGCGGTATCGTAGTCCCGCTTTCCCAGGCCGTCAGGTTCATGGGCAAGGTCGCAAACGGGGATCTTACCATTGACGTCCGTTCGGAGAATCTGGCGCGCGGCGATGAGGTCGGGGACCTCGCGCACGCGGTCCAGAGCATGACGGTGGCGCTGCGCGCCCTTGTAAAAGATGTAACTGATGGAATCCAGGTGCTCTCGTCGGCGTCATCCGAATTATCCGCGAATTCCGGGCGGATGTCCGACAGCGGGCAACAGACCGCGGAGAAGGCACATTCAGTAGCCGCGGCGGCCGAAGAAATGACCGCCAATATGCTCTCGGTGTCGGCCGGCATGGAACAGACCACCAACGGGCTGGCGGGAGTCTCGTCCGCAACTGAGCAAATGACTTCGACCGTGGGAGAGATTGCGTCCAATGCCGAAACGGCGCGGCGCATCACCGAAAAAGCGAACGGCGACGCGGAACTCATTAGTGAACAGATGGGCCTGTTGGGACAGGCGGCGCAGGAAATCGGCAAGGTGACGGAGACTATATCCCAGATTTCGTCGCAGACGAATCTGCTGGCGCTCAACGCCACCATCGAGGCCGCGCGCGCCGGCTCCGCCGGCAAAGGTTTCGCCGTGGTGGCCAACGAGATCAAGGAGTTGGCCCAGCAGACCGCAGCCGCCACGGAAGACATCAAAAGCAGGATCGTGAGTGTGCAGACATCCACGGCTCAGGGAATCGCTGGTGTGGGTAAGGTGTCGCAGGTGATTCGCAGCATCAGCGACCTTGTAGGCTCGATCGCCGCGGCAATCGAGGAACAAGCGGCCGTCACCCGGGATATCGCTGGAAATATCGGCCAGGCATCCAGTGGTGTCCGCGATGCCAATGAGCGGGTGTCGGAGACCTCGCAAGCGACTCAAAGCATCGCCACGGAGATTGCGGCGGTGGATGAGGCGGCACGGGAAATGGCCGCTGGCAGCGAACAGGTGCGGGTAAGCGCAGTCGATCTTTCGAAGTTGGCCGAACGGCTGCAGATTACCGCCGCGCGGTTCCGGGTATCCGGCGGCCGGCAGGAAATGGTGAAGTGCGCGATCAGCGCTCACACGGCCTGGTCGGCGAAGCTGAAAGCCGCGATCGCCAGCCGGCACCTGGACGAGCCGGTTCAAACGCTCCGCGCGGACAATCAGTGCCAATTCGGTAAGTGGCTGAACAGTGGAGCGGTGACGGAGGCGGAAAAGCTGAGTGGGAACTACCGCCAAAGCAAATTGCTCCATGGGCAGTTTCACGAAGCCGCCGCGAAAGTAGCGGAATTGGCCATCTCCGGTCAGGAGAAAGCCGCGGAAGAGGCGATGGGGCCGGAGAGCGAATACCAAAAGATCTCGACCGCATTGACTCGGGCTCTCACCGACTGGAGCGCGGCCACAAGGGTTGGAGAGTAAACGATGTCGAATGTAATGACGCCAGGCGCCGGTCAAACCGTCCTGCTGGCCACCTTTTTCGTGCGCGACGCTCTCTGTGCGCTGGATGCCGCCGGAATCCAGGAGGTCATCCGCCTGGGGCCGCTCACGCCGGTGCGGCACGCTTCGCCCGACGTGGCCGGCATACTGAACCTTCGGGGCAAGATAGTTACGATTCTCGATCTCGGACTGAGGTTGGGTTTCCCCAAGGCTGTTCCGCGAGTTGACAGCCGGATCTTCATTATGGAGGACCGCAACGAATTCGTCGGACTGCTGGTGGACCGGGTCGACGAAGTCGTGGAGGTAGGGCGGGAGCAATGGCAGGCGCCGCCGGCTAATGTTCGCGGGATGCAGGGACGATTCTTTCAGGGCCTCTACCGTACGGGCGGCCGCGCGATCACGGTTCTCGAGCCGGGCGCGGTTCTGGCGGAAGGCGTTCTGTGACGAGGATGGTACCGTGAGCCTGCGAGTTCTGGTAGTGGACGACACGGTGGTGTTCCGGCGCATCGTGTCGGATGCCCTGGCTGGATTGCCGGGGGTGGAACTGTTGGGGACAGCGTCGAACGGGAAACTCGCGCTCGCACGGATGGAGGCCTTGCGGCCGGACTTGGTCACGCTCGACATCGAGATGCCGGAGATGAATGGCATCGAAGTGCTGGACGCCATGGCGAAGGCGGGGTTGAAGGCAGGGGTAATCGTGCTGAGTTCCGTCACCACACGCGGCGGGGAAATGACCGTGCGGGCATTGGAACTCGGCGCCTTCGATTTCATCACCAAACCCGACCGCGGCACCCCGGCCGAAAATCTGGCATCGTTGCGGGATTTGTTGAGGCCCATGGTGCGGGCCTTCGAACGCCGAAGGGACATACGGGCGATGCTCGGCCGCGAGGGCGTCACTACTTCGCCGGTGGAGGTTTCCGGGGCGCTTTCGAACGTATCGCCGGAGCCGCCGGCCCTGCGGCAGCCGTTTGCAGGCCCCCCAATGGTGCTGATTGGCGTCTCGACCGGCGGCCCCGCCGCTCTGGCCACGGTATTGCCGGCCCTCCCGAAAGATCTGAACGCCTCCGTGTTCATCGTGCAGCACATGCCGGCGATGTTTACCAAGCCGCTGGCGGCGAGCCTGGGACGAAAGAGCGCCCTCCGCGTGACGGAAGCCCGGGATGGCGAGGTCGCGCTGCCCAATTGCGCGTATCTGGCGCCAGGAGGGAGCCAGATGAAAGTGATGGCCGGCTCGCGTGGTGAGGTGGTTTTGCGCATCACCGACGATCCTCCGGAGAACGGTTGCAAGCCGGCCGCGGATTATCTCTTCCGGTCGGTTGCCTTGCAGTTCCCGGGACGGTCGGTGGCCACGATCTTGACCGGCATGGGCAACGATGGGACTGCCGGGCTCCGGCTGCTGAAGCGCGGCAGGTGCCGCTCGATCGCGCAGGACGAGTCGAGCTGCGTGGTTTTCGGGATGCCGAAGGAGGCCATCGCCGCGGGAGTCATCGACACGGTCGTTCCGCTCGATCGCATCGCCTCGGTAATCGTGCGCTCGGTACGCGAGGGGTTCGCATGATCAGGCTGCTGCCCGAAGAGCACCAGCCCCTGGCCGCGTATATTCACTCGATCTGCGCCGTTTCGCTCGACCAATCCAAAACATACCTCATGGAAGGGCGCTTGTCGCGGCTGGTGGAAGAGACGGGTTGCGGCAGTTTCCAGCGGTTGATCGACCGGGCTCGCGCCGAGCCCGGCAAGGCGCTGGAACGGCGCATTATCGATGCCATCACCACCAACGAAACGCTCTTCTTTCGAGATACGGCGCCGTTCGATCTCCTGCGCTACAAAATCTTCCCGGAGCTGATCGACCGGCGCGCGAAGATGGGCGCCTCCCGTATTCGCATCTGGAGCGCCGCCTGCTCCACCGGACAGGAAATTTACAGCATCGCTATTCTGCTCAAGGAACTTGTGGGCGATCCGGACCGCTACGGCATTTCCCTGTTGGGCACCGACATTTCCAATGAAGCCGTGGCGCGGGCCAGCCGGGGCACCTATAACGCGACGGAGATGGGGCGCGGGCTGCCCAATCCCCTCCGCGACAAGTACTTCTCGCGCACGGGAGACGGCTGGAAGGTTCGCGACGAAATCCGCGCGATGGCGACTTTCAAACATCTGAATCTCATGGCGGATTTTTCGGCCCTCGGAAGATTCGATGTCATCTTCTGCCGGAACGTGGCTATTTATTTCTCCGAGGCCGACAAGATCTCGCTTTTCCGGCGAATCGAACGAGCGATGGAACTGAATGGATACCTGGTGATCGGCGCTATGGAATCGCTCAACGGACTTTGCCCGCAGTTCGAATCGCAGCGGCACCTCCGCGCCGTCTACTACCAGGTGAAGGGAGCGCGATGAGCAAAGCACGGCGGGAAGTCCGCATTTTGTTAGTTGAAGACAACGCCACCAACCAGGAGGTGACGCTGCGGAGCCTTGAACACCTGGGTTATGGCAGGGTGGAGATCGCCGGGGACGGGCGGCAGGCGCTGACGGCGCTCTCCGCGCGGGATTTCGACCTCGTTCTAATGGACTGCCACTTGCCGGTGATAGACGGCTACGATACGTGCCGGGAAATTCGTAACCCCGCAAGCGCGGTGCGCAATCACCAGGTTCCCGTAGTGGCCCTTACCGCGGCGGTGCTTGAAAGCGACCGGCGGAAATGCTTCGCTGCAGGCATGAACGGTTATCTCGCAAAGCCGCTGCGATTGCAGGCCCTCGAAAGCGCGATCGAACAATTTGCCGCGGGCGAGGGTCCCGCGACTGCACCAGCGGAGGTTCCGGAAGCCCCGAATGCGGGAAATCTGGCGCCCTTCGACGGGGAGACATTCGCCGGCAGTGTGATGGGCTCACGGCAACTCGCGCGGCGGATTATTTACCGGTTCGTCGAGGACATGCCGCGGCAGATCGCCCTTCTGGCGCAAGCGGTCAGCGAGGGCGATGCTTCACAGGTGCGCCTGCTGGCACACTCGACCAAGGGCGCAGCCGCCAGCGTGAGCGGAGAGGAAATGCGTGCGGTGTCGTGGGAGTTGGAACGGTGCGGAAGGGATGGAGACTTAGCCGGCGCGCGAGACGCGGTTCGCGAACTTTCCGCGAGTTTCGAACGCGCCAGGAGAGCGATGATATCTTTTTGCGAAGGCAGCGGGCGCGAGGACTAGCGCCTCACTTTGCTGCCGTGAACCGTGCCCAACCGCGGGCATTCATGTCGTGCAGAATGGGCTCGTACCAGGCGAACTCGGGATGCTGCGCCAGGTGCTCGGCGGCTTTGAAGCGCATTCCGCAGGCATGGCCAAGGGCCGCGGTGAGCGACATCTTTTCGATGCCGGCGGCGTCGGTAACTTTATTCTGCACCGCGCCCGCGGGCGCGTACGGCGCCTGCCAGTTGCCCATGCCGCGAGGCGATAAATCGATATGCCCGTCCAGGGTGCGCTCGCTCGGATCGATCTTGCCTTCGTAGCTGTCGAAATGGTCGGCGAGAAACCGCTGGCCGGCGGCGACATCGATCTTTCCCTTATTCTGCTCCATGAGAGTCAGCCAGCGGGCATGGCGGGCGTTCTCACTCTTGCTCTTGTCGTTGACGTCGAAATCGGTCTCTTCCTTGACGAGCTTCGGGTTGGCGGGGAAATTCGAACCTACAAAGAAGCCGTCGCGCGTTCTCTGCAAAGTAACGTTTTTGAGCCCGAGCTCGAGGCTGGCGATTTCGCCGCTCCTGGCATCCGCCACAAGCCAGGTATTCGCGTACCCTCCGTTGTTGCCCTGCGTCATAATTTGCGCAAACTGGTCGATTGTGGTCGCGTACTGCATCGCTTTGCGGGCGCGCACGAATTCAGGCACGGCATTGGGATCGAAGCCGCTGAAACCGCTGATGGTGGTTTCGGTAATGGCGATGCCGGCGGCGTTGATGCCAAAATCGTCGGCACTGTGAATCAATCCCGGCTGGCCGTCCATAATGATGTGGGCTCCGGAGGCAGGCCGAATATCGAAGATGATGTTCCAGCGCTCGCCCGAAGCATAACTGGTCCAGTTGTTGTGTCCAATCACGGGACGGCCGTCTTTGGTGTACTTACCGGTCGCAACAAACGCGCTGCAATGGTCGGCGGTGGTGTTCGGCCGGGACTTATCGAGCCACTTATCGTAGTAAGGTAACTCCAGCCAGGCATTCATGGCGACGATATCCCACACATCGAGATTCGCTCCCTTGGCCTTCAGGCCCTCGACTATGCCGGTGAGCTCCTGGCGGTACTCCGGCTCGATGTGCGGCCATAGAACTTCCTGCGCCGTCTTGCGGAAGAAGGCCCAGTCTTTCTTCTCGCCGCGAGTGAGCTCGGTGGAGATCTCTTTATAGTTGTCCTGAATCTCGGAAGCGAGAAGGTAGCCGTGCTGAAACCCGATTTCCGCCGGGGATCCTTCCAGGCGTACCTGGATCCAGCCGCTCCTCTCGGGCGCGCGCGACGCCTTTTTCAACCGCGGATCCGTCTGCGGTTCGCGAGACACCAGGGTAAATGCCAGCGCGAGCAAAAGAACAGTGGAAAAGAGAGGAATGCGTTGCATCCCCGCTATTATATTAGAAGCGTAATCCAAACGATGGACGGCACGACCCTGAAGAAGCTGACGGCGCACGTGAAAGCCGCGGGTTGAGCTTCCAAGCTCAGTCCAAAGGTTTTGGACCAGGTACTGGCCAACGTGCCCCGTTGGGCCGACGAGAACGTACTGATCGGGTTTGACACCGCCGACGATGCCGGCGTGTACAAGCTGACGCCGGAGCTTGCCCTGGTGCAGACGGTGGACTTTTTCACGCCCATCGTGGACGACCCGGCGACCTTCGGCGCGATCGCGGCGGCGAATTCGTTGAGCGACGTGTACGCCATGGGCGGGCGGCCGGTTTCTTCGCTGTCCATCCTGGCCTACCCCTCCAAGGGCGATCTCGACGACTTGAGCGCGATTCTCAAAGGCGGGGCCGAAAAGATGCATGAGGCAGGCTGCTCGCTGATCGGCGGGCACAGCATAGCCGATGACGAGATCAAATTCGGGTATGCAGTGACCGGCACGGTCCATCCGGAACGCGTGAAAGCCAATGCTGCCGCCCGCGCGGGCGATGTGCTTGTGTTCACCAAACGAATCGGCACGGGTGTGATTTCGACGGCGCTGAAACGCGGAATTGCAGACGAGACCCATGTGGCGGCCTCGATCGAACAGATGCTGACGCTGAATCGCCGCGCGTGCGAGGCGATGCTCGCCTTCGACGTACACGGCTGCACCGACGTCACGGGCTTCGGCCTGCTCGGGCACGCGCGCGAACTGGCGCTCGCCAGCAACGTGACGGTCGAGATCGACGTGGATGCGGTCCGCTACCTGCCGGGCGCGGTGGAATATGCGCGCCAGGGTGCGGTTCCCGGCGGCTTAAAGAATAATCGCGAGTTCGTATCGTGCGCGGTGGCGGCGATGCGCGAACTCGCTCCCGAAATCGAGGCTTTGCTCTACGACCCGCAGACTTCCGGCGGATTACTCATTTCGCTCCCCGCGCGGGACGCGGCGGAACTGGAGCGCGCCCTTCCGGAAGCGTACCAGATTGGCCGCGTGCTGGCGCCCGAGGGCAAGGCCATCCGACTCCTATGACCAAAAACCCCATAATTGTCGCGCTCGATGTCAACTCCGCCCAGGAAGCACGCTCGCTGGTCGCGCAACTGGGCAAACACGTCAACTTTTATAAGGTGGGGCTGGAACTATACGCCGCCGCCGGAGTGGAATTCGTTCACGAGCTGATCCACGAAGGCAAAGACGTTTTCCTGGATCTGAAAGTGTATGACATTCCAGAGACAGTAAAACGCGCGGTGGCGCAAGTGGCGCGCACGGGCGTGACGTTTCTGACGGCGCACGCGGTGGGATCGGTGATGCGGGCCGCAGTCGAGGGCCGCGGCGATTCCAAGTTGAAACTGCTGGCGGTGACGGTGCTGACCAGTTTTGGACCGGAGGATATGGCGGACCAGGGATATGCCTGCCCGATTCCGGAACTGGTGGCGCTGCGCGCGCGCAAGGCGATGGAGTTGGGAATAGACGGAATCGTCGCCTCGCCCCTTGAAGCAGCGTCGGTGCGTCGGATCATCGGCCCGCACAAAGTGCTGGTCACGCCGGGCGTGCGTTCGGCCGGCGCGGCGAAGGGCGATCAGAAGAGGACCGGCACTCCGCTGGAAGCGCTTCGCGATGGTGCGGACTATCTGGTGATCGGGCGGCAGATTACGCGCGCGGCAAATCCGGCGGACGAGGCGGCACGGGTGCTGGACGAGATTGGCGCGGCGTGGATGGCGTAGGAACCAGTTAGGGGCGCTTGCGAGTTACGGAGCCCATATTCGCGCCTCAGTAGAGGCTGCGGTCTATATTCCCTTCACTAATCCCCCGTCCACTGCGATTGATTCTCCGGTGATATAACTCGCCCTTTCCGATGCCAGAAAGACAACGAGATTCGCGAGTTCCTCGGGCTGTCCGATGCGGCCGAGCGGCGCCTGGCTGGCCCAGCGCTTTTCGATGTCGGCGGGCGTCACGCCGGCCTTCAAAGCCAGGGTTTCGGCCAGCTCGTTCAATCGCGCCGTCGCCGTGAAGCCGGGGCAGACGTTGTTCACGAGCACGTTGTACGGTCCATATTCATTGGCCAACGACTTGACGAGCCCCAGCACCCCGGTCCGAATCGCATTCGACAGAATGAGGCCGTCCAAAGGCTGTTTCACCGTCACGGAGGTGATCGCGATGAAGCGGCCCCAACGGAGCCGCTGCATCAGCGGCAGCGTCTCTCTGGCAAGGTACACCGTGCTCAGCAGATTCAATTCGGCGGCGGCATGCCAGTCGGCGACGGTGGTATCGGCGAAACTTTTCGACGGCGGACCGCCGGCGTTGGCCACGCAAATATCGAGGCGGCCTAAGATAGCGGCGACTTCCGCCACGAAGGCACGGACCTGGTTGGGATCGGTAACGTCTATGGCGCGGGCCAAGACACCCACACCGGTCTCCCGTCGAATTTCATCCGCCGTGGATTCGAGCGTCGATTGAGTGCGCGCGCACAACGCCACGCTCGCACCTTCACGGGCGAATGCCAGAGCGATGGCCTTGCCCAAGCCGGAACTCGAAGCGGCGACGAGCGCTACGCGGTCCTTCAATCCCAGATCCATGCGGCTATTTCCTGAGGTAAGCGTCGTCCTTCTTCAACCAGTCGTGGCGGATCGGGCTGAAGATATCGAGATCGAGCGTGTCTTCGAGCGCGATCGCCATGTGCGGCACGTTGGAAGGAATGCGCAGCACCTGGCCGGCCGATACCACGACGGTCTTTCCTTCCAGATGGAATTCGAGCGCGCCTTCCAGGATATAAGTGATCTGCTCGCTCTCGTGATGATGCTCCGGCACTACCGCGCCTTTGGCCAGGAACACCTGGGCAACCATGGCTTTATCGCCGGTTACGATCTTGCGCCCGATGGTCGGGCTGAGAACTTCCTTTTCCATTTCGTCCCAGGTGTAATGTTCCATGTCCAGACATTGTAGCAGCGCATATAATGAAAAAACGCCCGCGAAATCTTTATGAAGCGCCGGTTTTTGGTTTCTATCCTGATAGCGGCGAGCAGCCTTTTTGCCGCCGATCCCCACGTTTGGAAGGTCGCCGGTCCGCCACCGGAATCGTGGCAGCGCGATCGGGTTGCGGACCTCGCAAACCATCGCAAGGCTGTGATGGACGAACTCGGCAGCAAAGCCATCCTGATTCTCTACGCCGCTGAACCGCGGAATTACGCGGGCGATGTCGATTGGCCTTATCGCCAGGAAAACGACTTCTTCTACCTCACCGGCATCTCGCAGGAAGGCAGCAAACTGGTGTTGATTCCCGGCGAAGACAAAATTCGCGAGATCCTTTTCATGCCGCCATCGAATCCGCGGCAGGAGAATTGGACCGGCCACATTTTGACGGCCGACGAGGGACGCAGAATTTCCGGCATTCCGGATATCTGGGACGCGAGAGATTTCGATTCCTTCCTCGCCACGCTGATCCCGCGGGCGAAAGAAGCGATCGGAGAGTCCGGGCGATCCAGCGCGCAAACGCCGCCAATTCCTGTCGATGTGAATCGCGAGTTCGCCAAAACCATCGCCGCGGTCGCCGATAAATCGGCCGAGTTCTACATGCTCGGCGGAAATTCGCCGGAGTACCGGCGGGAAGCGGAGTTCGCCGGGAAACTGGCCGCCGCTTATCCCGGGTTCACCATCAAAAGCCCGGCGCAGATCTTCGATAATTTGCGCGCGGTGAAATCGCCGCGGGAAATCGACCTGTTGGAGCACGCGGAAGAAATCACCGCGGAAGCTTTTCAGCGCGCATATGCCGTCGCGGTGCCGGGAACGCCGGAGTATGAAATTCAGGCACAGTTCGAATTCACGTTTCTGCGGCGCAACGGGCACTGGGGATATCCGTGCATCGTCGCGTCGGGGGTGAACGCCACGACTCTGCACTACGAGACCAACCGCGACACCATGAAAGCCGGGGACCTGCTGCTGATGGACGACGCGGCGGAGTTCGGCGGCTATAGCGTGGATGTGACGCGCACCATTCCGGTGAGCGGGAAATACAGCAAGGAACAGGCCGATATCTACCGGCTGGTGTGGGAAAGCCAACGGGCCGGCATTCAAGCGGCAGTTCCCGGCAAGACCACCGCCGATGTCAATGTGGCGGCCGGGAAAGTGATCGCCGCGGGCCTGGTGAAGCTCGGGTTAATGACCGACGTGAAAAACAAGCGTCAGTTGAGCGTCTGGCTGAATCACGGAGTCAGTCACGGGATCGGGCTGAACGTACACGATCCCGGCCGGGAGGAATTTCAGCCGGGGATGGCGATCACGATGGAGCCGGGGATCTACATCAGGCCCGATGCGCTCGACAACCTGCCGAAAACGCCCGAAAACGAGAAGTTCATTGCCGCGGTGAAATCGGCATTCGAGAAATACAAAGGAATCGGCGTGCGCATCGAAGACGATTTGCTGATCACCAGCGGCGAGCCGAAGGTGCTCTCAGCGGGAATTCCATCGCAGTTGGAGGATGTGGAGGCGGCCATCGCTCAATTGCGGAGGGCCATCAAAACCACCCCACTACCATGAAAGCCATTTTCTGTTTTGCCTTTTGCGTAGCGAGCCTGGGCGCGCAAACGGTCGTGCTCCAGACCAGCACGATTCTCGATGGGCGTGGAGGCGTGCTGAAGGATCGGCAAATCGTCATCGACGGCTCGAAAATCCGCTCGGTGGCCGCGGGAAAGACCAAGCCAACATACGATCTGCGCGGGCTCACGGTGATGCCGGGTTGGATCGACACACACATCCATCTGAACTGGCATCTCGACGCCGATCATAAGTCGGTGAGCGGCGGCGGAAAACCCGAACAAATGGCGCTGGAAACCGCTGGCGACGCTTACATCACACTCAACGGCGGTTTCACGACCGTGCAGAGCGTGGGCTCGGCCATCGACGGGCCGGTGCGGGACATCGTCGCGCGAGGACTGATTCCGGGACCGCGCATCCTCACGTCGTTGCGGCAAATTCAAGCGAATGCCGGCGATCCCGAAGCCCTGCGCGCGCTGGTGCGGCGGACCAAGGAGGAAGGCGCCGACGTCATCAAACTGTTTGCCACGTCGGGACTCGGCGCCGGCGGCGATCAGACGATGACGGACGAACAGATTCAGGCGGTGTGCAGCGAGGCGAAGGCGGTGGGGCTGCGGAGCGTCGTCCACGCCATCGGTGATAAGGGCGCACGGGCGGCGGTGCTGGCAGGCTGCACGTCGATCGAGCACGGCACCTTCCTGAAAGACGAGACGCTCGACCTGATGGTTCAACGCGGAACTTTCTTCGACCCCAATCTGCTGGTGCTGCATAATTACCTGGATAATCGCGCGGCATTCGCGTTCACGCAAGCGCAACTGGACACCATCGAGAAAGGTATCGCACCAACCGAGGATGTGATCCGCCGCGCACGCGCGCGCCATGTGAAACTGGCGTTCGGCACCGATGCGGTGGCTGGATCGCACGGGCGCAACGCGGAGGAGTTCATCTACCGCGTGCGCGACGCCAATGAAAAACCGATGGACGCAATGATCAGCGCCACTTCGCGTTCGGCCGAATCGCTGGGTATGGGCGATACGATCGGCACGGTGGCGCCTGGGTATGAAGCGGACCTGGTCGCCACCGACGGCAATCCGCTCGACGATATCACCGCGGTGCGGCGCGTGGTCTTCGTGATGAAGGGCGGGAAGGTTTACCGCAACTCCAAGTAACATCAAGCCAGTTGGCCGGCGTACATTTTCGTCTCGTAGAGCAGCTTCACTTCCCCGCCCTGCCGATATTTTTCGAACATCGCCGCGAGATCCTCCATCATGGGAGCATACTTGGGCGAGCCCGGCAGCGGCGCGTACGATGACGAGAGCAATCGGCCGCGAATGCCATTCCAACCGAAATCCTGCTGGTTGGGAAAGGATGCGGTGCGCCACGCGCGATGCTCGAAGAATCGCTCGATTTCGGCGCGGTCGATGCGGCGATGGTCCACGCGGCCATAATCGCTCGACAGCCGCTGGAGCATCTCCTCGTACTCGGCGAGAAAGCCTCCCGTCACCAGGCGCTCATTCCAAATCAGCACGACCCAACCGTGCGGCGTTAGAATGCGGCGGAATTCGGCTCGGGCGGCCGCGGCATCGAACCAATGAAACGACTGGCCGGCAGTAACGAAATCCACACTGGCATCGGGCAGGGTTGTGGCTTCGGCTCGCGCGGCGACCCCACGAAAGCGCGGCTCCGAGGCGAGTTGCCGTTCGGCGCCGGCGCGCATTTCGGCGTTGGGCTCGACGGCAAACACATCGCAGCCGAAATCCAGAAAGAGCTTCGTGAGAATGCCGGTGCCCGAACCGATGTCGGCAATGCGGGATTCGGGCGCCAGGCCGCACTCGGCGGCGAGCCAGGAGATGACTTCCGGAGGGTACGACGGCCGGTAGCGAATGTAGTCCTCGACGCGGGATGAAAAGCGCTTGGTGGGATCGGGTTCCATATGTCGCTACAATATGGTACGCCATGCCGAACAGACCTCATATCGTGGTGGTCGGAAGCGCGAATATCGACCTCACCACCTTGATTGACACCATGCCGCGGGCCGGCGAGACGATTTTCGGACGCGAGTTTCATCTGGGTTTCGGCGGCAAGGGCGCCAACCAGGCGGTAGCGGCCCGATTGTGCGGCGCGCGTGTCTCGATGGTGGCGCGGGTGGGCGACGACCTGTTCGGACCGGCGACGATTCGCAATTTCCAGGAGCGTGGCGTCGAGGCCGGGCACGTTATGGTGACCAGGGGCGTGTCGAGCGGGGTGGCTCCGATCTTCGTCGACAGCGCCGGGCAGAATCGCATTCTGGTGGTGAAAGGCGCCAACGACTGCCTGTTGCCGCGGGACGTGGACGACGCCGGCGACCTGCTGCGGACGGCTGACTGCATCGTGCTGCAACTCGAAGTCCCGCCGGAAACGGTCTACCACACGCTTCGTTTCGGACGGAAGCACGGCATCCGCACCATTTTGAACCCGGCGCCGGGACAGCCGCTTGACCTGAAGGAAGTGGCCCACGCCGATTATGTCATTCCCAACGAGACCGAAGCGGAAGCGCTGGGTGGAATGCCCGTGCACAATGTGCCGGAGGCGTGGACCTGCGCGGCCAGCCTCGTCAGCCGGGGATTGCGCCGCGTGATCGTCACGCTCGGCGAAAATGGCGCGCTGTGCGCCGATGCGGACGGCGTACGTCACGCGGCAGCGCACAAGGTGACTCCGCTCGACACCACTGGCGCGGGCGATGCTTTTATCGGAGCGCTCGCGACCTTTCTGGCGGACGGATGCCCGGAAACCCAGGCGGTGGAGCGGGCAAACGTGTACGCCGCGCTTTCGACGCTGGCGGTGGGAACGCAGAAATCGTTTGTGACGCGCGAGAAGTTCGACGAGGAGTGGGTAAAACTTGCCAAATGAAATCATTCAGCCGGCGCGCTATATCTGCTATCGCACAGCCGGACCGATCCTGGTTGACGGAAAGCTGGACAAACCCTCCTGGCGGATGGCGCCGAAATCGGCGCCGTTTGTCGATATCGTGACGGGCGAGCCGGCGTGGTTCGATACCCGTGTGGCGCTGCTTTGGGACGACGACAACCTCTATTTCGGATTCTGGGTGGAAGAGACCGACGTGTGGGGTACGCTCACCAAGCGCGATTCGAAAATCTGGGAAGAGAATGACGTGGAAGTGTTCATCGGCGGTACGAACGCCTACTATGAGTTCGAAGTCAACGCGCTGAATACGGTATACGAAGTGTTTTGGATCTGGAAGGATATTCTGAAACCCGGCTCGCCTTACTACGGACGCCCGGAATTCGACCCGGCCACGCAGAGGACCATGGTGCTCGACGGCGTGGGTGGACATGTCCACGAGCGTGGCGAGCGGTGGGGATTTCTGGACTGGGATTTTCCGGCCTTGCGGACAGCAGTGTACGTGGACGGAACCGTCAACCAGCGCGACGGGCGGGATCGTGGATGGACGGTGGAATTGGCGTTCCCCTGGCATGGACTGGCAGATCTCGCGGACGGACGCTCCCTGCCTCCGCGCGAGGGCGATGTGTGGAGGATCGATTGTTCGCGGTTCGAAAAGATCGGGAGGAATCGGGAAGTGCTTGACCCATGCGTGGGCTGGACGTGGAACCGGCACGGTCACTACGATTCGCACATCCCGGAGGTTTTCCCGTACGTGACGTTTTCGAATCGGAGCGTGGCAGAGATCGCGGGCTAGAATTTCCTGTTTAGGCCGCGCGGGCGCCTGACTTTTCTGCCGGTGGAGTTGGCGTAGTTAGCCCGATCTCGGATGCCAACACCGGCTCATCGCCGATCAAAAGCTGGGAATTGACCCCGGCCTGGGCCGGCAAACGAATAGATCAGGGAGCCGTGGAATTCCAGTTACACGCCGAGCGGCGCGGCTTCAGGCCCTCCGCGTTAGCTGGCCTGCGCCAAGGTACGCGGCTGATTGCAGCGGTTCCGCCAGTGCAGCCACGCCATGCTGAGCACGCGCACCACTTCCGGAGCGTGGTACGGTTTGGCGAGCACATCATAGGCACCCAGATTGAGAGCTTCTGCCCAGAGATATTCGTCGGCGGTGCGGGAAGTGACAATCAACAGAGGCGGCGTCGAAAAGTCGCGCAGAGTTTCCAGGGTGTCCTTCCAGTTCCCGGCTTCCGATTCCCGGTCGCACAGCACGATGGGAATTTCTCCTGACCTGAGTTGGCTGCTGGCGGACGACACGTTTCCGGTCGTCGCAATGTGCCAGCGTGTGTCGGGGCACAGCTTCCAATCAGTCCCAGCGAGTATTTCGGCCAGAACGCGAAGGTCCTGATCCTGCGGGCCGATATGATAAACCGTCACGTCCGCGGCACTCTCGCCATGGCTTTGGCAGTCCTCATTTGCGGTTTTGCGAGCTTTAAGCGACACGATTGTCTCTTTCTATCGACACTTATCGGACGAAAGTGGGGCTGGGTCTACGGAGACTTGGTTACGGTTTATGGCACGTTACAACGAGGACAGGTTGCAATTTGGCGGAGTCACTATCCCCGCAGAGCTAAGAGTATCGGGCCATCCAAGGCAGTCAACGTGGCTCGAAAACACCTGGAATCATCACGGTATTTCAGGCGCAATCCAGGACTAATTAGATACTACGAGTCTATTCGCTAATTGAGATATTGTCAACTGCTATCTAGGGTTAATTCTTACATAAATTAAATAAATTCACACTATGAATTTAGTGACGATTCCACCGGATAGTCGGGGCACTCGTCTCACGTTACACTCAAAGGACAGTGGACCTTGCACGCCAGGCGCACATGCGCCACTTAGTCGAACAATTGGAGAAACTCGCCGACCGCCTGCGCGAAGGCGGAGGCACGGCGAAAATCGAAAAGCAGCACCGCGCTGGAAAAATGACGGCGCGCGAACGCATCGCCGCGCTGCTGGATGAAGGCGGGTACTTCCTGGAGATCGGACTGCTAGTGGCCTACGACCAATACGATGGGCAGGCGCCCGCCGCTGGGGTAGTCACCGGCGTCGGCAAAATCGCGGGAAGGCACGCCGTCCTGGTGGCCAACGATGCCACCGTGAAAGCCGGCGCGTGGTGGCCGGAAACCATCACCAAGATTCTCCGCGCGCAGGAAATTGCGATGCGGAACCGTCTGCCGATCGTCTACCTGGTGGACTCGGCGGGCGTGAACCTGCCTTACCAGGACGGCATCTTCCCCGGGCAATATGGCGCCGGCCGGATTTTCCATTACAACTCCCTCATGCGGCGTAAACTGCGGATTCCGCAAATCGCGGCGGTGATGGGTCCGTGCATCGCGGGCGGCGCGTACCTGCCGGCTCTGAGCGACGTGATCATTATGGTGGAGGGCGTCAGCTTCATGGGGTTGGGCGGTCCCAACCTGGTGAAAGGCGCCACAGGTCAAACCATCGATTCCGAACCGCTGGGCGGGGCGCATTTGCACACCGCCGTCAGCGGGGTGGCGCACTACATGGCGAAAAACGACGCCGATTGCCTGGCGCGCATTCGCGAACGCTTCCGTCAACTGCCGCAGCCGAAGGGCGCGCCGCCCAATCCGCCGCGCGAACCGGCGCGCGATACCGGCGATCTCTATGGCGTGCTGCCGGCCGATCATCGGCTGCCGTACGAGATTGAAGAAGTCATCTTGCGGATTTTCGACGCCGGCACGTACAGCGAATTCCAGCCGGAATATGCTCCGGAAATGCTGTGCGCGGACACCGCGCTCGCGGGACATCCAGTGGCGATCGTCGCCAATCGCCGGGGTTTTTTGAAAGCCGAGGGGCGTCCGCGGATCGGCGGCATCATCTACGCGGAGACGGCGCGCAAAGTGGCGTATTTCGTGGAAACGGCCGAACGTCTCGGCCATCCCCTGATTTACTTGCAGGATGTTTCAGGATTCATGGTGGGACCCGAAGCCGAGCGCGCGGGAATCATCCGGGCCGGCGCGGAGATGGTGGAAACCATGTCCTGCGCCACCGTTCCGAAAATCGTGTTGACCCTCAATCATGCCAGCGGCGCGGGATATTATGCGATGGCCGGCCAGGGGTTCGACCCTAATTTCACTTTCAACTGGCCCACCGCGCGGATTGGCGTAATGGAAGGCGAATCGGCCATTCAGGCGCTCTACGCAGTGGAGCTGGAAAAGCATAAAGGAGGTAATTTGCCCGAGGATCTGGAAGCGGCGATTCAAAGAACACGGGCCGATTACGACCGGTGGCTCGACTCCCGGTACGCCGCGGCGCGCGGTCACTGCGATGCGGTGATCGATCCACTCGATTCGCGGCAAGTGTTAACGTGCGCGTTGGAGGCATGCCTGGGATGATTCGCATCGCGAATGGACAAGGATTCTGGGGCGACTGGCTGGAAGCGCCGGTGAGGCTGGTGGAGCAAGGGCCGATCGATTATCTGGCGCTGGATTACCTCGCCGAGATCACGATGTCGATTCTGCAAAAACAGCGCCAGGCCGATCCGAATCTGGGATACGCGCGTGATTTTCCACCGCTGGTCGCGCGGCTCGCCGGCAGAATTCGCGAGCGGGGCATCACGGTGATCGCGAATGCCGGCGGGGTGAACCCGGTGGCGTGCGCCCGCGAAGTGGTAAGGCTGGCGCCCGGGCTGAAAGTCGCGGTGGTGCTCGGCGACGACGTCTTCGGACGCATCGACGAGTTTCTGGCGAAGGGATATGAGTTGCGCGACATGGATACTGGCGCGCCGATCTCGACGATTCGCGATCGCATTTTGAGCGCGAACGCGTATATCGGCGCCTTTCCGCTGGTGGAGGCCCTGGCGACAGGCGCGCAAGTGGTGATCGCCGGCCGTTCGACCGATACCGCGCTCACCCTGGCGCCGATGGTGCATCGCTTCGAATGGGGACCGGGCGATTTCGACAAGCTCGCCGCGGGAACGATTGCCGGGCACATCATCGAGTGCGGCGCCCAGTCGAGCGGCGGCAACTGCCAGGTGGATTGGCAGGCGATTCCCAATATGGCGAATGTCGGATATCCGATTGTCGAAGCCGAACCCGATGGATCGTTTACGGTGACGAAACATGCGGCCGCGGGAGGACGCGTCAGCATCCACACGGTAAAGGAGCAACTGCTGTATGAATTGGGCGATCCGAAACACTACGTCACGCCCGACTGCGTGGCCGATTTCACCAGTATCCAGTTGCAGGAAACCGGACCGGACCGCGTGCGGGTATCGGGAATTCGCGGCGGCGCGCGGCCGCCGTCTCTGAAGCTTTCCATCAGCTACACCAATGGATGGAAGGCGATCGGCACACTGGTTTACTCGTGGCCGCAGGCGCTTGAAAAGGCGCGGGCAGCCGATGGCATTGTGCGCGCGCGGCTGGCGGATCTCGGGTTGAAGTTCGACGAGATCTACACCGAATTCTTCGGCGTCAATGCGTGCCTGGGTCCGGCAGCTCCGCCCAATCCCGATCCGCCGGAGGTGCAGGTGCGCATCGGCGTGCGCGGAGTGGATAAGAAGGCGGTGGACCGGTTTACGCGTGAGTTGATTCCGCTCGTGCTCAATGGCCCGCCGGGCGCGACGGGGTTCGGCGAAGGCCGTCCCGCGGTACGGGAGATCGTGGCTTACTGGCCGGCACTGGTGCCGCGTGAGGAGATCGTGACGCGCGTGGAAGTGGTGGAGTGACGAAAGAGACGCGGAAGAATTGATGGATTACGCCGAAGATGGCGTGAACTTGAGGCTGATGGGGCAAAATTCCTACCAGCCGGTGGGGTAAACTTTCTACGAGTTCTCGATTCGGCCGATCCATTTTCCGGATCGAACCCAGTCCGGCGGCTAAAGCCCGATATGAGCCACTTACTATAATTTCGCCAGGAATCTATTAACCAGATTCGGTCCTCCCGATGTCCTCGCTAATCCGGCCGAGGAAGAGACCAGAAACAACACCGCTCGTGATATCCTACGCGACATGTCCTGGGGGCAGTCTCGCTTCGCCGCCGTCTTGATTCTCATTTGCTTCTCGCTTCAACCGCCGGCCGATGCCCAGGCGCCAAAAGTTCGCATCCGCCCCCGCCATCACGATTACCAACCCGGACCGCCATATCCCGACGTCTTCTACGAGGGTGGAGCGCTGGTCGCACACGCTTCCTATTGGACCGTGTACTGGGCTCCCTATTGGACTTCAGGACTCGGACTGGCGCAACGCAAGTACTTCAACAGTTTCGTCCAGACTGTGGCGCCTTCGGCCGGATTCACCAATCTGTTCGCCGAATACCAGGAGCCCTTGTACCCGATTCTGGCGGCTAACTGGGCGGGCGAAAAGGTAATCACCGACGGTGCGCCGGCCACGACCGTTGACGACTCCGCGATCGTGGCACAAATCAATACCTGGATCACTTCCAGCGTGCTGCCGGTTCCCGATGCCAATACCGTATTCATCATCTTCCCTGGCGCGGGAGTGGACGTGACCCAAGGCGGTTACTCCGCCTGCGACCCGAACAATGGATTCCTCGGATATCACTACTGGGCCGACTCTCCGGAAGGGTTCGGGCTCTATCGCTATATCGTCATGCCCTACCAGAATTGCGGTTCCGATATGGCTGCCGATGGTCCGGTCACCGTCAACGGTATGACCGACACGTTGGGGCACGAGATGTCGGAAACGGAGACCGACCCCGCCGGGGGTGGTTGGCTGGATAGCGCAGGTGACGAAATCGCCGATATTTGCGCGGACACCTCGGCTACAGTCGGATTCCTGAATTTTTGGATGCAGAAAATCTGGAGCCAGGCCGGAACGACGTGCGTCGGCCCGGTTTCCGGCAGTTTGGCTATTCCTCTTACGATCTCGACGAACGGACAGGTAACTCCGACATACACAGAGCCATCGGGAGCCGCAAACGTGCTGGCGGGATATCCGGTTACCTTTTCGGTCTCCACAAGTTCGATAACTCCGGTCAACCTGAGCGTCTCAGGTTTGCCCGCCGGCGTGACCGAGAGTTTGGACCAGTCGTCTGTGACTTTGGCAAGCCCGGCCACGCTCACAATCACTACCGATGTCTCGCCCGGAGCCAACGGAATGGGTACGGTCACCGCAACCGCAAATACCCAAAGCGCGAAATTCCAATTCCAGGTGGTTCCGTGGATTGCGGTCGCCAACGCCAACGTGACCCACAGCGCTTTCCTCTATAACAGTTCGATTCAGCAGTACACCGGCACGATCACGGTGCAGAACACCGGCTCGCAGCCGATTGGTCCCACAATTCTCCTTGGCCTGCACGGCCTGGACAGCAGCGTTTCTTCGTCCACATTGAATGCGCTAGGAACGGGATTTGCCAGCCAGTTGGCGCCAACCGGCGACTATGCGATACAGTTTCCGGACGGAATGCTGGAGGCTGGCCAGTCGGTCACCGCCAGCGTGGGCTTCACCAACCGGACGAATGTGGCCATCAGTTTTACACCCCAGGTCTTCACGGTACAGAGTCCCAAGATGTGCGACATCGCGCAGACGGCGAGCACGAACGTGGTGGACGTGCAACTCATGATCGATGAGGCGCTGGGCCTCGCCGCCCCGGCGGACGATCTCAATAACGACACCACGGCCAATATTACGGACATTCAGATCGTGATCAATTCCGCGCTCGGCATGGGATGCTCATCGTCCTCTATGATGTAGCCCGTTCGCTGAGGAACGCGCCAACCGCCTCATTGAAAAGCGCGGCTCGCTCGAAATAGACGGAATGGCCGGTTTGCATTGCCGCTTCGAATTTCGCTCCCGGCACCACGGCCGCCAGCACGGCGGCGCCGGAAGGCGGAAACACCACGTCCTCATCTCCTGAGAGGAAGAGCACGGGCGTCTGCATGTTCCGCAGATCGGAAACCGGCCGTATGCGCATCGCGGCCAGCTTGCTTCGGAGCGCCAGTTTGTCCAGCCGGCCGCTGCCAATCCGGTCGATTTCACGATAAAGAAAATGCCTTGCCGGCTGTTCTCGCGCCATGCGCTCGCCGGCGGCGGGATGGATGCCGCGGCGAAAGAGATCTTCGTTCACTTTTTCGTGCGCGGCGTACCATCGTAGGATGGCATCGCGCTCTGGGGCATCGAGCGTCGCCGGATCGAGGGTCCCGCCGGTAGCGGCCATGATCAGATTCGCGACACGCTCCGGATGGCGAAGAGTGTACTCCAGGCAAGACCACCCGCCCATGGATTGCGCTACCAGCGTCACCGCCGGAAGTTGCAGATGGTCGATGAGCGCCGCCAGGTCGTCCACGTAGTGGGCCGGGTCCCAAGCTTCGGGCTCGGCGGAGGTCACGGAGGGCGCGAAGCCGCGATGCGCGAACGTGACGCAGGTGTGGCGCGGTGCGAAGTAAGGCACCTGTTGCCACCAAGAAAGATGATTGCCGCCGAGCCCGTGCGCGAATACCATCGGCGGCCCGCTGCCGGTTACCTCGTAGTACAGTTCTACGCCTGGTCTCCGCACCGTCCCGGTGATCGTATGCATGGCCGGCATCATCGGGAGATTATACACCTCGAATGGTTATACGATGCATATTAAGGCCATGATGAAAGTCCTTCGTATCGCGGTTCTGGCTGCTTGCAGCGCGGCTGTTGCGCTCTACGCGCAAGTGAAGGAGCGTCCGCTTCCGCGCCTGGAGAAAAAAGACGGGCGCTATGCCCTGATGGTGGACGGCGCTCCGTTCCTGATGTTGGGAGCACAGGCTCACAATTCGAGCGGCTGGCCGGCCATGCTTCCGAAAGTCTGGCCGGCGATCGAATACCTGCACGCCAACACTCTCGAGATTCCAGTCTACTGGGAGCAGTTCGAGCCGCGCCCGGGACAGTTCGACTATTCCGTTATCGACACCATTCTGGCGCAGGCGCGGGAGCATCGCGTGCGTCTCGACCTCCTGTGGTTCGGCACTTACAAAAACGGCAGCCAGCACTACATGCCCGAATGGATGAAGCTGAAACCGGAAGTTTACACGCACCTGATAGACAAGAGCGGACATCCGGTGGATTCGCCTTCGCCATTTTGCGAAGCGTCGCTCCAGGCTGATATTCGCGCCTTCACCGCCTTCATGCGCCATCTGAAGGCCGCCGATCCCGAACATACCGTCATCATTGTGCAGGTGGAAAACGAAGCTGGTACCTGGGGAACCCTCCGCGATTACTCCACCGAGGCGCAAAAGCTCTTCGAGAGCGCGGTGCCAGCGGAAGTCCTCAGCGCTATGGGCAAGCCCGCCGGAACCGGGAACTGGCTGGAGGCTTTCGGCCCGGAGGCCGAAGTGAACTTCCATGCCTGGGCGGTGGCGAAATATGTGGGCAAGGTGGCGGCTGCTGGAAAAGCAGCTTACCCGCTGCCGCTATACGCCAACGCCGCCCTGCGCGATCCGCTCAAGCCGGGGGCTCCCGGAAGCTACGAGAGTGGCGGCCCGACCGACAATGTGATTCCCATCTGGAAAGCCGAGGCGCCGGCAATCGACATCGTCTCGCCCGATATCTACATCACCGATCCCGCGGCCTATCTGAAGGTGCTGGAACTCTACCACCGCGACGATAATCCGCTGTTTGTCCCGGAAACCATCGGCAGCGCCGGCGTGGCGCGATTTTTCTTTTCAGCCCTGGGACTGCAAGCCATCGGGTTCTCGCCGTTCGGACTGGATTACTCCGCGGTCCGGCCCGCCGAGGACGGCACGCCCGGATCGCGCGAGGAGTTTCTCGTTCCCACGGCGCAAAACTACAAGCTGATCGCTCCCATGATGCGCGAAGTCGCGCGGCTCAATTTCGAAGGTAAGCTGCAAGCGGCTGCCGAGGAAAAAGGCCGGCCCACGCGGGTGCTCCCGTTCGGCGCGTGGAGCGCAACCATCGCCTACGGCGCCGGCAGGGGCGTGCGAACGCCCGCGGGCAACCCGGAGGCGAACGGACGCGTCCTGGTGGCGCAACTGAAGGAGAACGAGTTTCTGGTGGCCGGATATTTTTGCACGGTGGATTTTCGGCCGGTCGATGCCGGCAAAAATCGCCAGTTTCTGCGCGCGGAAGAAGGCACCTACGAAAACGGAGAATTCAAATTCATCCGCATCTGGAATGGCGACGAAACCGATTATGGCCTGAACTTCCACTCCGAGCCCACCATCCTTCACGTATCGCTGGCAACTTATTGATGTTCTACGCGTGCCACATTGGCCTGGGAAGCCGGGACGTAATGCGTGTAAGTTTCATCGTCGCTCGAATTGTGCGACCAATACACTAACACTCGGGCCTTCACCTCCATCGAGAAATGGCTTGGAAGCCATAGCCCGTCGCGAACCGGCGCCTGCTCGAGAGTGAACTTGGTTCCCGGCTCCACCTTGGCGATGAACAAACCAAATGCCACGGGACGAAACACTTCGGCTTCCACCTTTACCCATTGATATTGCTGCTCGTCGATCCACATTTTTCCGCGCATGCCCTTGAGCACCCGGGTGTCCCGGCTGATCGGGCGGTATCCCGGTTTGGGGTTGCCTTCGAGAACGAAGCAACGCCGCCCATCCAGGGTATCTTCACCCACAAGGCGATAATCCATCGCCTGCATCATCTGATCGAGCAACGCATTGTCCTGGCGGCGTTCGCGGGTGTACTCGGCGACCCGCTGGCGATGCTGAGCGGCCGTCTCGTGCTGCCTTTTGGCGATTTCCTGTCGGAGCCTCGCCTCCTGCGCCGACATCTGCGCGGGACTGAGCGGCTCTCCGTTCCGGCCGATCAACTCGTTGTATGGCGAGCCGTCGATCATCATCACCCGATATTTCTTTCTAACGGTTGTCCCCTTCTTCACGATCACGTCGCGCTCCGTGAAATCATAATTCGGAGCGGCCTTCCAATCGGCCTGAGTGTTTGCCACCGATTTGCGAACAATTTCGCCGGAATTTGGCAGCGTTGCCGCCGACAGGGCAGTCACCCCAACTGCAAAAATCCCCCATAGAGTCATACCGAAATCACCGCATTCCACCTGCCATAATGATTTCCATGCGCAAACTCACGCTGGTTCTCGGCAGCATCGCCGCCGCATCCCTTCTCGCGCAGCCGCCCGCTTCGTATCGGATCACACATTCTTACTTGTTGGGCGGCGAAGGAAGTTGGGACTATGTGGTTCCCGATCCGCCCAATCATCGCGTCTTCCTCGCGCGCCAGAATCGCGTAATGGTGGTGGACGAAGACAGCGGCAAGCTGCTCGGCGAAATCACCGGCATCAACGGCGCGCACGGAACGGCGGTAGCGGAAAGCACCGGGCACGGATTTTGCACATCTGGTAACGATCAGTCCGTGGTGATGTTCGACCTCAAGACCTATAAATCTCTCGCCCGCATACCCGCGGCCGAAGACGCCGACGCGATTGTCTATGACAAGGCATCGAATCGCGTCTTCACCTTGAATGGCGACGCGCATTCCTCTACCGTGATCGACCCTCGAGAAGGCAAGGTGATCGCCAATCTTCCGCTGGGCGGCAAGCCGGAATACGGCGCGTCCGCTGGCGATGGCAAGGTGTACGCAAATCTCACGGACAACGCCGAGGTAGTGGAGATCGATGCCGGAACGGCCGCCGTCAGCCGCCGTTGGCCCACCAGCCGGTGCAAGAACCCCGTCTCCATGGCGATCGATACCGCCCACCATCGCCTCTTCAGCGGATGCCGCAGCGGCGTGATGGCGATCTCGGATTACCAGGCGGGAAAAGTGGTGGCCACGGTGCCGATCGGAACCGGCGTGGATGGCGCCGGGTTCGATCCGGCATCAGGCAATGCGTTCGCCTCCAATGCCGATGGCACCCTCACGGTGATTCATGAGGACTCGCCCGGCCAGTATCGCGTGGTCGAGACGGTAACCACTCCGAAAGGATCCCGCAACATGGGGCTCGATCCAGGGAACCACCGGATTTACCTGGTATCGGCGCAATTCGGTCCGCCGCCGGCGTCCGGCCGCGGCAGACCGCCCGTTTTGCCGGGGACTTTCACTTTGAACGTAATCGAGCGCACTGCCGCGCGCTGACTTCGGCCACCGCCTTGGCTACCGCGAGTTTCCCCAAGTCAGAGAGCGAATCGCCGAGGTCAAAGTCTGCTCCCCCCATGGCGATCAGCCACGCATCGGGGCGCGCTCCGTACACCTCGCGCGCAAGCCGCAACAGTGCAGGAGGGCTGGCGTGGTGCTCCATGGGCTTGAGCGCGCCGGCAACCACTGGGACGTTGGCGATCGCGATTTCGCCGGGCGCCGTCCCGGCATCCGCATCGAGGAAGATTACGGTACGCGCCCCGGCGATGCGCTCGGCAAGTTCAGGCGTGAGCTGATGCACGGCGAGCGCATCGATTCCCTCTGCGCGCAACACTTCGGCCGCCGCGGGTCCCATTCCGTCATCGCCCCGCAGCGAATTGCCATACCCGATGACGAGCAGCCCGTCACCGTTCGTTGGAGAGTTCGTCAAGCAGTTCTCCGGCCGGTCCGATCAGCTCGATCCGCAGCGGCACTACTCCCGCCGCATGAGTGGAGCAACTCAGGCAGGGGTCGTAGGCGCGCACCACTGCCGAGACCCGGTTGAGCATTCCCTCTTCCAAGTGGTCGCCCTTCACAAACGCCTTGCTCACCTGTTCCACGCTGCGGCCGATCGCGAGGTTGTTGTGACCGGTGGCGACAATCAGGTTGGCCCACTGCATAGCGCCGTTTTCATCCACCTTGTAATGATGAATCAGCGTGCCGCGCGGCGCCTCCGCCACTCCGATGCCTTCCGCGGCGTTCACTTCGGCGCGCGCCCGCACGTGCCGGTCGAGAATGGCCGGCGTTTCCATCAGTTCTTTCAGGCGCTCCAAGCAGTAAATCGCCTCGATCAGCCGCGCGTAGTGGTAGTGGAACGAGCTGTCCACCATGCGGCCGAAGCGCTCGCGGAATTCCTTCAGTTCGGCGTCCGCTGCCTCCGTCCCGCAGCAGTCCGCGGCATTCAAACGCGCCAGTGGTCCCACGCGGTAGATTCCGGCGGGATAGCCCAGCGGTTTGTAATACGGTGCCTTCAGGTAGGAGTCCGAAACCGACGCTTCGCCGATGTAAGCGGCATAATCGGGCGCGTCCACTTCCGCCGCGATCGAGCCATCGGCATTGCGGAAGCGGATTCGGCCGTCGTAGAGGCGCAGTTGACCCGCGTTCCCCACCAGCCCGGCATACATGGTCGGCATCTTGCCGAAGTTCGCGATCTCGGCGGGAAAGCCGTCCAGAATGCACTTGAAAAGATCCAGCGTCCGCCAGGCAATGCCCTGCGCATTCGGCAATTCTTTGAGAATAGCGTCGCGGACTACGACGTCGAGAGGTCTCGCCACTCCGCCCGGCACAATCCCGGAGGGATGAATGCGCTCCCCGGCCAGCCGCTCGATCACGCTCTGCCCGAATTTGCGCAGCGCGATGCCGTCGCGCGCAATTTCGGGATGTTTCTCCGCCAAGCCGAGCACGTTGCGCTTCTCGGGGTCGGAATCCATGCCGAGCAGCAGATCCGGCGCGGAAAGATGAAAGAAGCTGAGCGCGTGCGACTGCACCATCTGGCCGCAATGAATGGCCTCGCGCACCATCGCCGCAGCCGGCGGAATGCGCACCGCCATAATGGCGTCGCACGCCTTCGACGAGGCCAATTGGTGGCTGATCGGACAGATGCCGCAGATGCGCGCGGTGATGCCGGGCATCTCGTAATACGGCCGTCCTTCGGTGAATTTTTCGAAGCCGCGCACCTGCGTGACGTGAAATTGGGTTCGTTCCACATTTCCGTCCGCGCCCAGGTGGATGGTGATCTTCGCGTGCCCCTCGATGCGGGTAACCGGTTCGATGGTAATTTTGCGCATGCGAATCTCCTATCCGAATTTGACTTCGAGCGGTTTGGGCGCGCGGCCCTCCAGCAGTTCCGCGAGCACTGCCAGGATTGCCTTGGGCGGCGGCGGACATCCTGGCAAATGAAGATCGATTTGGACGAACTCCCGCGGCGGCCTCGCCTGCGGCAGCAGCGCCGGAACCCCGGCGCTGGGGATTACGGGACTGACGTCCGCGCCCTTAATATAGACGCGGTCCAGAATCTTCTGCACGGGCACCACGTTGCGCATCGCGGGAACGTTGCCGCTGGTGGCGCAATCTCCCAGTGCCACTACGATCCGGCTGCGCGCCCGTACGGTTCGCAGGCGCGCCAGATCTTCCTGCGACGAGACCGCGCCTTCCACCAGCGTCACGTCCACGCCTTCGGGAAATTCCTGCGCATCCACGAGCGGCCCGTAGACCAGGTCGGCCTTTTGCGCCACCGCCAGGATGAGCTCATCGAGATCGAGCAGCGACATGTGGCAGCCCGAACAGCCATCCAGCCAGATGGTCGCCAGTTTCACTTTGCTCATATCCGCGACCCTTTCCGCGCCGCGGCCGACGCCACCGCTTCGGTGCGCTTCACCATTTCTTCCACCGCCCTCCCTTTTTCCGCCATCGCCCCCGTCGGGCAGGCCTGCACGCATTTGCCGCAGCTCGTACAGGTGGAAGCTTCCGCCCAGGGTTGATCCATTTCGCTGATCACGCGCGAGTGAATTCCCCGGCCCATGATGTCCCAAACGTGGGCACCTTCCACTTCCGCGCACACCCGCACGCACCGCGAGCAGAGAATGCAGCGATTGTGGTCGATGACATAACGCTCCTGCGACAAGTCCACCGCCAACGCCGGATAGCGGTACGGAAAGCGCACGCTGGAAACACCGAGCGACGATGCCATCGACTGCAACTCGCAATGGCCGTTCGACACGCATACCGCGCACACGTGATTGCGCTCCGCCAGCAGAAGTTCGACGACCATCCGTCGATATGCCGCCAGGCGCGGCGAGTTGATGGTGACCGACAGGCCTTCCTGTACCGGAGTGGTGCACGCAGGCGCCAAGCGTCCGCTGCCTCCCACCTCCACGATGCAGAGCCGGCACGCACCCACATCCTTCAAGCCATCCATGTGGCAGAGCGTGGGAATGTTCTTACCGGCCTCGCGAGCGGCTTCCAGAATCGTCTTGCCTTCCCGCGTGGGCACCAGCACGCCCTCGATTCGAATGGAGATCGCTTTGGTTTTCTGGATCATCTGGTCACCCCCTCACGTCGCAGCGCAGGCAGCGCGAACATTCGTCATGCGCCTCCTGCCCGGTAAGCCCGAGCACCACTTCTTCGTCGCCTTGAATGCGCTGCTTGGGCGGCAGTTCGGACGACCGGTGCCGTCCGCTCGCGCTCAGCCCTTCCGGCACCGCCCGGACATACTCGAACCCGCCGGAAAGCTGGGCGAAGCGTTTCGCCCCGCTAAGCCTCTCGTCGATCTTGCGCGCGGCTTTCTTGCCATAGCCCATGGCGTTCGACACGTTGGATGCTCCCGTAATCACGTCGCCGCCAGCATAGAATTTCGTCCGGCTCGTCTCCAGCGTGTACCGGTCCACCACGTACGTGCCGGCTTCCGCCAGCGTCAAACCCGAGGCGCGCGCGAAATCCAGGTCCACCGTTTCGCCCACCGCGAGGACGACGGTATCGCAATCGAAGCGGGTGATTTCGCCGGTCGGTTCGGGTTTGCGGCGGCCGGAATGGTCGTATTGCCCCAAGCGCGTCTTTTCGATTTCGATCGCCCGCACGTTGCCCTGCGCATCGCCCAAAATGCGGTGCGGCGTGGAAAGGAACAGAATGCGAACGCCCTCCTTTTCCGCCGCCTCCACTTCTTCCTTGATGGCCGGCATATCTTTACGCTGCCGGCGGTAGATGATGGTCGCCTCCGCACCCATGCGGATGGCGCTGCGGGCCGAATCCACCGCCGCATTGCCGGCGCCGATCACCGCTACCCGCCGCCCGGTCTTTGTGATGGTTCCGGAGGCGATTCCCTCCAGGAACGGCAAGGCGGGATAGACGCCCTTCAGTTCCGTTCCGGCCAGGTAGACCCACGATTCCTTCCACGTGCCGATAGAGAGGAACACCGCGTCGAACTGCTCGTCGAGGTCGGTCAGCGAAATTGTCGATCCCACCGCGGTATCGAAGTGGAACTGCACACCGAGACGGCGAATCAGCTCCACCTCGCGCGCCAGCACCTTCTTTGGCAGCCGGTACTCCGGGATTGCGTAGCGCAGCATTCCGCCCGCTTCGGACTTGCTTTCGAACACATCCACTTCGTGCCCGAGCAATGCCAGGTAGAACGCACAAGTCAGCCCCGCCGGCCCCGCGCCCACCACCGCGATGCGGTGCCCTGTAGGCGCCATCTTGCGCGCCGCAAATCGCCCGGCGATGGTTTCGAAATCGTCCGAAAGCAGCACCGAATCGGCGATAAAGCGGTGCACTTCGCGCATGTTGACCGCGGCATCCTGCGTTTGCCGGCGGCAGCGGTTGTCGCACGGATGCTGGCAGACGCGGCCGGTGGACGCCGGCAGCGGGTTGTCCAGAATCACCGATTCGAACGCGTCCGCCATCCGGCCCTCGCGCAGAAGTTCGAGGAATCGCGGAATGTTCATGTGCAGCGGGCAACTGTTCTCGCACGGCGAGAGCGCCAGGCTGTCGCACACGCCCGCGCGGCACCGTTTGGCGATGATGTGGTCCTCGAATTCGTGGCGGAAGTGGCGCATGCTGGTCAGCACCGGGTTGGGCGCGCTCTGCCCCAGCCCGCACAGCGACGTGTCGCGAATCATGCGGCCCAATTCGTCCAGCAGGTCGAGCTGCTCCACGGCGCCCGCGCCCTTCGTCAGCCCGTTCAGCATGGTCAACGCCTGGTCGAGCCCCGCCCGGCACGGCACGCACTTCCCGCACGATTCCGAATGCGTGAACTCCAGGAAGAAGCGGGCGATGTCCACCATGCAGTTGTCTTCATCGAGCACCACCATGCCGCCCGAGCCCATGATCGACCCGAGTTGCGCCAGCGTCTCGTAATCCACCGGGGTATCGAACATCTCGTGCGGAATGCAGCCGCCCGACGGCCCGCCGGTCTGTACGGCTTTGATGACGCGATCCTTCAGCGCGCCGCCGCCCACGTCGTAAATAAAGCGCGCCAGCGGGGTCCCCAGCGGCATCTCCACCAGGCCGGTGTTGGCGATCTTGCCCACCAGCGAGAAGACCTTGGTGCCGGCGCTTTTCGTGCTCCCTGTTTCGGTAAACCACGCCGGCCCTTTCAGCACGATAGGCGCGATGTTGTACCACGTCTCGACGTTATTAATATTCGTCGGCTTTCCGAACAGCCCCTTGCTCGCGGGGAATGGCGGGCGGGGGCGCGGCCGGCCGGCGAACCCTTCGAGCGACGCGATCAGCGCCGTCTCTTCGCCGCAGACGAACGCCCCCGCGCCTTCCACCATCTCGATATCGAAATGAAACGGCCGCCCCAGCACGTTCATTCCCAATACGCCGTAGTCGCGCGCCTGCTCGATGGCGCGCTCCAGTCGCTGCACCGCCAGCGGGTATTCCGCGCGCACATAAATGATGCCCTGCGAGGCGCCTGTCACATATCCTGCGATGATCATGCCTTCCAGCAGCGAGTGCGGGTCGCTCTCGATCTCGTTGCGATTCATGTACGCGCCGGGATCGCCTTCGTCGGCATTACAGACGATGTATTTGGGTGTCTCGGCGGCTTTCGCCAGGAACTCCCACTTGAGGCCCGTGGCATAACCCGCGCCGCCGCGCCCCCGCAGTTTGGCAGCTTTGATCTGCTCGATCACCACATCGGGCTTGCCGTCGATCAGCACCTTATAAAGCGCCTGATAACCTCCCACCGCGATGTATTCGTCGATATCCTCGGGCGAAATCAACCCGCAGTTGCGCAGCACGATGCGCTTTTGCCCGTTGAAGAACGGGATCTCCGTCCACAGCGGCACTTCCGCGTACCCGGCCCCGTAGCGAAGATGTGCCGTCAAGTGATCCCACTCCTCGATGCGGCACCAGGCCAGATCCTTGGGCACGATGCCCTGATTCACCGCGGCGAGGATGCGTTCGGCGTCGGTTGGCTGCACGTGCCGCAACAGTACCAGAGGCTTGCCGGGAATCCAGACATTGACGATCACCTCCTGCGAGCAGGCACCGAAACAACCGGTGGGCGCCAGCCGGATATCCATCCCGTCCCGCTCGATGGCGGTGTGCAGGCGATGGTAGACAGCCTCGCCGCCATTGCCCCGCCCGCACGTCCCCATGCCGACGGCGATGCGCGGGGCATTCGGGAGCAGCTTGGCCAATCCCTCTTCGCGAACGCGATTGAACGCGCCGATATCGTCGATGCGGTTCATTGGTGGTTCTCCTCCCCAAGCGCTCCCACTTCCCGCGCCAGCGCGCCTTCGTTCATGTGGCCGCAGATGCGGTTGTCGAGTTCCACCACCGGCGCCAGCGCGCACTGCCCGAAGCAGGCGACGGTGCGGATGGTGAACTTGCCATCGGCCGTGCTGAGCACCAGCTTGTCGGCGGTGTTGTCGGCATGATTGTCGCCGAGGCCCAATTCAAGCCGGATGCTTTCCAGCAGACTGCGCGATCCGCGCGCGTGACACGCCGTCCCGCGGCAGATGGCGATGGTGTGGTCGCCCTGTGGCGAGAGATTGAACAACGCGTAAAAGGTGACGACGCTGAAGAGCTGCGCTACCGGCAAATTGGTCTTCGCCGCGATGTAGCGCAGATCGTCGGCGCAGAGATATTTGCGGGGGGTTCGCTCCTGCACTGCTTCGAGAATGCCGAGCAGGGCGCCCGGCCGGCCGCGGTAGCGCGCGATGATGTTGTCGAGAACTTCAGAGTTGACCACATTCTAGTTTAAGACATGAATATCTTTTAATGCAACCCTGACCAAGGGGCAAACGGTTTTATTGCAATCAGTTAACAACTTCACGTGTGGGATTTCCCTGCCGGAGGTGGCCCGAAATGGTTAACATTTTCTAATTTCCAGGCGTCAACGCAAGTCGCTGTAGGCGGTCTGTGTTCGGACTGATGAGCCGTGGCATGAATAAAGAGTGTGCGATTCCGCGATGCGGGTACTGACGGATTTGCTATCGAACTCCTGAAAACGCCTTAGGTGAGCGGGTATCTGAGAGGCGCCGCCGTCCGCCAAGGTGTGGCGACGGGTTCGGATTGCGCTTGGGGCACGAAGGTTCCTCAACAGCAGGCAGGATTTGCTTACTGGGTTGTTTGCCGATCGAAGAACGCGAGCACCTGCCCCGTCTCGCTCAGTGTTGCGGTGGTCTGCGATCGTTCGCCATTTGCGAACCGGCCGAAAGTACTATCTAAACCGAAACCAATTCAGATTCCCTAACGAGGTGGTAGTCCCATGAAACACCACATACAACTTATGCACCCCCTGCGCGCCGGAGACTGCCATCGGGTAGGTCTGCCATGTTTCCCATCCGCCCGTAACCGGCAAACTCCCTTGCGCGATCATCGGGCCC
>DATJMA010000058.1:0-13849 GCA_035509055.1 Bryobacteraceae bacterium | reverse complement strand
GGCTGTGCTGCCGCCCAGCCGCATCAATCCCAACTTCTCCCTCGGCCGCTGGAAGCAGTTCGCCTCCATCCGCCTCCTGCCCGGCGACGAAGCCGCCGGCATCATTCTCGCCGAACTCGTCTCCGGCTCCTTCGATCTGCTTGTCGTGGGCATCCGCGCCGGCCGTTATATGGACGCGCTCCTCGGTGGCGCCACTCTCCACACCCTCATCAGCCAGGCCCCCTGCCCCGTCCTCACCATGCGAAGCTGAGGGATCGTGCGCGCCTGGGCCACGGTTTCCGGCGCACGTGAAATGAGCGCCGTCCGAATACGAACGGACAAATTTGTGCTCGACGCCGTTACAGTTGATGCCTGCTGCCTCGGTGCCTCGCACGCTCGCATCGCGTACCGCGCCGGCATCGAGCGATTGCCTGGCCTGTGGCCGGCCCTTCTGCCCGTGGCACGAGTGCGCCTGCAAGGTGCAGAATCAAACACTACCGGCCAGGGTTCCACAGAATGGCGGGCGAGGCGGGAATCGAACCCACAACCCCCGGCTTAGAAGACGCATTTTTGCGTTTCTATCCGCTTTCCATATCTTGCATTAACATCCACTAATTCATTTACTTAGGATGCTTTTTCGTACGGGCCAATTCCTGCCAATTACAGCCATTTCCGTCCAGGAGTACCCGCAATTTCCCCCGCAATATTTGAGCCCCGATCCGGTGTGCAATCGTGGCGGATTACGGGCGCGGTTCCATGCCGTCGTAAAGGTCCACCATAGCCTTGATCGTCCTCAACTGAGAGCCGTTCAGTTTCACGCTGATTTGCGAGGCGCCTTGCACAACGGCCACGCGAACGTCCGAGGCATTCGCCATCTTACGAATAAGCTGCTCGTCTGGAATCGTGATGGTGCTGGAAGTTCCCCAGAGATAGGGCAGACCCTTGTCGCCCCACTCCGCCGTTGTGGCGGACGTGGACGCACCATCGGCAACGCATACAACCGTCCCGCTCTCTACTTGCTTTCCCTGGCTTTTTATGGTGACCACGAGGGCGACGCGCTTGTGCCTTTTGTCGAGGCTCTGAACGATTACCGGGTAAACCTGCCAAACGTGCGTCATGCCGAACAGGGCGCCGTGAAGACGGCTCGACGCCTCCCAGATACGTTTTGCCGGACGATAGTCCATGCTCTGAGTTGCGGAGTCTACCGCTTGCGTAATGGCGACCTCCCCGTCTGTTTCCGCCTTTCCATCAAGGGGCAATGTAGCCAGCAGCGCCCCCAACAGCATCCAAACGATCACCTTCACCATTGGCGTCTCCTTGCATCACCACCACGGTGGTTTGATCCGAACTCTACCGCTGTTCAGGCGCATAACGCCAGTGTTATCCGGAAAGACAAAAGGCCCGCTGCGCTCTCCACGCGGCGGGCCAAGGGATAACCTGAGATGTGCCCAAGTAGACTAACGGGCCTTGGAAAGTGGGCTCCGCCGGCGATCATCTGCCATCGCCGACATTGCCGCGGTGGTGAAGTGTGGAAGAGCAGCATTCAAGCCGCGGTAAACCGCCGCTTCGGTTTCGGCCGGATCGTTCGATCCGCGGGCGTCGACACTGATCGGCATGTGCAGATTTCCGCCGATTGCCGTGCGGCTGTTCGGCGTGACGTGCGCGGAATGCGGCATGGACATAATTTCCGGCCCTTCCTCGCCCACCAGAAACGGCATGTTCGATGGAGTGTCACCGCCGCCAGCGAAGCCGGGAATCAGCGACGTTAGTTCCGGCGTCTCCGTTTGCAGTCCAGAGGTATCCCCGCTCTGCTGCTTGAGGATGGAAGACAGGCCGCCAGCGCCGAATCCGCCGGCGCCATCGCCCACCATCTTCACGTACAGCGGGTTAGACTGCGATCCGTCCGGCTTCTGGAGTCCCTTCAGGCCGAACTTAGAAAGCAGCGGGCCTTCCACGTTCTCCATCGCCATGTTCAACCCGCGACTGGCATCAGAGCGAAGCGAACCCGCCACGGCGTTCTTAAGCCCGCGGCGGTAATCCTGCCCGCTGTTCGCCTTCGCCATCAGCGCGGAAGAAAGCGCCTGATTCATCCCATCGATGGAAGACGTAACCAGGTTTGCAATGTGGCCGCCGAAATCATTGAACTGCTGGGCCAGCTTCCCGCACGCCTCCCGAACCTGATCCATAGCGCCGGCCGCATCGATGGCCGCCTGATCCTGCTGGGCCTGAAGATCGCGCTGGCCGTTCAGCGTGGCCATCTGGTTCTGAAGCCCGGACACCTGGGCATTCTTCTCCATCGGCGTCAGATACCCGGCCGCCTTCACCTGATCCATCGCCGCCTGAAGCCGGCCGATTTCTGCCGAGTACTCCTGCGTGTGCATCTGGGCGCGGAGCGTGGCGGCGTCCAGCCGAGACATTTGCCCGGTTGTCACTGCCATCTGTAACGATTGCTCCGCCAGCGCCTGGGCGTTCTGCTGCTGGATCAGTGGCGCTTCGTTCAGGTTCTTCAGCCACTCCACCACAGCCCTGCTCTGCTCCTGAATTCCCCTTGTAACTTCAGGATCGCGGGACAGATCATCGGCCGCCACCGGCTCCGCGGCGCTCTTGTTCCACTCATCCATCAGCCGGCCGTGTTCTGCGTGCTGGCCGGCGATTGCTTTGTTCGCCTCCGCCAGCGCCTCCTGATACGCCTGGGAACCGTCATGGAGCATGGCGGCGCGGGCAATCCAGAAGTTCGCTTCGTCCGCCAGCGTCATATCCCGCGTGGCTTTCTCCTGAACCAGTTCATCCTGCATCGCCCGGATTATCTGGTCCTGTTGCTTTTTCTGGGCTTCGGCGAACTTCGCCGCGGCCGCCTTCGCTTCCTCCAGGCGACTACTTTTCAGGGTCCGGGACTCATTCTGCGCGTTCAGGTCTTCGGAGTCCTGCTGCTGGGTCAACGTGTCCCGATACCCCTGAAGGATATTCACGTTCGCCGCCCGGCCGCCCACATCCGCCCATGTGTTCACCTGGGCGAGACGCGAGTTCACCCACTGGAGCGCGGCGGCGCGGATCGCGTCCAGCGTAGCCTTCGCCTGGCGGGCCTGATCGGAGTTCGCGTCGGTTGCGCGAACCGCGTTCCGGTAGGCGTAAGCCTGATCGGATAACCGCTGATCCCAGTAGTTAACGCTGCCCTCCGTCCCCCTCGTGGCGTACTGGCCCGAAACCAGCGAGTGCAGCGGTCCCACGTGGTTCTTTTCGAGTAGCTGGGCAATCTGCTGGTTATCCTTTTCCAGCGAAGCGGCCAGTTTATCGGCGGCGATCCGGGCTTCGTCTATCTCCACCGCCAACTGGTTCTGGTGTCTCCCCTCCAGTTTTGCGATCTGGTTTCCCAGTTCGTCATTAGTCTTCCGCAGTTCATCGTTCGCCAGAATCGAACTGGCGTTCATCTCGCGGAAGCCGCGGCTGATCGCGTCCGGCATCTTGCGGGCGTTCTCGATGAACTTAACAACCTCTTCGCTCATTCTGGTAAAAACGCCCAAAAGAGCAATAGCGCCCACTGCGGGGAACGCTGCGACCAGCGCGGTACGGAGTCCGGGGATCGTGGCAATAAACCGCTCCGCCGCCCGGATATTATTCGTCATATTGCCTTCGAGAACACGAAGGGCGGCAGAAGAGGCTTGCCAAGGGGCGACGGTTCCATGTGCGGCCGCCTGTGAACTCCGGGCGAACTGGTTTAACTGGGCCTGTGCAGACTTCAGCGCCGCGCTGTATGTGGCGGCGTCCGCCGTCAGGATGATTTTTACTTTACCCGCTGCTTCCGACATTGTGTATTCCTCAAAATAGGTGGGGCGCTCACCCAAAAAGGATTGGCGCGTAAGAAATCGGGCTTCGAGATTCGGACGACTTCCGGAAAAACGAAGCGGAGAGGCCGCGCAAAGTCCGCACAGTCTCTCCGCTCACTTCCCACACATGGGCCGGCCCAGTTCGACCTTTACGTGTGGGTAACCATCTTCAGGATCGGATGGGTGCCGGCGTCAGTGGAGTAGCCGCCGATCCGGGCGTAGGCCAGGAAGCCCACTTCCAGCGTGTCGACGAACCGCTCGTCCAGGCGCCGAATGCTCACGTCGCCATCCGTCCGAAGCAGGTAGCCCTGTTGCAGGTCACCCAGCAGGACACCCGTCGCGCCCGGCGTGGTCGCCACCGGAAGCGCCTGATTTAGACAGATGGGCAACCCGAGGATGTAATCCAGGGTGCCGGTGTTCGGGCTCGGGATGAACAGCGGACGACCCAGCGTGTCCTTCTGGCCCATTACCCAAACACGGGTCGCTTGGTTCATCACCCAACGGCCATTGGCGATATATGCCGGCTCCAGCGCGCCATAGCACGCGCAGAAGTCGTCATACGTGGGTCCGGTGTTAGCGGCCATGGTAGCGCCAAGGGTCGCTCCAGCAACCATCGAGGCCACATTGGAGCCGTTGCCGTTGGAAAGCAGGTACTCCAGACCGCGGTAGTAGCGAAGCCCGAAGGCATCGCGCATCCACTCGTTCAGATCGAATGCGGAATCCTCCAGTTCCTGAATGGACACCTTCACGAGAGTTGCCACGGTGTCTGTGTTGCTGATGAACCCGTTGAATGCGGGGTCTTGCTCGCCCACAACGGTGGTTTCCGCGGTGAGGGTGGTCAGTGTGTTCACCGTGTCGTTCGCCAGCGCAATTCGCATGGGCGCGCCGTTGTTGTTTGTCACCTTCTTCCGGACGTAGCTGACCGAATTCCCCACCAGCTTCTGGGCTGCGATCAGGGTTGGCAGGAAGAGTTGTGGCACGAGCACGCCAGTGGTTCCCGTGAGCGTAATGTCGCGGCGCTCACGGAGCAGTGCGCGCTCCTCGCGGTCCAGTTCTTCTTTGCCGAAGCGGATGTATTTCTCGAAGGCGCGAACCTCCGCCCGCTGCCGTGGATTCACCGCGGAGTTTCCCTCATAGGCGGGGATTCCGGCGGCGCGCGCCTCTGACGCCTTCGCGGCCAGTGTCTCCAGGGCATCGATGTCCTTTTCCACCGCGGCGCAGTCATTCATGATCGCCGTGGCCCTGGAACGCTGTTCGGAGGTCGGGTTTGCACTGAGCAGAATCGCCTGGGCATCGCTGATCAGCTTCAGGCGCTTTTCTTTGAGTTCCAACATGGTTGGCATTGCTTTTCCTCGTAGGGTGGATTGCAGGACAACCGGCGCCCCGGCGCTGGCCTCTATGCAGCGGGACGGGCGGATGCGATTGAACGCACCAGCACATGACCGGCCGCCCGGTCCCACGTGAAACTTTGCGAACCTAGAATTGGTGGGTTGCGGTGCGCTCTATGGGCGCGTGTGCGCCCGGCGCACAGGGCGAAGACGCTCTGCCTTCGGTTTCTTTGGGCCTCATCACCCTTCCGCACAAGCGACAGCGCCTCTGGGCCAACAGCGCACGAGTCTCCCGCTTCGCTTCCCGCCGGCATTCGTCTGAGCAGTAGGGCGATCCGCGGCGGACACGCTTTTCATCGGCGATCACACCGCCGCACTTCGTACAGAAGCGCGTCATGGCTTCACCTGATCGGGCTCTGTGGTCAACAGCAGTTCCATGTTCTGCATGTTCAGGGGTGCCCAGTAAACGTCGCCCACCGCCCCGATGGAGTTCTCGCCCAGCTTGCGGCGCACGAAGTTTGTGTTGAAGAACCCCCACTGCTTGCCGATGGCGAATCCCTCCATCGTGGTTTTGAAATCGCCGCGGAGGCGTTCACTGACATCGAATTCCGCCACAACCGGGCCGGCTTCCCGCCCACTCCTCTGAAGCAGCTTCCGCTTCACTTCCTGTTCTATCCTGGAGAGGTAGACGCGAAGCGTATCGATCACATAGCCCAGGTTCTGCTGCTCCGCGTTGTTGTTGCTCATGCGGCTGGTATCGCCGATGCGATGCGGTGGGACGCCGAACAGCGCGGCAATTTCCGTGCGCTGATAATTGCGCGTCTGAAGGAACTGAGAATCTTCCGGCGAAATCCCGATCTGGTGATACGTCCAATTCCCGGGAAGAACGGCGATCCCGCCGTTATTCTCTCCGCCCACTGTTTCCTTCCACGTGTCTTTCATCTGGCGCGTCTGCTTCGGGTCTAACTCACCCGTGGAAGACAGAACGCCAGACGGCCGGGCGCCATTGCCGAAGAACCGGCCGCCGAACTTCTCCGCGGCGCGGGCGAGCCCGATACCCTGGCGGGCCAGCGCGATAGGCGAGAACCCGTACACGCCGTTAAAGCTGAACAGCGGAATGTGGAGCATGTCCGCGGACTTGATAGTGCGAACCCGCCCGTTCATCTCCCCATCGGTGGTTTCATACACCAGTTCGTTGTTTACACGCTTCGGCGTGGTGAGCCGTGGATGTAGCGGCCACAGCCCGAGTACCTTCCCGGTGTAGGGTTGGCGCTGAATCTCGGCGTACCCGTTGCCAGTGAGTGCCAGCGAGCCCACGATGCTTTCCCAGAACGTGAACGCCGTCATTTCATCGTTCGGCCCGTACCGGAGCAACTGGGCCAGATCGTGCTCTGTCTCCTGCTTGCGTCCCCCGCTTGTGATCCGAAACAGCCGGCATGGAAGACTGGCGCAATCGCCGGCGATAACCCGGACGCAGGCATAGACGGAGTTTTGCTGAAGCGCCGTCTGTTCGTTGACGATTTCGCCGGCGGCTGTGGGTTCACCGTTCGCCAGCCAGGCCAGAAAGCCGGCCGCGGAAAGAGGGATAGCGGGGTTATTCAGCGGATCGCTGCTCCGCAGTTCCCTGAAGGCATTCGATAAGCGATTCCAAAACTTCATCTGGTTTGCTCCCTCACATCGGCTTGCGGCCGTCGTCTTCCCAATCGTCGCCATTCAAAAACTTCTCCAGCGGGTCCGCTTTCCCTTGATCGCCGGGCACGTGGATTCTGGAACGCGAAGATGGGTCCAGCCCGAAGAGTGCGGCTGCTCGGATCATCGCGGCCAGTGCATCCTTGGCGACTCCAACCGCGGGATGTCGGCGGATTTTGTGACCCACCACCTTCCCGCTCTTGTTGACGATTGGCTCTTGGACCGTCTGGCCTTCGGTTTCGATCAGGCGCTCGGCGGATTGCCAGCGCGCCCAGCTTTGGCAGTAGGCGGCAAGCGCCGCCTGGTCGACGGCCTTCACCATGTCCAGAGGCCGAAGAGCCTTCATCACCCGCAGCCATTCAACCTTTGCGGCCGAAGTGAGCCAGTCTGGGCAAGTAGGCAGCCCGGCGAATTTGGGCTCGTTCCGATTCAACCGGCGATGCCCCGGATTGCCACTGAGTTTCTTTAGCGCGGTGGGTTTTGGTGCTGGTCCCGGCATGGTACTGTCTCCAGAAAATGAAAAATGACTTGAAAATTTCCAACTTGCGGGTGTGTGCGCGAAGCTGGGCGCCGGTCTAGTCGCGTCAACGAGATAACTATTTGACCCCCATACCCCCCATCGGCACGGAGGAGCGTTCAGAAATTCCAGCACGGTCAGATGACGGTATCGGCATCAGCCATACTGCGAATCTCCGCCCGGAGTTGCGCGAGTACGTGACGGATATTCGGGCCGGCTTTGTATTCATGCACCAGGCGCGCCCGTTCCTCACGCCGCTGCTTCGCCAGCGTCACCGCCGCAATCAACGTCGCTAAATCCGGAAACGCCGTCTCGCCCGCCCCGCGGGACGTCATCGAAAGCCCCTCCACCGCTGCCGAGATATCTGGCTGGAGCTGCCCGTTCAACGCCTGGGCGTAGAGCCAAAGGGTCTGTGGCGTCACTGCCGCCTGTCGTGCTTCCGCCAGCGCCGTCAGTTGCATCACAACCCATTGCGCGAAGCGCTTGGCGGGCTGCGTCGACGTTCCCGCCAGTTCGCGCCCGGCTGGAAGTTCGGGTTGCGCCAGAGCCGCCGATTCCGCCGTCATACTTGCCCTCCATCACCTTGCTTACGTTCGTGTCGTTGCCGATGAGCCAGTCAAAGCTGGCGCACCAGCCGTTGCCGTTCTGACCGGAAAGAAACGGCGTAGCCCGACAGCGCCGCACCACAGCCGCGAACCTGTCGAGCGTGAGCCCCTGAGCGATTCGCGTTTTGACCTTCCGCCGGCGGGACTCTGTGAACTCCACGACTTTGGGCAGATGACCGCGGTTCTGATTCCAGACGTTCGCGTATTCCTCTGGCCGCACCGTCACAGAGGCCGGATCGGGTCGCACGTCAGGGCGACTGTCTCCGTTAGGAGACAGTATTGCCTCTGCCTCTGCCTGTGACACATTGCGCACTTGTGCGTCCTGTGCGCTGTTGTGCGCATCCGTGCGCTGCTGTGCGCTGCGTTCCGTCGCTCGAACCCGGCGCATCCGCTCCGCATTTGCCTCCCGGCGCGCTTCCTTCGTCATCATCTCCCGGTATTTCCGGTAGTTGACGAGCTCCCATCCACCATCGACAGCCCGGATGCGGCGCCCGTCTTCATCCTTCGTCCGGCTGTACGGATCGGGCTCCATCAGCGCCGCCAGCGCTGCCTGGCATTCGTCCAGTGAAATGCGGGCCTGGACAGCAAGGCCGGGAATCGCCGCCGCCACGTATCCATCGGCATCTGTCAACGCGAGCATGGTTATCCAGACCTTGCAGACAACCGGGCTCTCGTTCCAGATGGTGGACTGGAGGATCGAAGAAAACAGCTTGGTATATCCACTTGCCATTGCCATCATTTCCTGTTTGCTTTGGGCTGCTGCTCGTGATGGTGCATCATGCCGCCTGCTGGGGCCACACGGGCTCGTGGAGCGGTGGGCGCGGTGCGCATCTGGACGGGTTACCCTGCTCCATTTCTGAATCTGGCCCACGCACCGTAGCCGCCACAGTCACGCGTTTCGGCCGTTCTACGCACATCCCCGAATGGAAACGCGATGGAACCACTTCCATTTCCGGTTTCGGTTCAGCGGCGCAGGTTAGAGTCACGCTGCCGCCCAGCACCACCGGCTGCGCCGGCACCACCACGTGACGAATCAGAGAACCCAGGCATCGCAGCGGGTTCCACATCGCAATGATGACCCGCGCTTCTTCTACACCGGCCACAAAGTCATCCATCAGATGAGCGTTAGGGTAGAGGCTCCGCGCCCTGCTGATGTGCCCGCTTTTATCAGCATCGCTCCACTCTGCTCGGTGACCACCACCGCAGCCGCGGAACATAATTATTCCCCGCTCTCTTTTCAAACAGCCTCCCCAATTCAAGACATATCTGCGATGAATGTAAGGTGCAGGACCGCGCAGCCCGCCCGCGCCGAGGGGGGGTGCTCAGGCGATACGCCACACGCGAACACCCCGCTGGCCGTTCTCCGTCCTCGTACAACAGGTGAATTTGCCGCCGAGTCTGCGAGCCATACGAACGGCGCTCGATGACATGCGCTCGACGGAGACACCTGGCACGAAAAATGAGTCTTCAACCATCAGGTCGCGCCATGGATATTTCCGATTCCCCTGCCGCTCCTTCGGCCGCTGAATGTTATGTTCAACGATCATCCGCTTTCCCCCCTTCGCACTCTTACCCATAAGTAAACCGGAACCCGTGCTTGAATGCCGATTACGCAGCAACAGCAGGGATTGTGGCCTCCTCGATCAGCTTTTCGAGCGCGGCATCCTCGATCCGGAGGCATCTTCCTAGCCGGACAACTGGCAACCGTCTCTCGTAAACCCATTCATAACAACTCTTTGTGGATATCCCCAGGCGGGCGCTTGCTTCCTTGATTGTCAAAAGTCTTCGCATTATAGATGCCTCCTGTCGGCCTCAAATGGATAGTGTGGGAAATGAGCGGAAAAGATACCACTGGTCCGCTTCTTCTCTTCCTGCTCGCCGTGATAGGGCGGCGAACGATGGAATAAGTTAGGCTGGCCGCGATTTTTCTTTCGTGGCGCGTAAACGCGAAGATGATTCCAGAACCGTCTTCGCGCATCTCCAGGCGTTCTCTTTTCCCCAGCTTCGGCCGGTCATCGCCAGCGCGTAACCCAGCCGCGGCGACACCACAGCGAAATTCCGGCCGCATTGCTGGAACCTCTCCTATTTGCCTTCAGGCTGATAGAGCGGAAACTGGGAGGAAAAGATAGCTCTGTTCTATTTCTTTTCTTCCTGCTCACCGTGATAGAGTGACGGCGGGACGATTTACTTACCGCGCCTAATCTTTTTTCTGATTTTCTTTCGTGACGTGTAAACGCTAGGAACATTCCAGATTCGTCTTCGCCACGCGCCAGGCGTTCTCTTCGCCATACCTCCGGCCAGTCATAGACACGGCGTAACCCAGCCGCGGAGACACCACGGCGATATTCCGGCCGCGGTTCTGAATGAACGCCTTCGGATCGAACTCCAGAACCGCCGCCTTCGCCGGCGACGGTTCGCGCTCCATCCGGAAGTTCGTATCGAACACAGGTTTCACGCCGCCGCCTCCCCTCACTCTCACAGTGGTAGTGGGGCGATTTCCTAGAAAGCCGACACGAATCCACTATTTTCCAGTGCCTTGCGTCCCCGTCGTAACCCCCACTCCAGCGACCCTAAAGCGCCCCTTACCGAAGATGGCGCTGATTACCAAAGATTCGTTTATTTTTCTGTTCTGATCTGGATATATTATGCGTAACACATTACAGCGGTGGCGATCATGTCGGGCGTAACCGGGGAGGGGCGTTTAAACATGGTGAACTACAGGACACTTTGCGCGACTGTTGATCGGCTGTACGAAGCCGGCAATCGCGGCGATGACTTGTTCGGCGCGATCCGCCTGAACCGCAACGTAATTGCCACATCGAAGGACGGGCTGGTGGAGATTCTCGGACCCCTCCAGAACCAGAAGCGGCTGGATCGCCCGGAAGGGATGAGCGGCCGTCAGTGGGTCAAAGCGCCCAAACAGGCGCGGCGGGATCAGCGTTCGGCCGCAGCGGAGAACATGACTATCGGCTCTGACCACGCGGACGAGGTAACGGCCGCATGATCGGCGCAGCTTCACCCCGCGCAATGGCGTTCGATAGTTACATGATCGAAGCTCCCACCCAGGAGCGCGCCGTAATTGGTCTGCTGATGCAGCGCAAATACCCCGCGAAGAGGTCGGCTGATTGCGCGAATGAGGAAGAGGCTTTCCACGGGGAATTTCTGGCAGCGCTTCGGAAGCTGGTAGATGGCTGGATCGATTCTGGAAAGACTACAGGCGGGGAGCGGCCTTGGGAGCGCGTGGCGCCGGCTGCGATTCTGGAGGAGGTCAAGCGGCATTTCCCGCCGCAGGCAACAGTTACCGCCGATGGTCGGATGGAACTTCAGTTAAGCGTTTCGCCCGATCATCTTCTGCGATTGCCCGTAAGAAAGCGTGCGCGACTGTTTGCGGGGTTCCACTTCGCAAAGCTCATCAGTTCATCGTCTCGCGAACGCCTCTCGCGCTGCGACACCTGTGGCGCCTACTTCGAGCGACAGCGAATGCCGAAACGGGGTATTTCAATCGGGCATGGAGTCCATTGCCAGAAGTGCAAAGGATCAGGCAGTTTGATCCGCGTTAGAGCGGAACGCGACAGGCGGCGTCGAAAATTGGTGGAATTGGCGGCCGGTTTCTGGTCAGCGTGGGATCAAAAAGAACGGCGAACCGGACGGTCCGAGTGGGTTGCCGCGCAAGTGAATCATCGGCTGCCACCCGGAGTTAAGGCGGTAGGCCGCCGATGGGTCACGCGGAATCGCGAAACCATCCAGGCTGCCGCCGAAGAGCGAAATCGTGAGTCCGCCCATCCGCCCCCGTAAACAGGGTAGTCAATGGCAAACCCGTACCCCCCCCTCGCACCAGTTATTCAGCTTGGCCATTCTTACACAAGGGAAAGACATTCATGCCTAGGTTAATCTCGAAATCCTCCTCCGATAAGCAGGACAGCCCAAACCACCGCAGCGCGGCCAGCGCCGCGCTCATGCTACCATCCGGCCGCGTCATTCCGGTCCCCACTGAAACCGAAATCATGAGCAAGAAACACCCGTTTACGATGGCGCTACACGATCTACCGGAGAGCGTCTTAGATATGATCGAGTTCACCATTCAACTGGATCGATCAGCCCGCCGCCCCGCGCCGGCGCCTCAGAAGCCAATTAGAGGCACCTGCCCATGCAGCCGATCGAATTTCTGACGATCAAGGAAGTCGCTGCCGTCTTGAAGGTTTCCGAAGACACGGTTATCCGCCGATTCGGGAACTTTCCGGGCGTGATCGATCTGAGTCGCGGAGAAAAGACATTTAAACGTCGCTATCGCCTTCTTCGTATCCCGAAGGAAGCGCTGGAGCGGTTCATTATCGAAAATCGTGTGCCGCCGCGCACGCATTCAACGGTGCGGCGCTGATAACAAGGGGAACCAATGTCTATTTACAGACCAAAGGGAAGCAGCGTCTGGGTCATGGATTTTGTGTTCCACGGCCAGCGCATCCGGGAGTCCACCGGAACGTCATCCATTACCAGGGCAAAAAAGATATGCGACAAGCGCCGGCGAGATTTAGAGGAGGGAGCGGCCGGCATTCGGCGGAAGAAACAGCCGGCGCTGCTCTCGGTTGCAGCGGCGCAGTTCCGCGAATCCAACCGGGTCCAGTGGTCGGCCGCAATGAACGAAATCGCGCAAAGAAATCTCGGCCACTTGTTGCCTGTGCTAGGAAAGCTGCTTCTGGTGGATATCGATGCAGTAGACGTTCAGCGTTATCAGGTCGCCCGATCAGCCGAAGGCGCCTCCAATCGCACGATCAACATGGAAGTAGCACTGCTGCGCCAGATCATGCGGAAACACGGCTTGTGGGCGCGGATCGCGCCGGACGTGAAGATGCTGACTGAACGCGGGGATGTGGGCCGCGCTCTCACCGCCGCCGAGGAAAGTATGATGCTGTTGGAGTGCGGGCGCTCCCGTTCTCGCATCTTGCTCCCGTTCGTGGTGCTCTCACTGGAAACTGGAGCGCGGTACAACACGATTCGCACGCTGCTTTGGGCAAACGTCGACTTGATGAATGGCTGCCTGAAGTTTGGCAAAGATAAGACGGCATCCGGAACCGGCCGCACCATCCCCCTGAGCAGCCGGGCTGTGGAGGCGCTGAAGTTCTGGGCGCAACAGTTTCCAGATCGGCTCCCATCGCATTACGTATTTCCGTTTGAGCGGTACGGCACGTCTGGAACCGAGAGAGTGTTCGGTTTTACCGGTGTCAAGGTCTATTCCGCCGATCCCACACGCCCAATCGGCGAGATAAAAACAGCCTGGCAGATGGCGAAGCGCCGCACGAGCAGGCATTGCCCGGAATGCAAAAGTGGAACGCTCGTCGATCAGGAGAAACCCGCCGCCGGCTATCGCTGTGTTGATTGTGGGTTCGTGACGCCGGAACTTCCCGCCGGGCTTGCAGGCCTCCGTTTACACGATCTGCGGCACAGCGCCGTTTCCAGAATGATTGCCGCTCGCGTTCCCTTGCCGATCATCGCGAAGATTGTCGGATGGTCCACAAGCACGCTGGCGAAGATGGCGGCGCGATATGGGCATTTCAGCATGGACGAACTACGTGGCGCCGTCGAGGCGATCAGCGCGCCCGCAGAAACAAGGGTTGTCGCGGAGTACCCGCAAAATCCCCCGCAGTCGCACCCCTCATTGAAGCGGGTTGTTCACTAACTTATTGATTTTATTGGCGGGCGAGGCGGGAATCGAACCCACAACCCCCGGCTTAGAAGGCCGGTGCTCTATCCGATTGAGCTACTCGCCCCAGCAGTCCCGAGCGTCGCGAGGGACCTCGCCTCACTCATTGTAACGGCGACCGCGGCCCGCAGAACCGCCGCCCACGCCGCTTCTGCCCCGCCCGCATCCGCTCCGCAACCGATGGCGTACAGCGTTATGCCGAAGCCGCC
>DATJMA010000057.1:0-6798 GCA_035509055.1 Bryobacteraceae bacterium | reverse complement strand
GAGCACTCTCGTCCGCGATTTCGAAATGAGCCAGTCGGACGTGGTGGAACCAAATCCATGGCAGACCGACGCCTGCATCGGGGCGTGGCATTACAGCCGGGGCCTCTACGAGAATCACCGGTACCGGACGCCGCAATCCATAATTCATCTTCTGATCGATGTCGTAAGCAAGAACGGAAATCTGCTGCTGAACATACCGCTACCCGGCCATGGCCGGCCCGACGACGACGAATTCGCATTCCTCGCGAAATTCACCGCATGGATGACGATCAACAGCGAGGCGATTTATTCCACCCGCCCATGGAAGGTCTATGGGGAAGGTCCGACGAAAGGCAGCGGTTCGCTCTATGGCGGGCGCGGCGCGCAATTTGCCGCGAGCGATATCCGGTTCACGACAAAGGGTGACTCGCTTTACGCGATCGCGATGGCTTGGCCGGAAGATGGAAGGCTGACGATTCGATCGCTCGCTACGAATTCTCCTCATTACGGCGGCGCAATCGCCAGAATCGGACTACTGGGCTCGGAAACAAATCTCGTGTGGTCGCGTAGTCCCGAAGGCGTCACGGTAAACTTGCCGGAAAAACCGCCGTGCGACTATGCGTATGTAATCAAGATCAACCCTCTGGGAGCGTGAAAATTGAGACTCTGTGCTCTTGCAATTTCGTTCTTATCGCTGACCGCCATTTTGTCAGCACAACAGCCGGGTAACGCTCCTTACCTGGATCCGAACTTGCCGCCGGAACGTCGCGCGGCGGACCTCGTCTCGCGCATGACCCTGGAGGAGAAGGTGCTCCAGATGCAAAACAGCGCTCCGGCGATTCCGCGTCTTGGCGTGCCTGTCTATAACTGGTGGAACGAAGCCCTGCACGGCGTGGCCCAGGGGCGCGCCACCGTTTTTCCCCAGGCTATCGCGCTTGGCGCCACCTGGGATCCGGCGCTGCTGCATCGCGTGGCGGACGCGATTTCCACGGAAGCGCGTGCCAAATTCAACCAAGCGCAGCGTCGCCCTCCGGTGACCGAAGTGCCGCCAGGAGCCGCTCCCGGCCGTACGGCCGGGTTGACGTACTGGTCGCCGAACATCAACATTTTCCGCGATCCGCGCTGGGGCCGCGGCCAGGAAACCTACGGCGAAGACCCTTACCGTACAGGGCGCATGGCCGTGGCATTCGTGACGGGGATGCAGGGTGACGATGCGCATTATTTGAAAGTGGTCGCTACACCCAAGCACTATGCCGTGCACAGCGGTCCGGAGCCGTTGCGCCACACCTTCGATGCCAACGTGAGCGAGTACGACCTGGTGAACACTTATCTTCCCGCCTTCAAGGCCGCGGTGACAGAGGGTAAGGCCGATTCCGTGATGTGCGCATACAACTCCGTGGATGGAGTGCCAGGCTGCGCCAGCACCGACCTATTGCAAAAGCGTTTGCGCGACGAGTGGGGATTCCAGGGATACGTGGTGAGCGATTGCGGCGCTATCGGCGATATCTTCCGCAGTCACAAATACGTCGCCACCGAAGGTGAAGCCGCCGTGTCGGCCGTCAAAGCGGGCACGGACCTCACTTGCGGCGGCGAGTATCGCTCCCTGCTCGACGAAGTCAAAGCCGGACACATCACCGAAGCCGCGATCACACGCTCCGCCGAGCGGCTGTTCGTGGCGCGCTTCCGTCTCGGCATGTTCGACCCTCCGCAGCGCGTCCCCTACGCGAAGATTCCGTACTCCGAGAACGATTCCGATGCACATCGCGAACTGGCGCGGATGGCGGAGGGCGAGGCTATTGTGCTGCTGAAGAACGAGGGCGGATTGCTGCCGCTGAAATCCTCGGTGACGAAGATCGCGGTGGTTGGCCCGTCGGCAAACGATCCGATCGGTTTGTTGGGCAACTACAACGGCATCTCCTCGAAGCAGGTGACACCGCTCGAAGGCATCCGGCAACAGTTCGCCAACGTCAAAGTGCAGTACGCGCTTGGCGCCACTTATACGAGCACTACACAGGCGCTGATCGATTCCGGTTTCCTCGTTCCTCCGGACGGCAGGGGCGAAGGTCTGATGGCCGAGTACTTCGACAATCCGGATTTCCAGGGCGAACCGAAATTGCGCCGCGTGGAGCCGCGCTTGTATTTTGATGCCAATATGGAAGAACCCACCGTGCTCGCCGCGATCGGCGGGAACAAATACTCCATCCGATGGACGGCAACCCTGGTTCCACCGGCAACTGGCGATTATGTAGTTTCCGCGCGCACCGGCATCTGGAACCGCGAGGGAAAGGTCAAGCTGTTTCTTGACGACAAAGAGGTCAATCCGAGCGGATCTGCGGGCGCCCGGCCGTCCGGCTTGGGACCAGGGCAAGGGCAGGGATTTCGGCGAGGCGGGCCGGCGCCTATACCGTTGGAAGGCGGGCGCAGGTACGCACTGAAAGTGGAATACACCCAGAACGGTCCCGGCGGCGGGGCCGAATTGAACTGGATTCCGCCGGCGGCCGCGATGTTGGCCGAAGCGGAGAGGGTGGTGAAGGCTTCCGGTGTAGCGCTGGTCTTCGTCGGCCTGAACGGATCGCTGGAAGGCGAAGGCCACGACCGCAGCGCGATCGATCTCCCGGAGCCGCAGGAAAGCCTAGTGAAAGCCATGACCGCGACCGGCAAGCCAGTCGTCGTAATTCTGACAAGCGGGAGCGCAGTGGCCATCAACTCCGCCGCTGCCGGAGCCACCGCGGTTCTGTCGGCCTGGTACGGCGGCGAGGAAGCCGGGACGGCCATCGCCGAGACCCTGGCCGGCATCAACAACCCGTCGGGGCGTCTGCCGGTGACGTTCTACAAGAGTCTCGATCAGGTACCCGCGTTCACCGATTATTCCATGAAGGGCCGCACCTACCGCTACTTCCAAGGCGAACCTCTATTCCCATTCGGTTTCGGGCTGAGCTATTCGACTTTTGCGTATTCAAATCTGAGCGCAAAACACACCACGAGCGGTGCCGAGATCCGCGCGACGGTGAAAAACACCTCTTCGTGGGAGGGCGACGAAGTGGTTCAGCTTTACGTCAGCGGCGGATCGGATGAGAACGCACCGATTCGCACTCTGCGCGGATTCCAGCGAGTTCACTTGCGCGCGGGCGAGAGCCGCGAAGTGAAATTCATTCTGTCGTCCCAAGACTTACCAAAAGCCAAACTCGATTTCAGCGTTGGCGGCGGACAACCCGTGGGCGGCACTCCGTACGTGAAGGGTTCTCTATAGGGCGCGCCTATTTGCTGGTTCTCTCCAACGTGACGAGGACGGCAGGCAAACCATAAGACACAAGCCAAAAGAGAAAAGCGGCTTCATATATCGCTCATAGTAATCCGGGGTTCAACTTCTGAATTCCTGGCAGACATACTGCGGCTACTCCCGACCATTGCGAACCGCCGGAGACGGATTGCTTTGGAAAGTGAGATGCGCTCCTTACTTGCTGACCTCGCCCACACTCACGGTGAACTCCTTCAGCGGTTTATCGTCCCGATCTAGAAAACGAGCGCAGAAATCGGTGGCCCCGCCGCCGTTGACGACGGCGGCGCGCACGATGTTCGATCCCTTTTTGAGTGTCAGGCGTTTGGAGACGCCATCGTCGATGACAGTCTGGCGATCGCCGTAAATCCCAATGACCTCCTGACCATTCACCCACCAAACCGAGGCTGCGTTGGAGCCAATGGCCAAACGCACATCGCGCATCTCCCGCGGGCAATTGACGGTGGTAACGGCCCAGAACAGAACGTCCGACGTCGGTTTGCCCAATGCGCGGGCGAAGTGATAGAGGTTCACGTTATAGAGCTTCGTGTCCACGGCGTACCAGGCGAGGTCCGCGCCGCCGACGGTCACCGTGTCGCCATCGTGCGGGATCACCGAGAATTGGTCGGGGATATACTCCTTCTTAACGATGGCCTGCACGGCGCTCTCGGTAAGTCCGTTGACGGGAATCGGCTCCAGAATAAGCCAGCGCTGGATGAAGCCATCGGCGCCGGGCGTTTTTTCAGCCGAGGCTGGTTTCGTCAGCGTGGGCCAGGACACTTGCGCTCCGGCGAGGAGCGCAGATAAAGCCAGAACGGCGAGAGCGGATTTTTCGATCGTGTTCACGGTGTTTTGAACAGCCAGCGCTGTTTCTCGCTCTTAGGATCGAGTTTTGAGAGCGTTGCAAAACTGCTGCCCACGGCCGAAAGAACCACCGCTTCTTTGGAATTTGGGACCGACTTGGGCATGATGCGCCACGAGCCGTCGGATAGCTGGTCCATGCGCCATAATTGCTCGGGGCCACCGGTGAAGGCGGGCAGCACCGCGAGTTCGGCGTCATCGGTGGCGGCCAGCGTGCGCTCCGTGCCGGCGATTGTGATCTTGAAGTACGGCGAGCCGGGATAGCCGCCAGCGTTGGGGACGGCCGTAATCCGCCATTGCTGCTGGGCCTGACAGAGATAATTGGCCAAACGGGCGCCAATGCTGCCCGCCGGCCAGTTCGCCGAGACCTGCGCCGCGTCCTGCGGCGGAATCGGGGACCCTGTGCCCGCGAACATCCCGCGTCCGCCTCCCCTGCCGCCCCGCGCCATCCGGCCGCCGACGGGCACGCCCTCTACCGCCATCTCAAGCGCCGTCCCGGTGCGCAGCGATTCGATCTCGTATGAGCCTTCCTTCAAATTCTCGCCGGCGACGGGCCATCCGTCTTTCCAGAGCAACGGGCGGATATCGAGTACGCTGGCGCCGCCCCGGTCGAGGTCGGCTTCCCAATGCATGGAGAACTTCTGCACGCCTTCGCCGAGATCGAGCAAGCCGAAATGTCCGGCGCCAATCATGCGCCCGCCGGAACCAATCAATAGCTTGCCGCCGCCTTGGATCATATCGATGCCTTCGGCGTCGAGAAAGGGACCGGTAACTTTTCGGGCGCGGCCGACGCGGATGTTGTAGCCCGAGTCGGCGCCACGGCAGCAACTGCCGTGCGTAGCTAGCAGGTAATACCAGCCCTCGTGATACATCATGTCAGAGGCTTCGCAATTGATGGCGAGGTCGCGGGGCTGGTCGTTGAGGTTGATGCGCTTGCCCGTCTTGGGATCGAGCTCGACCAGCCGGATGTAGCCGAAATAGGAGCCGTAAGTCAGCCACAGCCGGCCATCGGTGGGATCGAGAAAGACACCGGGATCGATCGCGTTGGAGTCCTCGATGCCGTCGGACGAGGCGACAACACCGCCTTCCTCCCACTTGTAGTCCGGAGAATCGGGATCCAGAGTCTTGCTCCAGATCATATTGATTGCGGCTTTGGGCTGAGCCCCGATATTGGCGGCGACGTAAACATAATAGCGGTCGCCGAGGTGGATCACGTCCGGCGCCAGGCCCCGCCGCGGGAGGGCGGTCCCGCGGCGCCAGGTCCAGCCATCGTCGGAGACCAGGGAGGAACCGCCGGTGCCGTAGGTGTAGAATTTGCCGTTGCACAAGACGACTGTGGAGGGATCGTGGATGCCGACCTGGCCCTCGAGCGCCAAGGCAATCGAGGCCAATGCGAAAAGAGTTGCCAAAACGCCGAAACGCATGATTACGCTCGTTTCGCCAACTCGCCGCGAGTCTCTGCGAAACGGTCGGAATAGAGTTATCACACCTCAATACGGCAGTCAATCGGATTCTGTAAGCGAATACATCAATCATGCTACCCTATAAACGCTTAAGCCGAAGCCACCGTCATGGTGCGATCCAAGAGATCTATGAAAAGGATTCCAGGCGTGTTCCCGCAATGGCTTTGGGTGCTTCCGCTGCTGCTGGCGCCTTCCACGCTTTTACAATGCGCCGCCGCGGAACCGGCGCAACCCGCCAGCCGTTCGTGGGCCGCCGACAACGGAAACGGCACTTATTCGAACCCGCTCTTCTACGACGAGTTTTCGGACCCCGACGTTATCCGGATCGGCAACGATTATTACCTGACCGGCACGACCATGCATACCATGCCTGGTCTGCCGATTTTGCATTCGCGGGACCTGGTCAACTGGCGCATCGTCGGTTACGCTTTCGATCGCCTGGACCTCGGTCCGGACTTTCGTCTCGAGGATGGAAGGGAGATCTACGGTCAGGGTATCTGGGCTCCGAGTTTCCGGTACCACAACGGAACGTTTTACATTTTCGCCAACGTGAACCGCTTCGGACTTCAAATCTTCCGGGCCACCGATCCACGCGGCCCATGGAAGCACAACCGCCTGGAACAGGCCTTGCATGATTTATCCGTCCTGTTTGACGACGATGGCAAAATCTATGCCGTTTACGGTGCCAGGGAAATCAGGATCGTCGAACTGAATCAAGACCTCACCGCGATCGTGCCGGGCACGGATCGTGTCCTGATCGACAAGAGCCTGGGAATGGGCGAGGGGTCTCATTTTTACAAGATCAAGGGAAGGTACTATATCGTCAGCGCGATCCCCGGCGCGCATGTACCCATGAAGTGCGCCAGAGCGAACCAACTCGAGGGGCCGTGGGAAATCACCACCATCAGCGAAGATGAGAGCCTGGGGATTGGGCAAAGTTACCGCCTGCGCGATAGCCGGCGCCGGACTCCGCCATTCGATTTGACGTTGCCCGATCCGAGCGAGCGCCTGAGCCTCACCCTGCACCAGGGCGGCATCATCGACACAGTGACCGGCGAATGGTGGGGATTTTCGATGCAGGACCACAACGCCGTGGGCCGCTTGACGGCCCTTTCTCCAGTCACGTGGGTGGACGGATGGCCGTATTTCGGCCTGCCTGGCAATCTCAAGCGGACGCCCTCGACCTGGGTGAAACCGAACACCGGCTACACTGACCCG
>DATJMA010000056.1:0-2170 GCA_035509055.1 Bryobacteraceae bacterium | reverse complement strand
GCCCGTCGCGCGCGGCGGGCGCGGCCACGGCGGCCAGGTACACGTTTTCCCGCGACCGTACCAGGTTGGCGTCCATCGCCGTGCCCGGAGTGACGATCCGGGTGAGCTCGCGCTTGACCAGCTTCTTGGCGAACTTCGGATCCTCCATCTGTTCGCAGATGGCGACGCGGTACCCTTTCTGGATCAGGCGCGAGATGTAGCCGTCCGCGGCGTGGTAGGGCACGCCGCACATGGGAATGGCCGTCCCCTTCTCCTTATTGCGCGCAGTGAGGGTGATTTCCAACTCGCGGGCGGCGGTTACGGCATCGTCGAAAAACAGCTCATAGAAATCGCCCAGGCGGAAAAGCAGCAGCGCGTTGGGAACCTGCTGCTTGACGCTGTTGTACTGCCGCATCAGTGGGGTGGAGGCGTCAGAAGACATGGGAGCCCAATTCGTGACGCAGAGACGCAGAGGCACAGAGAAAAGAAGAGAGGTATTGATTCTCGGTGTCTCGGCGTCTCGGCGTCAAAATGCAGCGCTCTATCACGCGTAGATGCCGCGCAGCTTGATGGCGTAGGCTACGCGGTCGAGCGCCAGCATGTAGGCCGCGATGCGGTTGTTCACGTTGTGGGTGTCGGCGTATTGGACGACCGAGTCGAACGATTCGACCATGATCTCCTCCAGCCGCTCGTTGACCAGGTTTTCGTTCCAGAAGAATCCCTGCCGGTCCTGCACCCATTCAAAGTAGGATACCGTTACGCCGCCGGCGTTGGCCAGGATATCGGGAATCACGAAGACCTTGTTTTCGGCCAGCACCTCGTCCGCGAGAGGTGTGGTCGGGCCATTGGCGCCTTCGCACAGAATCTTGCAGCGCAGGCGGGCGGCATTGCCGGAGTGAATCACGTTTTCCGTGGCCGCGGGCAGGAGGACATCGCAATTGAGATACATGGCTTCGGTCTTGTCCATGTTCTCGCCCCCGGCAAACCCGGTGATGGATCCGGTTTCCTTGCGGTGGCGCTGCAGGGCGGCGATGTCCAGGCCGTTCGGGTTGTAAACGGCGCCATCGTATTCGATGATGGCGACGATCTTGAAGCCCTTGGTGGTCATCAGGCGTGCCGCCATCCCGCCGACATTGCCGAATCCCTGGATGACCACGCGTGTCTCTTCGGGACGCAGGCGGAGGCGCTCCAACGCTTTGAGGGTGACGATCATGCAGCCGCGGCCGGTGGCTTCAGGGCGGCCGCGCGAGCCGCCCAGCGAAGTCGGCTTGCCCGTTACCACCGCCGTCACGGTATGGCGGCAGTGCATGGAATAGGTATCCATGATCCACGCCATCACCTTCTCATTGGTGTTGACGTCGGGGGCCGGCACGTCCCGCTCCGGTCCGATGAAATCGATGATTTCGGCGGTGTAGCGGCGCGTGAGCTTTTCCAGCTCGGTATCGGAGAGGATGTTGGGATCGCAGATCACTCCGCCTTTGCCGCCTCCAAACGGGATGTTCACTACCGCGCACTTCCATGTCATCCACGAGGCCAGGGCCCGCACTTCGTCCAGCGTCACATCCGGGGCAAACCGAATTCCGCCCTTGGCCGGCCCGCGGGCCAGGGAATGCTGCACGCGATAGCCGGTGAATACTTCCAGCCGGCCGTCATCGAGCTGAACCGGGATGTGCACGGTAATCTCCTTGGTGGGCGTACCCAGCACCTTGCGCATTCCATCGTCCAGTCCAAGGTTTGTGGCGGCGGCATCGAACCGCGCGGCGGCGGCCAGCCATGGATTCATTTCGTTCTGCGTGGAAATCGAAACCGGCGGAGTCAAAACGTTCAAGACCAGGTCCTCCGGTTATCATTATTACTCATGGCATGGAATGCTGCCCGTTATCTGGCTTTCGCCGGTGAGCGCACGCGCGCCGCTCACGACCTTGCCGCACGGATTAATGTCGTTTCTCCGAGCCGGATTATCGACCTGGGCTGCGGACCGGGCAACAGCACGGCGGTGCTGGCCGAGCATTGGCCGGAGGCGGAGATTACCGGCGTCGATAGTTCTCACGAAATGCTGGCCGCGGCGCGCGCGGCGCATCCTGCCATCCACTGGTTGGAGGATGACATCAGCCGATGGGCGGCATCGGTGGCGGACCGTTTTGACGTGGTGTTTTCTAATGCCGCCCTGCAATGGGTGCCCGATCATGCG
>DATJMA010000055.1:0-12592 GCA_035509055.1 Bryobacteraceae bacterium | reverse complement strand
GCGTGGTGGGATGCATTCCGCCGGGCACTGCGCTGGCGGACCCCGTCAACGACGCGACCCTGCAAACCGCGATTTCCGACCATTATTGGGTGGAATCCGGGCCGTCGAACACTCCCATGGATCCGAGTTTTGCCGGAGCGCAGGTAGGCACGGCTTACGGCACGCCCACGCAGACGTTCACTGTCGCCAACATGCCGGCATCGCTCAAGCAGATGGTCACCATCACGCTGAACGTAGAGACCTCGGGCTATTACTATGGCATTTCGAGCGTGAATCTCCCGCTAGGCGGCAGCCCCGTGCTGTCGCAAACGTTCGAGTCCGCGCTTCTTGTCGGCATGCCGGTCTCCGTGGCGAACACCGTTTCCGGCGGTCTGGAAGGCGGCGGATTCCTGGGGGGCCTGAGTACTACCGTCTACACTTACACGCCCTACTTCCTGCTGGGGCAGGGGAGCACCGATATCGAGCAAGATCCGATCGCTTTCAGCACCCTCCCTACCACCACGTATCAGGAATCGCTTACCGACTTCAGCGGCACTTTTGTGAGCGGCATATTCCTGGTAGTCACGGCGCCGGACATCAACGGCGATATGCAAACGTATTCGCACACGATCGTCGATCGGATCGGCTTCGCCAACCGGCAGGCCAACCTGAACAATCCGGGCAATCTCACTCCAACGATACCGGACACTACAACCGACCCCCCGGTCGTGCTACCCGGCGATATCGTGACCGTGAACGTACTGCCCGGCCTGCAATCGTCAGCGGCGTTCGCCAATCAGCAGACACGAGTCCAGACCGAGCAGACCCGCCTCTCCAATCTGGAGGCGGCGGTGCAAGCCATCGGCGATGCTACTTCGCTCACCGGCCCGCAGACGACAACCATCGAGTCCGCGATCACAGCGCAGACCGATCTCGAGATCGCCCTGGCCGAACTCACCACCATGACGTTCGCATCGACAGCCGATTACGTGCTCGGGCAAATGAAAAGCGAGTATCTCACCGACGCCTACTACAACTCGCCGAGGATTATCATCGGCGCCTCGACAGCGTCGGGCGTATTCACGCTCGACCTGATGAAGCGCGACATCGATATCGTGCCGAGTCCCGGGCAGAACACGAGCGCTTCGTTCTACTTTGAAGAAAACCGCGGCTTGGTCGAATCGTCCGCCGAGGCCAAGGTGTTGAACGAAGTGTTGGGTCAAACCTCCATCGATATCTCGGATGTCTTTGCCGCCCTGCCGCCCGATGGGGCCGTCGCCTTGATCCCGTCGGTGAACGGGTTGATCTCTATGCCTGCGCTTTCCGCGGACGCGGTGGCCTACATCAATGTCGCGCTGAATAATAACAAGGCGGTCATCGCGCCGGCGCAGACTCCTACAATTAACGGGACTCCGGTCAACATGTGGCTGGAAGTCGATATGACTACCGGAGAAACGGTGAGCCAGTCGGACACCGGCTACCACGAGGGCGCGATTGAGTTCATTGCCGCGTTGCTGACCGCTTTAAAAGGAAGGCAAACGAATTTCATCGGGTCGGTCACGGGTTTTGGAGTCACGGGCTATGCGTTTGCCGCGGGCGTATTGAGTGGCGTCGCCGCCATCGCCTCGGGCGCCGCCACGTCGAAAGGGTCGGTGGCTTGTATCAAGGGCGGATCCTGCTCCAGTTCGCCTTTGGCTCCCTATGTGATTCAGGCGTTCGGCGATTTGAATACCGCTATCCAGAATCTGCCCTCCTGCTGCGGCAGCGGCGAGGGCAAGACGCTCGCCGGCCAGTTGGTTGGCGGGCTGAAATTCGGCGTCACGCAATCCGAGAACATTCTCCTGCGCGCGCTGCCCGCCGACCCGGACGTTTTCCCGTTCCTGTCGTCCGACATCATTCCCGGGCCCTCCGCGGTGATTCCCGGCAATAGCCCGTCGGTCAATCTCACGCTCACCCAGGATCAATTCTTCACTCAGCCTTACAGCGGCGGCGATGTGCCCACCGTCTTCATCGCCAACATCCAGAACACCGGACCGGCCACCCAGACCTTCAATTTGACCGTGACCGCGCCGGCGGGATACAGCATCATCCAGAGCGTGGCTTCGATCTCCGTGCCGGCCGGACAGACAGGGCAGGTCGGCATCTGCGCGGTGCCCACCGGAAGCACCGCTCCCCCAGCGACGCTTGCCGCGAGCGTGACGGCGGCCGGCAATTCCGGCGTCACGTCGTCGAACACAGCTTCCGTCATTCCGGAGGGAAATGTGACGGCCTGCGAAGTCACAAACGACGCGCTACCGACCGTAAAGGACGTACAACTCATGGTGAACGAGGCGCTCGGCGGCGCCTCGGCCGCCAACAACCTGGCCGGTCTCGGTGTCGTCAACGTGGTCGACGTACAGATCGTGATCAACTCCGTAATCGGTAACGGCTGCGCGCAGTAAACGATTGCTCGCCGGCGAGCCCGCGACAACTTCGCGAGACTTGCGCAATCCGCGAGTTACCAAGGCAGGTATCTCCCGCGGTCGCGGCTCGTCAGACTATGCGTTGAGAGCAGAACCTGTTGAAGCCAGAACCCGAAGCCGGCCCTGGTTTTCTCCTCCCGGCACGCTTTCGGTGCGGAAGGCTCTATTTTCGCAGCGACTGCTCCGTGCGCCGGTCCTGGGCCGCGCCCGCTCCATCGCCGATCGCCTGGCGCGCGTTGGCCCGATTCTGGTAGCCCGCCGCAAAACGCGGATTGATTTCGAGCAGTTTGTCGTAATCGCGCAGCGCCGCGGCATACTGCTTGTGGCGATAGTAGATGTTGGCGCGTCCAAACAGGGCCAGCGGGGCATTGGGATTGAGTTGCAGCGCGCGCTGATACTCCGCCATGGCCTCGTCGTCGCGGCGAAAATGGGCCAGGCAGGCGCCGAGCTGCGTGTGCGCCACCACAAAGCCGGGTTCCAGCCGGACGGCATCCTGAAAATCGCGCATCGCGGCGTCATACTGCTCCAGATGTTCGAACATCGTGCCGCGGCTGTAGCGCGCCGGCGCGGATTGAGGATTCAGCGCAACCGCGTCGCCGAAGGAGCGTAGCGCGTTCACGAATTCGCGATCTTTGACCTGCTGCTCTCCCCGCCGCATGGCCTGCTGAAAGGGAGTGGGGCCGGATTTCAGTTTCGGTTCGGGAGGCAGCGCAGCCATTTCCTCCGCGTGCGGTTCATCAGCCATCGTCACCGGAGTTGCCGGGGCGTTGCCCGGTTCGACCTTTGGCGCCGCCGCAATCGATTTGGCCGGATCGGGAGCCGCGGCGAGGGCCGGTTTGGCCGGCTGCGATTTTGCCGGTTCGGCTGGCGCGGATGCGGCTGGAGTCTGCGAGACCGGCACGGCAGGCGGGTTTGGTGCTTCGGTACTTGTGGCCGGTGACGGCTCGGGAGGCGCGGTGGCCGGCGGATTGACTGTAGCCGCACTAGCGGCGGGATTTTGGTGGGGACGGTTCCACGGTTTGAGGATCAGACCGGCCAGCACGCACCCCAAAATCACGACCGCGGCGGCGGCCGCCAGTATCGGTGTGTTCGATCGGCGGGTGGGTGCGGCCTGGCTTTCTTCGGCAGCGGCCATCACAACGCTGGGTTGAGTTCGCAATGGCGGCGCCTCGACAGTGGGCGCGGGCAGCGGTGCGGTGGGGGCGTCGGCGAAAGCTCGCGCCAGGGTGTCCACAAACTCGGTACAAGTGACAAAGCGGGCGTCGGGCTTTTTGGCCAGAGCCTTGGCCAGCACGGCATCCACCCCGCGGGGCAGCGATGCGTTGCGCGTGCACGGCAGCGGCGGCGCTTCATTGACAATCTTATAAGTCAGGGTGGCAAGCGTCTGCGGACCGAACAGCGTGCTGCCGGTCATCATCTGGTAAGCCACCACGGCGAGCGCGAACTGATCGGCGCGCCCATCCAGTTCCTCACCCAGAATCTGCTCCGGCGCCATGTACTCCACGGTTCCCACCACCATGCCGGTAGGAGTACAGGTGCGCGTGTCGCTGATGCGCGCGATGCCGAAATCCATGATTTTCGCGGCCCCGCTCGAATCGATCATCACATTGGCCGGCTTGATGTCCCGATGAATGACCCCGCGGGCGTGGGTGTAATCCAGCGCGTCGGCGGTCTGGCGCAGCACCTTCAGCATCGCCGAGACGTCCGGAAACGGGTTGGTCTTCAGGCGTGCAGCCAGGCTTTCGCCGTCGATGTATTCCATCACGACATAGGCCCGGCCGCCCTCTTCGAACACGTCATAAATGGCGACAATGTTCGGGTGTTTGAGAACCGCGGCCGCGCGGGCGTCGCGCAAGAGGCGGTTTCGCAGCGTCTCGCGTTCCTCGGGCTCCTGAACGGCGAGGTCGACCGTTTTAACGGCCACCTGGCGGCTGAGCAGGGGGTCGGACGCCAGGTAAACCACGCCCATCGCTCCCCGGCCCAACTGGCCGATTACGGTATATCTGCCGAATGTCTCGCCCATCCGCCGTCCGATCGATTATGGATCACCGTATAATATCGCACTTGCGGAAGAAACATAATCGCCGGACGGCCGGAGAGGACGGTTACTGCTTCCGGCGGCGGAGCATCATGCCAAAGCCGGAGAGCGTGCCACCGCTTAGCAGCATCGCCAGCCAGCCGGCGGATGTGGTCGGCATGCTGGGCGCGGGCTGCGCTTCGCGATTGGCGCTGTTGTCTGCACTGGCCGCCGGCGGCGGAGCCAGAGGAGGAGCTTGCTCTTCCTGGGGCGGGTTTGCCGCGGGTTGCGTGGCGGGTGCTGGCGGAGGCGGAGTTGGCGGCGTGGCTTCCGCCGTGGTGGTACTGGTTTGGTTGTTGCTTTCGCTGGTCGCAGTGTTAGTCGTGGTGGTAGTTTCGGAACTCGAGCTCGGCTCCGATGGTACCGAGATCGAGGCCGCTTCCGTCGCCCGTTCTCTCACGTTCTTGGGCAGCGGGATCTCGTAGCCATAATTCTTACCGGCAATCCAGATCTTGTAGAGGTAATAGTTGTCGCCGATGTGTTGCAAAGTAACATCGGTCTTGGTTGGCGTCTTCACATCCATCGTCGGGATTGTCAGGGCCGACGTTTTGAAATGCATGCCGTTCTTGCCGTAGACCAGCAACACGGGAGAGTTCCCCTCGGGATTGTCTAGTTGTTTGATCCAGTAGTTGCCGGGCGGAATGGTCTTATTCTCGATTGTCACCGAATAGGGCAGGTGCACCTTAACCTGGTCCCACATCGGCTGGGCAGACGCAGTGGGCGTAAAAAAACCCGCTGCTCCCAGCACGAAGAAGGCCGCAGCCGCGGGTACAAAGTTTCGGATCGTCATGAGACGTGACTCCTTCCGTCGCCTATAAGGTTGCAAACTGCTATCCACCGGACGAAAGAGCCCAAATACCGGTATTTTTCCCGGTGCGCCTGTACGGTTTAGTCTTCTATGACCCGGATGTGCGAGATATAAATGCCGTTCCCCCTCACCATGACCGGAATCGTATTTCCGTGCCCGTAAAGATCGGAAAATACGATATCAGTCGAGTATGCATCGGGGTGGAAAGCAGGGTCCCCCGAGAAATTACGGTTGTCCATGATATAGCGATATTGGCCGAAGCGGCTGTTGGAAGCATCGCTTTCCTGAAACACGATTCCGCCGGTAAAAAGTCCTGCCGCGAGACCTGTCTTTCCGGCAATTGTGGCCGCGGAGAAAGTCAGGTTCTGGCTGGCTAAGGCGAAATTCTGACGGTCGCTGAAGCGCCTGGTCCAACTCGCGGCGGGCAGGAACCTCCCCTGGCAGTCGCTCAAGCCGACGAAAACATCCGTCGGCCCGCGGAACATCAGGTCGGCGCAGCCATCGCCGTTTACATCCGCAACCTGCATTGTGGAAAGGTACAGATCCTGGCCAAAGCCGGCCGAGACCGGAAAATCCGCGGAGGCCGCGATGGGAGCGTTGAATCCGTGCCCGTTGTTCAAGTAAACGTACACAGTTCCACCGGTCCAGGCCACTACATCCGGCAATCCGTCTTTGTTGACATCGGCAAACCGGACCGCGCGGAAATCGAGATTGCCGGCGGCGAGGAGCGGCGCCGGCGTCGAGAATCCCCGCGCCCCGTCGGAATGGCTTACGTTGAGCCCTGAACTGCTGGGCGTGATCAACTCGTCGCGGCCATCGCCGTCGACATCCGCGAGCCAGAACCTTGAGCCGTACTTCGCGCTCCAATCCGGATCGCCGATGTCGCGCCACGACGTAGAAGAACCCAGTGCGATCGAGGGCGCCGCGCCCGGCTTGACGACCGATTGCCACACCATGCACCGGACCGATCCCGCGCGCGCCTTGCAGATGTCCTGCCTGGAGCCGCCCGCGATGTGGCCGGTCACAATCCGCCCCTCGCCGTCATTGCTGCCGAACTCCGTCGAAATCAATTCCGGCTGCGTGGTCTGAATATTTCCCAGCAGACCCGGAATGCCATCCAGAGGTGCGAACGTGAACCCCGCCGGCACATTGTCGATGATGTATTGCAGCAGCCGGAGCGGAAAAAAGCTGCGGCTGCCGTCCGCCCCGGTCATGTCCTCGGTACGGGTATGCAGCAGGACGATCACTCCGTGCTGCGACCCGAAGTTGGTTATATCGCGCACATAATAATACCCGGCGAACGGCACCGGGAGATTGTTCTGATAAAACCACCAGTCGCCGCCCTCCCCGTTGGTATCCTGAATGCCGTCGGGGACCGGCATTATGTCATCGGGAATGAAGCCGGCGCCCACATCGGCCGTGAGCGGGCCGCGGAGTTTCGCCAGATCGGGCGCCAGATTCAGCCACTCCACATTCTCGCAGTCAAGTCCCGGGCAGCGGAACAGCTTCAGCCCCAGCTTCTGATTCAGGGAATCGATGATTGCCTGGTTTTGCCTCACGTCGGCGAACATCTCGCCCTGCGCAAGCTGGCTCAGTCCGAGGTGGGAGTAGGTGTGATTGCCAATTAGAAATCCCGCGTCCGCTATCTCCTGCACGATGGAAAGCGGGACATCGCCTGGTGCCGGCACGCAAAGGCTCGACCCCGGCAACGACAGCGGCTGTCCGGCAATGTGGCAGCCGACCATGAAAAAGGTGTCGGGAAAACCGTAGCTCTCCAGCAACGCCACGATCAGTTTGGTGTTGTAAAGCCCGCCAAACATGGTGGGTTCTTCCATCATGTCATCGTGGGTCAAATAGATCACGCCCCAGTGAGTGTCGCTGCTCTGAGCCGAAACCTGCTGGCCGGACAATTGGCCCCAAGCGGTGGCTGACAAGCCAAGAACGAGGCTGATCGTCCGGGCAATTGAAAATAAAGATATAATAGCCCCCTGTTATCTGCATCAATCACGATAACCCAAAAGTACGAATCGATACACTTCCGACTTTGGGGGGATGAAAACGGAACAAATGCGGGAAGTCCATCAAGGAATGCTTAGGACTTTTGGTACCATTTTGGGTTTTCGGAAGCCCGCTCCGGGGTAATTTACCATCAGACTATGCGAGCGCAAGCCCTCATTCTGGCCGCCTCAGCTTTCATTTTGGCAGCGCAAACTCCGGGGAATTGGGAAATCGGTCCCTTCGTCCGCCCGGACAGCGTGAATCCAGTCATCGTACCCCGGCCCGAATCCGTGTTTGCATGTCCCATAAGGCGCACGCAGGTTCACTGGGAGGCGCTGCACACCTTCAACCCGGCGGCAGTAGTCCGCGACGGGAAGATTTACATGCTGTATCGCGCCGAGGATGACACCGGAGTCATGCAAATCGGCATGCATACATCGCGGCTCGGCCTGGCGTGGAGCGACGATGGTCTCCATTTCACTCGCCTGCCGTCGCCCGTCCTATATCCCGCCAACGATGATCAGAAGGAACGGGAATGGGAGGGCGGCTGCGAAGATCCGCGGCTGGTGGAGGGCCCCGGCGGCGTTTACGTCGTCACCTACACGCAATGGAACCGCAAAATCACCGATATTGCCATTGCCACCTCCAAAGACCTGGTGACGTGGACCAAACACGGTCCGGCATTCGCGGGCGCTTCCGGCGGCAAATATCTGCGGCTGTCGCACAAGTCGGCGGGCATCGTGGTTCGCATGGACCACGATCGTTTGGTGGCGGCCACGATCGCGGGGAAATATTGGATGTATTGGGGTGAGGGAGAAATTCATCTGGCCACATCGACCGACCTCATTGCCTGGCGTCCCGTGGAGGATGCGTCCGGAAATCCCATCGTGGTTTTGAGCAAGCGGCCGGGCCACTTCGACAGCAGTTTTCCGGAAGTGGGACCGCCGCCGGTGCTCACGCGCGACGGCGTCGTCGTGCTCTACAACGGCAAGAACGACGCCACTCTCAGAGATCCCAACCTTGCGGCCGGCGCCTACGCTGCCGGAGAAGCGCTGTTCGCGGCGGACGATCCATCCCGGTTGCTGGCGCGGACTGGCCAGCCGGTTCTCCGGCCGGAAATGGCCTTCGAGAAAAGCGGCCAGTACGCCGCCGGCACCACGTTCGCCGAAGGGCTGGTTTGGTTCAAGAGCAGGTTCTTTCTTTACTACGGTTGCGCCGACTCTTTCGTGGGGGTAGCGGTGTCGGAGGGCGGCAGGTAGGGAGACACGCGGGGGGGAATCGTCAACCCTTCCGGCTCTCCAGTCTCCCGAAGGCGCCCTGGCGACCGCCTGTCTTGGAACATTGCCGCCCGGCGCGGGCCGAAGCTGTGCAAACTTCCGGCTCCGGCAAAGGAAACCGATCGCCCGTGGGTTCGTTACTATTTCGCGCTCGCGGCGGAACTGGACGTCAGCGACAAGGTCCCATCGGCTGGTCGTGCCTTTTGCTCTCCGGATGCAGCCGGGCGCCGGAAAGCTTTTCTCCGGTTTTGCGCCGGCACCAGCGCCAAGCCCCGCCCCACGGCCGCGAGCGCCTTTTGGCCATCGCCGGGATCGGCGCAGGCCATGCCGCCACCGATCGTGTTCCACACTCGTCCGGACGCAAAACGGCGATAGAGCTTAAGCCGGAGGAATCTTTTCGCCTGTTCGGCGGCATTCAGGCGCCATCGCGCGACCATGCCGCACGCCGGATCGATCGCAAGAGAAACGCCCGAGCCGGGAGTTGCCCGTCGGGTGCGAGTTTTTTTCTTCCATTCCCGCTTAAACAGTTGGTGAGTGAATCCAAATATGTGGCGAACCGTTTGTTTCCTCTTCTTGCTGGCCGAGGCCACGGCACCGGCGCTGTCGGCCCAGACAACCGTCAACTTCGATACCAATCCCTCCGGCGGCACCGTCGCATCCGGCATTGACGTGAGTTCTCTCTACGCCCCGGAAGGCGTCACATTTTCCGTGCTGCCGTGCCCCTGGACCACGTATTGCTTCAGCGGCGTCGGAACCACGCCGGTAGCCGCCGCCGCGCCTTGCGTTGGCTGCCCCTCGAGCTCGTTCGCGGCATCTCCGCCCAACGTGATCGGAATTAGCGCACCGAGCGCCGGCGCCCCGAATCCCGCCATCAGCGAACAGTACGGGATCCTGAAGGCCGCCTTCAGCACACCCCAGACTTCCGTCAGCATCCAGGTGTATTCGGTGTGTATCAACCTGGATGGCTGCCTGGATAACAGTAACGCCCCCTACCTGAAAGCATTCAGCTCGGTCGGTACGTTGCTCGCCACCAGTACCACGTCCTCGGAAGTCTCCGCGCAGTATACCCTGACCGTGAACGCGACAGGAATCGCTTATGTAGAGTTTTCGGCGACATTCGACCCGGGCACACAAACGCAGCAAGCCGGATACTTTGACAACCTCATGTTCAGCGGCGAGCCGCCGCAGCCGGCCATTACCCCCTATACGCAGAACATCACCGGCGCGCCGCTTGCGACCGCTTTAGGACCCGACGGCGCGGTATGGTTTACGGAATGGCAGAGCGGCAAGATCGGCCGGATCAGCATGGATGGAACGGTCAGCGAGTATACGGCCACATCGCACCCTACCGGCATCGCTACGGGTCCTGACGGGAAGATCTGGTACACGGATTACCAGAATGACATGGTCACTGCCGTGGACCCGGTCAGCTCCGCCGTGACGTGCCAAAAGCAGGTGAACGGAGAGCCGTGGGGCATTACGGCGGGTCCGGATGGCGCCGTGTGGTTCGCGGAGTTGGGCGCCTCCAAAATCGGGCGTATCGACGTGGACTGTCAGACCTATGTCGAATCGCCTCTGCTGCAGCCCGGTCCCAAAACCGGGGCGCAGCCGTATAACATCACCCTCGGCCCCGATGGAAATATATGGTTTACGGAACAGGCGGGCATTGCGAGCCTTACTCCTTCCGCCAACCCGCAACAAATGGTGATCACCCAGTATGGGCAAGATCCGCAGGACCCGGTTTTGGTCTTCTCCGGAGGCGCCGCACCGGGGCCGCTGGGCATCACCGCCGGTCCGGACGGGAACATCTGGTTCACGGAGTTCAACAACGACTACATCGGCAACATCAATCCAACCACCGGTAAGATCACGCAGAACGCCATCCCCTCAGGATTGCTTGCGGTCGGAATCGCGCCGGGACCAGACGGCAACCTGTGGTTCTGCGCATCCAGTACGGGTCAGATCGGCAGCATCAGCACCTCGGGCGGGCCGCCGCATTTGTATTCAGGTTCCATTGCCGCGGGCCAATACCTCACCATCGGAGCCGACGGCGCTCTGTGGTTCGCGGGTTCGGGCAGCGCGATGGGACGCGTTGAGCCGGTGACCGCCATGCCGGTGGTCGAGGCGTATCCTCTCACGGGGACGGACCCAATCCCGCTCAGCCTGACGCTGGGGTCCGACGCCAGCATGCGGTATACGTGGCTCGCGGGAATCGGACGCGTGACTCCTACCGGCGCCGTCAGTTCCATACCGCCGTTTCCCGGCAACACACCCAGCAGCGCCGTCCGGGCCAACGACGGCGCGCTCTGGTACACCAGCGAGACCAGCACCGGCGTGGGTCAAATCATTCGTCTGGCGCCCGATGGTACCAGCCAGCCATTCACCCTTCCGGCGACTTCGAATAACGGTCCGTTTCGGATCGTGTCCGGACCCGATGGCGCGCTCTGGTTTGCCGATATTCCGCCGCTCAACGGTTCCACGGGGAGGGTGGGACGGATCGACCTGAAAGGAAATATCGTCGAGTACACATTGCCGGCTGAGGCCAGCTACGTCGATTCGATCGCCTCCGGCCCCGACGGCAATTTGTGGTTCTCAGTGGAAACGCCCCTCGGCTGGGTGATCGGCAGAATCGCCATCGACGGATCGCTGGATCAATACGGCCCACTGCTGGTAAACGGGCTCCCGGTGGTTCCTATCAGCCTCACCGCCGGGCCCGACGGCAACATGTGGTTCCTCGAATACACGCCGTCCGGTGAGAATCCTTTTGGAGTGTGGGTCCAATCCATTTCCACCAGCGGAGCCTTCGGTGCGCCAATTTCCGTCCCCGGGGTCACGTCGACGGTGCAAGGTATGGCAGTGGGACCAGACGGCGCACTCTGGTTCAGCACGGGCGCCGGCGACGGGATTGGAAGGCTGGATCTCTCCACCAGGCAGATCGCCGTATATCCCGCGTCCTCGAACACAGCTTTGGGCCTCGTAGATATCGCGCGCGGGCCCGACGGCGCGCTTTGGTTCGCGGATACGGCCGGCACAGTGGCAAGCGGCAATGCGATGGGGCGCGTCGGCCGCATTTCGACGCCAGACGCCGGAAATTCCCAGGTTACCAAGGTCGTTACCAGCTATTTAAGCTCCCAAGTGACGGTGGATAACGTTGTATGCGCTACGCCCTGCACATTCAACTGGAATGTCGGCAGCCGTCATACCATCAGCGCTTCCCCTTCACCGGGACCCTTGTACCAGTTTTACGACTGGAGCGACGGCGGTGCCCAGACCCACACCATCACCGCCGATTGGGGGCCGATGATTTACGTGGCGAATTTCTTTAACCTCAAGGCGTGCGATGTTACCGGCAATCCGACGATCAGCGTTGCCGACGCGCAACTGGCGATTGATCAGGCGCTCGGCATCTCGATCCCGACACTGGATATGAATCACGATACGACGGTCAACGCCACGGATATAGAGATGATTGTCAACGCGCTCATCGGGAATGGATGTCTGGGGGCGCCTTGAGATCGGGGTCTGCCCCCGCATTTGGCGCAGAGCCCATTTTATGGTGGGCGCGACAGGACTCGAACCTGAAAAGGGCCGTTCCAAGCGGTAGCGAAGGGTGCTAAGTAGTCGTGTTTTCAGTGCGCGGTCGCGGCGGTTATCCATGCCATGCAGGCGGTTTCTTCTGGGAGTCTTGCACGAGTCTTGCGCGGAAGGGTGCTGACGACAGCTCGGCCTGGGCGGATTGCCCCAGGCTGGTAGAGAACGTGTCCGACGAGCGACGCGAGACTGCGCGCAACCACCACCAGCGGTCAGCGATCTTCGCTCAATCGAATTGCAGGACGCCCGCGCGTTTATCGGGAGTAATTCCATAGGCGGTCCACTCAGGGGAGCTCTTTCCAGGTGGTGCGTGGTCCGGTCGGCCTTGCCGTTCGACGGAATAGCGATGCGATACGCCCGGTGCCTCTTGTCGGTCGTTGTTCAATGCTCGGCTCCGGCA
>DATJMA010000054.1:0-2733 GCA_035509055.1 Bryobacteraceae bacterium | reverse complement strand
TCCAGGCCCATCGCGTCGTCCAGGTGTTCGGCGCCTAAACCCGGGGTATCGATGAAGATCAGTTCTTTGCCACGATTTTCTTCAATGGCCTGGGCGAGGCCTGCCACCGTCTCCAGGATTTGGAAGCCAACTCCAAGAATCGCGGCGTAGGAGCGCAACTGTTCCGCGGCAGCGACGCGGTACGTATCCATGGAGAGCAGCAGAACGGGGCGCCGGCAAACCAGGCCGTAGTTCACGGCCAGCTTCACCAGGGTAGTGGTCTTCCCCGCTCCGGGCGGTCCGACCAGAGCCACAATGCGCGGAGTGGAATCACCCGTACCCAGGGCGGGCGCTACACTGAAGCGGGATTCGATCTCCTGCGCCAATGCCAGTTCCATGCCGCAGGCAGCCCCGGCCTTGTCAGTCCGCAGCGGCAGCTTGGGCTGCGCGCCATGAACCCTACCGAGCCTGGCTTCTGCGTTTTCCACGATCTCGCGCGCGAGATCGGGATCCACTTCGGATGCCGCCAACGCGGCGAACGCATCCGCAAAACTCTGGGAGAAGCCCTGGCGGTGCGGCGGAACAAAGGCAGACCGGCGCAAGGCGCAGCGCATGCCTTCGATCTCTTTTTTCAATTCGGCGATCTCCAGCGAGAGCCGCTCTCCGGTAACTTCCGTACTGCGGCCCGCGCCAGCCGCCTGAGATGGGACGCGAGGGCCCGGCAACTCGGAGGCGAAGACCACTTCGTACTCGCCCAGATGGCGCGCCTCGGAGGGCGCCGGACGGCTGTCGATGAGCATCGCTTCGGGCCCGAGTTCCTGCCGGGCCAGGGCCATCGCACCTTCGACCGTCGCCGAAAAATAGGATTTGAGCGTCATTCGGATTTCCTAATACCCGCTACGTTTCTTACCCGTTACACATGGGGTCTATCGTCGGGTCAGCGGGCTTTCTGTAGAACCGGTCACGAAATATTTCCCAGCGACTGCACGCGCAGGCCGGGCGGAACTTCGTTGTGCGCCAGGAAAACCAGATTGGGAATGGCGGCCTCGGTGATCTGGCGCAGGAAATAGCGGGCGCCGGAAGAGGTGATCGCCACGACCGGTGTTTCCGGCGATGAAACCCGTGCGGCAATGTGGCTCAGGATGTCGCGAATCGACTGCGGCGCCAATGTGAGGTGGCTGTTCTGCTCGCTGTGTTCCACCGCCGCTTCGACGGCATGTTCCATGGACGGATCGAGAAACCACGCCGGAAGCTCGCCCGAACGGTTCAGGTATGGCTTCACCACCGCACGGCGGATGGCCTGGCGCACATACTCGGTAAGGAGCACCGGATTGCGAGTGGCGGTGGCAGCTTCGCCCAGGGCTTCGAGAATGGAGACGGCGTCGCGAATGGAGATGCGCTCCCGCAGCAGGTTTTGCAGTACCCGCTGCACAGTTGCCAGGGGGAGCAATTTGGGAACCAGGTCTTCGACCACTTTGGGATGCTCCACGGCCACGCGGTCCAGCAGCCGTTTGGCGTCCTGGCGCGAGAACAGCTCGTGCGCGTAACGCCGAATCGTTTCGGAAAGATGCGTGCCCAGGACGCTGACGCCGTCCACCACCGTGTAACCCGCACCGCGAGCCCGCTCGGCGCGTTCGGAAGGAATCCAGAAAGCCGCCAAGCCGAAAGCCGGCTCGCGGGTCGGCTGGCCTTCAAGCGTGCCGTCGACGGCGCCTCCCGGAATCGCCAGTTCACGGCCTTGCGGCAATTCATAGCGCGCGACTTCCACACTCTTGAGGGAGATGACGTACTCGCGGCTGCGTAGCGAGAGGTTGTCGGTGACTCGAACCGGCGGCAAGACATATCCCAGGTCGATGGCGAGCTGTTTTCGGATAGCGGAAATGCGGCGCAGGAGGGCCGAATCGGCGCCCCCTTCCACCAGCCCGACGAGACCGAGTCCTACTTCAATGGCCAGCGGTTCCACGCGTAGCAGGGCCTCTACGTGGTCCTTCGGCGGGGCGCCCTTGGCGGCCGCGCCCTGCGCCGGGCCCTCTTTTGCCGACGCGGTTTCCTTGCGTCGCATCCTCCACCCCACCGCGCCCGCGCCTCCGCCCAGCAACAGGAACGGCAGCTTAGGTAATCCCGGCAGCGCGGCCAATGCGATCAAGACACCGGCGGCCAACAACAAGGGCTGGGAATTTCCAAAAATCTGGCGCTCGAACTCCGCCCCCAGGCGCGCATCCGAACCGGCGCGGGTGACAATCAGACCGCCGGAAATGGAAATCATCAGTGCCGGAATGACGGTAACGAGACCGTCGCCGATGGTGAGCACGGTGTAGGTTTCCAGCGCCTTGCGGAGATCCATGCCGTGCTGCAACACGCCGATGAGAAACCCGGCCACAATATTGATGCTGGTGATGAGAATGCTGGCCACTGCATCGCGCTGCGTAAACCGCGAAGCGCCGTCCATGGCGCCGTAGAATTCGGCTTCCGTGGAAAGTTGCTTGCGGCGGCGCTTGGCTTCCGCTTCGTCGATCAACCCGGCGTTCAGGTCCGCATCGATGGACATCTGTTTGCCGGGAAGGGCATCCAATGTGAAGCGCGCCGTCACTTCCGAAATGCGCACCGCGCCGTGGTTGATCACGACATACTGAATTGCGATCAGCACAAGGAAAATCACGGCACCGATGATGTAATTGCCGCCGACAACAAAATTTCCGAAAGCCTGTATGACCTGACCTGCGGCGGAAGTGCCGGTGTGGCCGTTGAGAAGAA
>DATJMA010000053.1:0-29368 GCA_035509055.1 Bryobacteraceae bacterium | reverse complement strand
GGACCATTTCGAAATCTACGGTGTAACGGGTGCCAAATTCATCGGACGCGCCGGGAACAGCGTCGCCAGTTCTCGCCGACTCCAACAAGGCCGTCCGAAGTTCCTCGGCGTCTGCCGCCGTGAGACCCAGCGCCGCTAGGAAAACGCGCGCCTTGTGCCGCCCCCGCGGATGACTTGTGCTCAGGGCATAATCGCGGAGCTTCACTATGTCCGCAATTGCCTGCTCAGCATTCGGCAGTTTCACGACGAGCTCATGGTAGCACCTTGGGACCAAGTCCCTCTTGAGGTCCAAGGCCGGATTGTCGACACGTCCGGCCCGAGAAGATGACGGGGAGTTCGCCGAAAGCGGACTCCTTACTTATCCCTGTAGTTGGAGATGATGCGCGATGCCTCAGCGGTCCCAGGCGGCAGCAGCCGAACCGTCCCCGCGTCCGGGGACTCGACCAAACGGGCCTTGTGCAAAGCCTTGATCACCTTGCCGAAATAGGCCTTATTCTTGCACTCGGTCCATACTTGCAAACTCGCAGCAGCAACGGGCACAGCACATGAAGCGACCAAGACGAGCACCTGATCGCGCAAGCTTAGATCAGGATCGAGCACGCGCTTTATTTGGCCCGATTGCCAGACCAGAGGAACGGGGCGCTCTACAATGGAGTCGACGATTTCCTGCGCCTCCGCAACTGTCGTTGCGTGGAACACTCGTACCAGTTCAGCCATGATCCAGGCTGTGATTGCCAGCACCGTGGTGGCGTCCATGTGATTCGGATCGACATCTCCGCCAACGTGTCCAACGTTGCGGTTGTTTCGGATCTCATAGAGGGGCGGCAGCAGCCGCGGAATTAGGATCTGGAAGCTCCTCGGAACGGAGATGTTATTCTCCAGCCGCTTACACGCTTCAACGAAGTTCGCCGGTTTGGAGGGTTTGGCAGCGTAAATTCCTTTGGCGTAACCATCAATGATCGTATAGACGATCTCGCAGAACTTACCACTAAGCTCCGCAGCCGTCCATTTCTGTTCGGCGTAGTTCGTGACGAGATTGTCGTACTCGGTAAGCAACGGCGTCCGGAGGCCCGCCGGCACCGCCGAGAGAGCTTTCGAAACAGCTAGCATGGTTACTCGGGTGCGGTTTCGAGGGAACTGCTCCCCTCGTCGGTAACGAAGAATCCGTTCTTGCCTTGCTTTTCGCAGTGACCCTTTCGAACATTCTGGTTAAGGCAATCTGCGGGATTGGTTAGCTTGGTCTGGCGGCTATCCGTCAGAGTTTTGGTGACTGTGGCGGTCGTCAGGTCCTTAGCGCCCTTCAGCGTCAGCCAGCAAGCCGTGGCAAGGAATTTGCGGACCTGGTTGGAGGTTGCCTTTTTTGCCTTCAGGAATGAGGCCAAACTCCGCGCCGCGACAGCTCCACCATTCTTCGCAGCCTCGGTTGTTCCGTCGATGGTGTCCTCGGAAGCGATGTCCTCGATCCGCTTGGGTGTTGCGGCGAGCAACTTGTCGAGCTGAGCCTCAAGCCACTTGGAATCACCTTCCCCACTAAAGGAAATGTTCCCAATTCGTACTTCTATTTTTGCCTGTGCCATGTTCCTCCCGAATTAAATCGGATGGACATTGGCTTCAGCGACTGTGCACACGCGGCGCGACAGGCCCGAAACAAATGCTCCCAATATTGTACTGGGATTCACAGCAACAGGCAATCAAGCCCTTCTCCGTCTCGGGTCGTGCTACGCCGGGTTGCCTGGCCTGACGAAACAATGCCAACCCGGGGGGGACCATAGGTAGAGAGAAAAACTTGAGTTCATTACCCACCAACGCCTCAAGAACTCACGTAAGTTATTGATTCTATTATGGCGGAGAGAGAGGGATTCGAACCCTCGATAGAGTTTCCCCTATACACGCTTTCCAAGCGTGCGCCTTCAACCACTCGGCCATCTCTCCGGTCGGGGAAATTTGGGCGGCTCGCAACTCTGAGCTGCTTCGAGAAGCTTTCCACAGAATACCACAGGGTTGACATGCGGACCTTTTTAGTACTAGTTTATTCGCATGCGGCGGATCGTCTCGCTCGCTTTCCTCGCCATCGCTTCCGCCCACGCCCAATCCTTCGACGTCGCCTCCGTCAAACCCAGCCAGCCCGCCGGCGACCGAATCGACATCAATCTCGGCACCTACCGCCATGGCGAAGTCACGTTGACCAATACCACCTTGAGCGAATGCATCCAGTTCGCGTACGATCTCGTCAGCGAAGACCAGATCGACGGGCCCGACTGGATTCGCGACCGAAGTTTGCGCGTCGACATCATTGCGAAGACATCACCGGACACGCCGCGCGATCAGGCACTGCTGATGACACAGGCGCTCCTCAACGAACGGTTCCACATGCGAATTCATCGCGAGCCGAAGCCGGTGCGGCATCTCGAACTTACCGTCGGCAAGAAGGGGCCCAAAATGGCGGTGTGGGACGAAAACCAGACGGACCCGCCGAGTCAGTACTACCGCGGGCGCTTGTTTTACAATCACCGTTCGATGCATAGCTTCGCTCTCTTGTTGTCGCGGCAGTTGAAGCAGCCCGTGATCGATCTGACCGGGCTCAGCGGTTTTTACAACGTCCGCCTCGAATGGGCGTCCGAGGATCCGATGGTCGCGGCGCCGCCGGCGAGCGATGCCGGCGCGCCTCTGCCGGATATTTACCAGGCTGTCGAAGAACAAATGGGATTGCACCTCGAAGCGAAGAAGACCCCGATCGAAGTGATCGTGGTGGACCGCGCCGATAAGGTGCCTGTCCCCAATTAGGCGCGGCCGATGCTATTCTTCTGTCTTGCCACAAGCGCGCATTCTCGATGTGGGCTGCGGGATCCATAAGCAACCCGGCGCGATCGGCATCGATCGCAACCCGGCCAGCCGCGCCGACGTGCTGGCCGATCTCGACCGCTTTCCGTATCCTTTCGCCGACAGCTCCTTCGACCGCCTGACCGCCATCCATGTGATCGAGCACGTGAGCGATGTCGTCCGCACGATGGAGGAATTTCACCGCCTGGTGCGGGCGGGGGGCACGGTGCGCATCGAAACGCCGCACTATACCGATTTCAGTTCCTTCTGCGACCCCACTCACAAAAGCCACCTCAACAGCTTCAGCTTCCGCTATTTCGGAGAGGATCACGGCGGGTTCGGCTATTACTCGCCGGTGAAATTCCGTGAGATTTCGGTGCGGGTCAAATTACTGGCGTTGTGGAGGTGGCTGGGATTCGAATTCCTGGTGAACCATTTTCGCCGCTACCGGAAATTCTGGGAGCATTACCTCTGCTACATCATCCGCGGCAAGGTAATGGAATTCGAATTCGAAGTCATTAAATAATGTGTTGAGCCTGATCTACCGTGCCGCCGACGCCATGCGGCGGCGATCCTACGAGGCCAATCACGGCCGCATCGGCGAAGATCTGGCGCACCGCTACCTCCGGGATAAGGGCTGCACCGTGGTCGCCCGCAATTATCGCCCGGCTGTGGGCCACTGCGAGATCGACCTGGTGGCCTGGCACGGAGAGACGTTGGCGTTCATCGAAGTCAAGACGCGCGACACGGCTGAATTCGGCGAACCGGAGCGCGCCGTGGATGGCGAAAAACAGCGACACCTGGTGCGCGCCGCACGCGACTACACGCGCCGGGCCGGCGTGGAATGGCGGCAGGTGAGGTTCGACGTGATCGCGGTGACGTTGTCCCCCCGGCACATCGAATGGCGGCGGGACGCGTTCCATTAGCGCAAGCTGCAACTCAGCTATAATCGTCGGTTGCTGATTTCCGTATATTGCGGAGGCATTTTTCCAATTGCCCGAACTGCGTAAGGATCCCGTGACGGGACGGTGGGTGATTATCGCCACCGATCGCGCCAAGCGTCCCAGCGATTTCATCCGTCAGACGGTGATTCCATCCGGCCATGGCGTGTGCCCGTTCTGCCCGGGCAACGAATCCAAGACTCCGCCGGAGATATTGGCGTACCGCAACAGCGGCGGCCGTGACGAGCAGGGATGGCGGGTGCGCGTGGTGCCCAACAAGTTCCCGGTGCTGGGGATCGAAGGCGATTTGAACCGGCAGGGCGAGGGCATGTACGACAAGATGAACGGCATCGGCGCCCACGAGGTGATCATCGAGACCCCCGATCATTTCACGACACTCGGAGAGATGCCGGAGCGGCAGACCGAGGAAGTGCTGTGGGCGTTTAAAGACCGGGTGAACGATCTGAAGAAAGACCGCCGCTTCCGCTACATTCTGCTCTTCAAAAATCACGGCGAGGCGGCCGGGGCCTCGCTCGAACATCCGCACTCGCAATTGATCGCGCTGCCGGTGATTCCCAAGCGGGTAAAAGAGGAAGTGGATGCCGCCAAGGATTTCTACGACTGGAAGGAGCGATGCATCTTCTGCGACATCATCCGGCAGGAGACGACCGCGGGTACGCGACTGGTCACGGAGACGGACCGGTTCACCGTGCTAGAACCGTACGCGCCGCGATTTCCCTTCGAAACCTGGATCCTGCCCAAGCGCCATGATTCGCATTTCGAGGATTCCGACGCTCCCACGCTGCAGAACCTGGCTTTCGTACTACGTTCCACCATGCGCAAAGTAGACAAGGTTCTGGAAAAACCAGCCTACAATTTCATCGTTCACAGCGCGCCCGTGCAGGAGCCCTTCCAGCCGCACTATCACTGGCACCTCGAAGTGATTCCGAAACTCACGAAGGTGGCGGGGTTCGAATGGGGGACCGGGTTTTATATCAACCCGACGCCGCCGGAGGAGTCGGCGCGGTTTTTGCGAGAGGCCGGCTTGGGCTGATGGTTGGGCCGACCGGGTTGCGCGCGGCACGCGCGGTCTGGTATAAACGCTAATCGTTCATTGGGTGTTGCCCAATTGGGCCGGTGTTATGGCCGAAAAAAAGAGTCCAATCCCAGAGGGTTCCGAGCGGCGAATGAGCAAGCCACAGGCATCGAAATCGAATTCCAGTTTTCAGTCCGGAGGGTCCGCTTCCGCGGCTGCACCGGTTCATTCCCCCAGTCAGTTTTCGAACTTCGAAGCCGGCATGAAACTGTTCCACGCGCGGCAGTTCAAAGAGGCCCGCGAACTGTTCCTGCAGGCGACGCGGGGTCCCGAGCGCGATGTGGCTAATCGCGCGGGGCTACACCTGGCGATGTGCGATCGGCGGCTGCAACAAATCACGGTCAGCCTGGGGTCGGCTGAGGAGTACTATAACTACGGCGTGGCTCTCATCAACTCGCGCAATCTCGGGGAAGCGCGCGCGCACCTCGAGAAGGCGCTTGAAATGTCTCCCTCCGCCGACCACATCCACTATGCCCTGGCATTGGCGCAGGCGCTCTCGGGCGACCTCACGAACGCCCAACAGAATCTGAAGCGCGCGATTGAACTCGAGCCGAGAAATCGCCTGATCGCCCGCCAGGACGCGGACTTCGCTCCGCTGGCCAATCAGCCGCCGTTCGACGCGCTGATCTATCCGGAGAAGAAGGGCTGGTAGCCAGATCGCGGCGCCCCGCAAGCTCGAACATGCAAGACAAATCGCCACTCCGGGTGGTTGCCATCGGCGGCGGGAACGGTCTTTCGGCCCTTCTGCAGGGGCTGAAGCAGTTCGCCGGTCAGAGCACGCGCAAAGCCCCGGCGCTGGACATTACGGCCATCGTTACGGTGACCGACGACGGCGGCAGTTCCGGCCGCCTGCGGCGCGAGTTCGACGTCCTGCCGCCGGGCGACATACGCAACTGCATGGTTGCGATGAGCGAGGATTCGGCGCTGCTCTCGCGGCTGTTTCAGTACCGCTTCAAAGCCGGCCGCGGTCTCAAGGGGCACAGCTTCGGCAATCTGTTCCTGACGGCGCTGACCGAAATCATGGGCGATTTTCCGGAAGCCGTTCGCGTCTCGTCGGAGGTGTTGAAGATCGCCGGACGGATCTATCCCTCTACCGCGGCGAACGTGGCGCTCGAAGCTACGCTCGAGGATGGCGCGAAAGTGGTGGGCGAAACGCGGATCAGCCGCAGCCGGAGACCCATCCGGCGGGTGCAACTGATCCCGCGTAAAGTGCCGCCGCTGGAAGCCGCGCTGGCGGCCATCGCCGAGGCGGACGTAATCACGCTGGGGCCGGGATCATTGTTCACCAGCGTGGTTCCGAACCTGCTTGTCGAAGGCGTAGCCGCGGCCATCCAACGGTCCGCGGCGGTGCGCGCTTATTTTGTCAATCTGATGTCTCAGCCCGGGGAGACGACCGGATTTCTGGCTTCGGACCACATTCGCGCCATCCATAAACACGCCGGAAATCGACGATTCGTGGATTATGCCGTGGTGAACATCCGCCCGATTACTTCCGCGGTGAAGAAAAGATATGCCAGCCAGGCAGCCCAGCCGGTGGAAAACGACATCGAGGCCCTCCTGGAAATGGGCGTCAAGGTGGTGGCAGCGGGACTCGCACAGCGGGGCGACAAGGTGCGGCACGAACCGTTGGCCACGGCAGCGGTGGTGATGAATCTGGCGGAGGAAGGGCGCCGCCGCCGGGTGCGCCAGCCATAATAGGAAAGATGCAAACACCGGTTACAGTGGCGATCCTGGCCGCGGGTCTCGGCACCCGCATGAAATCGCGCAAGGCCAAGGTGCTGCACCGCGCGGGCGGCAAGACGCTGGTGCAGCACGTGATCGATACAGCCCTCAGGTTCACGCCGGCCGAACGAATCTTCGTGGTGGTGGGACACCAGGCGGATGAAGTGCGGAAAGCCGTGGAAACTCCCGGCATCGGCTTCATCGAACAGCGGGAGCAAAAGGGCACCGGACACGCCGTGATCGCCGGGCGGGAGCAACTCGCCGGGCTCGATGGCTACCTGATGGTGCTCTATGGCGATAGCCCGCTATTGCGGGCGGAGACGCTCCAGCGGCTGATCGCGACGGAAGCGGCCGGTACTTCGGCCGCAACATTGCTGACCGCGGAAATGGCCGATCCGACGGGCTACGGCCGCGTGATACACGATGGGCGCGGCGGTGTGGCGGAAATCGTCGAGCAGAAAGCCGCCACTCCGGAGCAACTCGCCATCCGCGAGGCCAACATGGGGATCTATTGTTTTCGCGCCGATCTCTTCTGGCGGCACGTGGGCGAAATCGGCACCGATAACCCCGCCCGGGAATACTACCTCACGGATATGGCAGCGATTTTCAACCGCGCGGGCCAAACCGTGGAAGCCATGCGCATTGACGACGCGCGGGAGGCGCTAGGCATCAACAACCGGGTGGAACTGGCCGAGGTGGACCGCCTGCTGCGCGAACGCAAAATACGCGAGGTGATGCTGGCCGGCGTCACCGTGGAGAAACCCGAGACGGTCACCATCGATCCGGCTGTCGAAATCGGGATGGACACCATCGTCGAGCCGTTCGCGCAGTTGCTCGGGCGGACCAGGGTCGGAGAAAACTGCCGGATCGGGACAGCGGCGATCATTTCGAATTCCGAACTGGCGGACGAGGTGGAGATCGGACCGTTCACAATTGTGAACCGGTCGCGATTGGAGCGCGGAGTGAATTGCGGGCCGTTCGCGCGCCTGCGCATGGAGAACCACGTGGAGGCGGGCGCGCACATTGGCAACTTCGTGGAACTGAAAAAGACCCGCATGGGCGCCGGCGCCAAGGCCAATCACCTGGCGTATCTGGGCGATTCGCACATCGGAGCGCGAAGCAATATCGGTGCGGGCACGATCTTCTGCAACTATGACGGGACGCGCAAGCATCTCACCACCATCGGCGAAGGAGCATTCGTAGGGAGCAACTCCACGCTGGTCGCGCCCGTGGACGTGGGTGAAGGCGCGTATGTGGGCGCTGGTTCGGTGGTTACCGAATCCGTGCCGGCGGATTCCCTGGCGCTGGGGCGTGCGCACCAGGTGGTGAAAGAGGGTTGGGCGAAGAAGCGGCGCGAACGAAAATAGCGGCTCCGGTGGCCTGCCACGTGCAACGGCTCGCCTCCATGCGATCCGCTTTTGCCCTGCTGCTCGCCGCATGTGCAGCCTGGCCGCAATTCCGCGGTACCAGCCAGCTGGTGATTGCGCCCACCACCATCATGGACAGCAGGGGACATCTGGTGGACAGCCTCAACTCCGGCGACCTGCTCCTTTACGACAACAATGTGCTGCGCCCGATACAGGCGGACATGGCAATGTATCCCATCTCGCTGGTAGTGGCGGTGGAGTCGGGAGAGAACTCCAAGGCGGTGCTCGATAAGCTGGGCGGCAGCGGTATTCTCTTTTCGCAGTTGCTGGCCGCCGATCAGGGGGAGACCGCGCTGATATCATTCAGCGACCACGTCACGCAGTTGGTGGATTTCACTTCCGATCCGGACGATCTGACACAAAGATTGAGGCGTATGCGGCCCGACGGAAACGGCGGCGCGGCTCTGGACGGCTTGATGAAAGCCCTCGACATGCTGGCGCATCGCAAGCCGGGGCGACGGTTGATAGTCCTGATGATCGGGGAAAGCCGCGACCGTGGGAGCAAGTTCCAGCTGCCGGAGGTGGTGGAGCGGGCGCAGCAGTTGAACGCGGGAATCTATTGGCTCACCTATTCCACCACCTGGACACGCTATACCGATACTCACGTCGACACTTACGGCGACATCGAGGATCCTAAGGATAAAGGGAAAGATAAAGTAAAAGATGAGACTCCGATTCCTGAGGGACCGCCGCCGATGGATCTATTGGCGCCGTTCACGGCACTGGCGCACCTGACCAGGCCGAACGTGGCGAACCTCTTTACCCGGCTGACGGGCGCGCAGCAAATGGCCTTTCTTACCAAGGGCGCGTTGGAAGCGACCATCCACGATATCGGCGACGAGATCCATCGCCAGTACATTCTCACCTTTGCGCCGGCGCCCGGACAGCCAGGCCTGTTTCACCGGATTCGCGTCGAGGTGAAAGATCGGCCCGATCTGAAGGTGAGAACACGGGAAGGGTATTGGGCAATCCAGTAACTCAATGTCCGAATCCTTACGGTAAATACCCGAGGCGGTTCTGCGTTTCCCCGCTTACAAGCTGATCGGTATAGACTAATAGGGCTCAGGATCACAAATGAAAAACCCGTTTTCAGTCGGCGGAGGGCATACTCTCCGTGCGTGTCGAGTTCTTATCGTTGGCGGTCTTTGCTTGCCGGGCGCGCTGCTGGCGCAGAATTGGAACCAGCAGAGTCCCTCGACGAGCCCTCCGGCGCGCGACGGGGCGGCCATGGTGTACGATCCGGTACATCATCGGACGTTCCTGTTCGGCGGCGAGAACACCCTGGGCGTGGCGCAGAATGACATTTGGGCTTATGACGGGACCAACTGGACGAATGTCACCCCCACTCTGCCAACCGACCTGAATCCTTCGTCGCGGCTTTATGCCAGCATGGCGTTCGATGCGACTAACGGGAATGTGGTGCTGTTCGGCGGGTGTACGGACAATACCTGCGCTACGCCGCTTCAGGACACCTGGATCTGGAGCGGGACTATCTGGACGGAGACATTCCCGGCGACGAAGCCGTCTGCGCGGTATGGCGCGGCGATGGCGTACTCGGCCTCCCCTTTCAATACCGGTGTCTTCTTGGTCGGCGGCGCCGACTATACCGGAACCCCGATGAACGACATGTGGCTTTGGACCGGCACCGATTGGAGTGGTTTGGAGCTTGGTTTGCTCCCGCCGGCTCGCTTAAATGCGTCCATGTCCTACGACCCGGTCAATCAGCAACTCGTCCTGTTTGGAGGCTTGGGAAACAGCGCACTGCTTAACGATACGTGGGTCTTCACCGAAGGCGGCTGGTCCCAGACCACTCCCTCCAACCCGCCCCCGGCACGGAGCACCCAAGGGCAGGTTTACGACCCGGTTCGACAGGTCACCGTGATGTTCGGAGGAGGCGGTTTCAACGATACCTGGCTATGGGCCAGTGGGCAATGGACACAGGAGACCACAACTAACAGCCCTTCCGGGCGCTACTATGTGAACCTCGCCTACGACCTCCAGCACGCGCAACCGGTGCTTTTCGGAGGCGAGATCACGTCGAGTTCCTCCTCGGACGTGAACGATACCTGGACGTTAGGCTATATCTACACGCAAAGTTGGATGGGGGTGCAGGCCGCTAAGGATCCTTCTGCCCCGTCCGCCCGGCTTGGCGCCGCCGGGGTGGCATATGGCAATGATCTGCTGATGTTCGGCGGCTATAACGGAACCAGCACCTTAGCCGACACCTGGACTTTTACCGGGGACGAGTGGGGGGTGGCCTCGTCAGGCGGCCCACCGGCACGCGCCTACTCTTCGATGGCCTACGACGGGCTTCATTCCTTGGTGGTTCTCTTCGGCGGTGGCGGCACGGGCGGCTTTCACGGCAGCGGATTTCTCAACGACACCTGGACGTTCAGCAACAGCGTCTGGACGCAGGCGAATCCAAGCACCAGCCCGGGGGCCCGCGAAGGGGCTGCGATGGTTTACGACGGTGCGAACCGCAATGTCATGATGTTCGGCGGGTACGGAGCGGGCCCTGGAAACGATACCTGGATCTGGACGGGGACCAACTGGACAGCGGAAGAGACGGGCACGACACCGCAAGGACGCGATGGCGCGGCTATCGTTTTCGATCAGACGCGCAACCAGGTAGTGATGTTCGGCGGATTGGCCAACGGTAGCGGCACACCTCTCAGCGATACCTGGCTTTGGAATGGGAACAATTGGATTCAGTTGTCGCCGGCGAACAGCCCGCCGGCGCGCGGCTATGCATCCATGGCGTTCGACTCGATCCACGGCACAGTGTTACTGTTCGGCGGACTGGGCACAAGCGGGGATTTGAACGATACCTGGCAGTGGGACGGTGTGAACTGGACCCAATTAACCCCGCCCGGCATGCCCTTGCCAACCGACAGCGCGGCTGCGGCATTCGTTCCACCGATCGGCTTTGTGATTTTCGGAGGTTCGCTCAACGGCGCACCCGGCGGCTCAACCCTCACCTTCGCCAGCCCATATGTGCCGAATGACCAGAATGTTTACTTCCCGAACGTGATCGATCTCGGAGTGGCGTACAACAGCCAATTCTACGACTCCACGATTTCGCCCTCGGGAGGGGTCGGGCCCTACACGTTCAAAGACGACGGCATACCGGGGACTCTAAGCTCTGCCGGTCTTACCCTCAATACCGCCACCGGAGAGATCAGCGGCGTTTCGACTCTGGCAGCGGGCCAGACGCTGTCTTTTGGGATCCAGATTACGGATGCCCAGGGTCAAACCGACCACCTGGCGTTCGAACTGAAGACCGATAGCGTCATTAGTTTCACACCCGCTCCTCCACCCGACGCCACTGCCAGCGCCACGTACAGCTATTCACTGGCTACCGCTGGGGTCACCAGCGGCGGCACACCGCCGTACACCTACGCCATCAGCGGAGCTCCGTCCTGGCTCTCGTTGAACTCGAGCACCGGCCTTCTGTCGGCAACCAATTGCACGGCTTCCACTGCCGGCCAGTATTCGCTTTCCGTCACGGATAGCGTGGGCGGCAGCGCCAGTGTTTCCGGCATCCCGATCGATTGCAATCCGGCGCCAAAGATCACCAACGCTTCTCTTCCCACTGCCACCTACGGCGTGAATTACTCGGTGGCGCTCACTACCAACGCGGTTTACGATACGCCAGGCGCGGCGCCGTACCAGTGGAGCCTGCAATCGGGCAATTTCCTGCCGGCCGGGTTGAATCTTGGAAATAACGGCGTGATCAGCGGAACTCCCACGTCGGTCGGCAGTTCGACCTTTACCATCACGTTCACAGACGCGTGGGGAGCCTTCTACACCACGAAGTTCACCATTGCGGTGACGCTGGACATTACCAATACCCAACTGGCGACCGGAAACGTGGGCATCGCTTATCCTGCCGGGCAGACCCTGATCGCGATGGGCGGCATGGGTCCCTATACGTTCCAGGCGGCTAATCTGCCGCCGGGACTCGTCATCAGCGCCGGCGGGACGATTAGCGGTACGCCCACCACAACGGGCAATTACACCCCCACGTTTACTGTCACCGATTCGGAGAGCAGTCAGGGATCGGTGACGATTCCCTTATTTGTAGTGCAGCCGGGAACCAACCCGGAGGATTGGTATCAGCTCTCGCCGGCGTTCTCGCCGCAAATTCGCAGCGACCCGTCGGTGTTCTACGATTCCGTGCGGAATAAGTTGATCCTGTTCGGCGGCTCCGGTTCCACGCCTGCCCTTAGCGATACTAACGCCTGGGATGGAACGAATTGGACAACCGTTGCCACCACCGGTCCGTCGGCGCGCTACGGCGCGGCAGCAGCCTTCGATCCGGCCCACAGCCAGGGTGTGCTGTTCGGCGGTAACGACGGAGCGGGCAACGCCTTGAACGATACGTGGCTGTGGAATGGAACGAGCTGGTCTCAGGCCTCGCCCACTACTGTTCCGGGTAGTAGATGGAACGCTTCCATGGCCTGGGACGGGAAGCACATTGTGATGTTCGGCGGCACGATCGGCGACGGCGATTATGGCGAAACGTGGATTTGGGATGGCACCAACTGGACCCTGCTAAGTCCGGCGAGCGCACCGGGACCGCGATCGGGGGCGGGTATGACTCTCGATTCCGTTCATAACCAGGTGGTCCTGTTCGGCGGCTTCGCCGGGGAAGAGGGCGACTTCGGCGATACCTGGCTTTGGGACGGCACTCAGCAGACGTGGGCGCTGGCGGCCACCGCCGGCCCTTCGGCGCGGGATAGCGTTACGCTTGCATTCGACCCGATCCGCGGCAACACGGTCCTTTTTGGCGGAGAAAACGATGGGGCGCCCTTAAACGACACTTGGGCCTGGAACGGCACCACCTGGTCTCAAATCAACACGCTGCATAATCCGGGGCAGAGATTTTGCTATGGGATGTCCTTCGATCCAGCCACATCGAACATCCTTTTGTTCGGCGGCGACGATCCCAATCTTTCCCAGATATACGAGAACGACACCTGGATTCTGGAAGGGCCCTTCGTGACTGGCGGGACCATGCCCCCCGGTGTGGAAGGTAGCGTATACAGCGATACGCCGGCTGTCTCCGGAGGAATCGCGCCACTCACCTACACGGCCTCGGGAACTCCCGCCGGTGTTTCCATTAATGCGTCCACAGGCGCGTACGGTGGCACGCCGACCGTCACGGGCACGTTCCCCATCACCGAAATCGCGGTGGACAATTTCGGCGTCAGCAGTTCGGCCAGCTTATCGCTCACGGTGAGCTCTCCCGGTCTGACGCTTTCGCCGGCCACGCTGCCCGATGCGACGCAGAACGCCGATTACATCGTGCCACTCTCGGCCTCGGGCGGCGTTCCGGGGTATACTTTTTCAGCCACCGGGTTGCCGGCCGGCCTGTCCGTCACCGGCACCGATATCCTGGGCCAGTGCACGGCGAGTTCCGCGAACGTCGTGCTGAAGGTGACCGATAGCGCATCGAACACCGCCATCGTCGGACCGCTCACCGTAAACTGCAATCCGTACCCCAGCATCACCACCACGTCTCCGCTGCCGGCCGGATTCACCAACACGCCATATAGCACCACCATTCAAATGAGCGGCGGCACTCCGAAGATCACCTGGACCCTGATTCCAGGCAACCTGCCGGCGAACTTCTCGTTGAGCCAGACAGGCGTGCTCACGGGGAGCAGCACTTCACCCGTGGTGGCGAATTTCAGCGTACAGGTGACGGACATCTGGGGCGCGACCTTCACTCAGAATCTGAGCCTCACTCTCGCCAACGTCATCAACTTCACCACCACCCAATTACCGCTCGGCAACGTGAACGTACCTTATCCGGGAGCGACTCTCGCGGCCACCGGCGGCGCGCCGGCATACAGTTTTCTCGTCAATAACAATCTGCCTCCCGGACTTAGCCTCAATCAAATTACCGGCGCGATCACTGGAACGCCCACCACGGCAGGGAACTACAATCCACAGTTCACGGTCACCGATCAGGACAGTAATGTCACGATTCAGAATTTCCCCATCGATGTGGCGGCGGCCGGCACATATACCCAAGACTGGATCCAGCTTTCACCGGCCTTCTCACCCGGGGTGCGGATCGACGCGTCCATCTTCTACGATTCGGTGCGGAACAAGCTGATCATGTTCGGCGGAGACTTGTTTGACGGCCTGGGCGACACCGAGCAATGGGATGGGACAAACTGGACTACTCTCACTCCATCCACCAGCCCATCGGCGCGCTACGGCGCGGCAGCGGCGTTCGATCCGGTCCACCAGGTGGGTGTGCTGTTCGGCGGCTTCAACGATTCGAACGGCGTGCTGGGGGACACATGGCTTTGGAACGGTACCACATGGACCCAGGCGACGCCCGTAACCTCTCCTTCGGCGCGGCTGGACGCCATGATGGCGTGGGACGGCACTCATATAGTGCTGTTCGGCGGCAGCATTAATTCGGCCGCGGACGCGGATACCTGGATTTGGGATGGAACGAACTGGACCCAGGTCAATGCTCCGAACGCGCCCCCGCCGCGCGACCTGGCCGGCATCGCTTACGATTCGGGTCACAACCAGGTGGTGATGTTCGGTGGCAGCACGGTTGTGAACGCTACCAATTTCAACGACACCTGGATCTGGAACGGCGCCAACCAAACCTGGACGCAGGTTACTCCGGCTACGTCTCCCGGTGCGCGCGCCATCATGTCGATGGCTTATGATCCCACCCAGGCGAAGACATTCTTGTTTGGCGGATTCGAGCCGCCGAACAATCCCCAGCACGATACCTGGGCCTGGGACGGAACCAATTGGACGCAGGTAAACACGCCACATGCGCCGACCGGCGGGCGATACTACTACGCCATGGCGTTCGACCCGGCCACCGCGAACACCGTATTGTTCGGGGGCGAAGCGGGCAACCTCCAGAACGATACCTGGGTCCTCGATGGCCCGACCGCGCCGAACACCACGCTGCCCACTGGAACGGTGAACACGCCGTACAGCGCAACCGGGGCTATCGCCGGCGGAATCGCACCCTTCACGTACATCGCTGGAACGCTGCCGCCGGGGATGACATTCAACTCCTCCAACGATTCGTTCGGGGGCACGCCGACGACGGCCAACTCCTACAGCATTCCGGTGACAGTGCAGGACGCCTGGGGCGTCAGCATCGTGCCGCAATTCGGCATCACCATTACCCCTGCGGGCGGCGGCCTCACGATTCTTTCGCCCACCACGTTGACTGCCGGCACGGCCGGGCAGCCGTACAGTTATACCTTGAAATGGTCGGGCGGAGTGGGGACGGACAGCATCACTTCCACCAATTTACCCGCCTGGCTGAACTTGAACTCCAGCACCGGTGTCCTCACCGGCACACCACCCGCCGGCGGAGCATTCACGTTTACGGTTGTCGTGACCGATTCGCAGACCCCGACCCCCAACACGGCATCGCAGCAGGAAACCATTATCGTGAGCCCGCCCGCGATCACGACGGTGTCGCCGCTTACCCCGGCATACATCGGGATCGCGTACTCGCAGAACCTCACCGCCAACTCCGGCACATCGCCATACAATTGGACTGCGGCTAACCTGCCCGAATGGTTGACCCTTTCGAGCGGCGGCACACTGAGCGGGACGCCGCCCGCGGGTGCGCCCTCGAGCATCACGTTCAATGCGACGGTGACGGATTCGCTGGGAGCTTACAGCACCGCCAGCCTGACGCTTCCGGTACTGGCGACGCCGGGCCTGTACTTCCAGACGGCTTCGCCGCTCCCGCCGGCCACTCCGAACGTGGTGTACCTTACCCATATTCGAGCCGCGGGCGGCGACGGAATACTCACTGTCAACGCTTCCGGGCTGCCAAACTGGCTGACCTTCAACATCAAAACGGGCGCGCTCACGGGAACTCCGCCCAGCGCCGGTCCGGTCACGTTCCAAATGACCGTCACCGACGACGTGGACCAATCCCTCACGCAATACTTCACGTTGCCGGTGAATGGAGCGCTGCAATTCAACACCACTTCGCCGCTGCCGCCCGCCTCGGCCGGCCTGCCTTATTCGCAAACGCTGGTGGCATCGGGCGGGAGCGGAAGCTACACGTGGTCGGCGGCGAATCTGCCGGCATGGCTATCGTTGAGCGCCACGGGCGTGTTGACGGGCACGCCTCCGCAAGCCGCCACGGTAACCATGCGGGTCACGGTAACGGACACGCAGAATCACTCGATCAGCCAGACGTTCGTGTTGCCGGTGGTATCGGTCTTGACCATCGAAACCACTTCGCCTCTACCTCCGGCGACTATGAACTTCCCCTATACCGCGACGTTCACCGCGGCCGGCGGGGCGGGCAACTATCAGTGGTCGTCGTCGAACCTTCCGAGCGGATTCACGCTGTCGGCCGCGGGCGTCCTCCTCGGCACCCCGCAAGCTGCCACGCCTTTGAATTTCAGCGTGACGGTGTTCGATTCGCTCCAAAACAGCGCCACATTGAATGCGACGCTTCCGGTGAATTCCGCCATCACATTGAATTCGACCGGCTTGCCGGAAGGGGTCGTCCAGTTACCCTACAGCGCGAATCTCACTGCATCGGGCGGAGTTCCAGGCTACACTTTTACGGCTACGGGTCTGCCCGCGTGGCTGACGCTGACCCAAGCGGGATACCTGGCTGGCACGCCCACCAGCGCCGGCGCAGTGACCATCCAGGTGACGGTAAACGATTCCTCGGACGGTTTCGTGACCGCGCCTGTGACGATCATCGTGAACCCGGCCTTGAGCATCACCACGGTGTCCCTGCCTGGTGCCTTTGCAGGCATCGGTTACAGCACAACGGTGGCGGCGGCGGGCGGACTCCAACCATATCTTTGGTCGTCCACCAAGCTGCCGGGTGGCCTCTCGCTTTCCTCGGCCGGAGTATTGAGCGGAACGGTGGCGCAGCCAGGAACGTATTCGGTCGAAGCCACCGTGTGGGATAGCGGAACTTCCATCGCATCCCAGACCTTCACCCTTCAGGTGACAAGCCAGACGCCGCTTTCCTTCGTGACGGCGGCGACGCTGCCCACCTGCGTTCCGAATTCACTGTGCTCCAACCAGATTGTGGCGCAAGGCGGCGTTCCGCCGTATACCTTTAAGGTACCCGCCGGCACCAATCTGAACGGACTCTCGCTTTCCACCGGCGGTTTGCTCAGCGGCACCCCGGCGTCGGGTGGGTCCATCCTGGTCCCCGTAACTCTGAACGACCAGGTGAGCAGCATTTCTATGACATTCATCCAGCCGGTGGTCCAGAGCCTGGTGATTGTCCCGAACAGCCTGACGAACGCCACGGTCGGCCTCAATTACGGCATCCAGGTACAAGCGAATGGAGGCCAGGGGTTACTCACGTGGAGCATGGCGCCCAATTCACTGCCGCTACCGCCGGGTCTCAGCCTCGATACGGGAGCGGGCGCTATTTTCGGAACGCCCACTACGGCCGGCGCCTATACCTTCTCCCTCCAGGTGACCGACGGGCAGCAGGTCAGCCCGCCCCAGCAGTTCACCATCACCGTGGTACCGCAGCCGACCAGTTTGTCGATCGCCAGTGCGCAGATTTTGCTCCCGGGGACCGTGGGAGTTTTCTTTAACCAGTCGCTTGTGGCCTCGGGCGGCAGCGGAGGGTACAACTGGACGTTGGCGCAGAATTCCGTGTTGCCGGGAGGGCTGAATCTGGCCGCCAGCGGCGCCATCACCGGCACTCCCACAACCGCGGGGAATACTACGTTCACCGCGAAGGTGACCGACAGCAGCGGGAATTCTCTCTCGTCGCCATTCACCATCACCATTGTCAGTTCGAACACCGTCTCGCTGATCACTCCCAATCCCCTGCCCAACGGCGCAGTCGGAGTGCTGTACTACTACGCCATTAATGTGGCGGGCGGCACGCCGCCGTATTTCTACTCGATCACAGGCGGACAATTGCCCCCGGGCATCACGTTCGATTCCACGAATGGCACTTTCACCGGCACGCCCGCGCAGAAAGGCGCCTTCGGACTGGTTCTCAACGTGACGGACAGCGGCGGAGAGTCCGTTGGTACGGAGTCCACGGGCGGAGCGAGGCCGCGCGCCGCTACTACCTCGAACTACGTGATTCAAATCGCGGGGCCGGGGGATTTCCAGATTACGACCCAGTCTTTGCCACCGGCTACCCTGCAGCGGCTCTATAACACCTCGTTTACGGCCGCGAATGGCGCCGCGCCATACACCTGGTCCCTGGTGCAGGGGACGCTGCCGGCCGGGTTGACCCTTACTCCCGGTGGAAGCCTCACGGGATCTCCGGCACAGGTGGGCGTGTCGTCGATTGTGGTGAAAGCGACGGACACTACCGGCGCCAGTGTGACTGGCGCGTTCCAACTTGAAGTCGTGAGTACCGCGGAACCGACCATCATTCCGGTGCCGCCGCCTCCGTCCGGAACCGTTGGCACGGCCTACTCGTTCGGGCTCAGCGCTGCCGGCGGCCATACGCCCTACACCTGGTCGGCCCCGCAGGGCGCGCTGCCGCCGGGCATCAGCTTGAATACCCAAACCGGGGTTCTCAGCGGCACACCGGCGCAGGCAGGCAATTACCAGTTCACTGCCGAAGTGACTGACAACCTGCAAATGGTGGCGACGCAGGGGTTCACACTGCGCGTGGACGCCCCGACGCTGCAAATTACGCCGTCACAGATACCCATAGCCATTACCAATGCCGCGTATTCGCTGGCACTCGGCGTCTCCGGCGGAACGCCGCCGTATAGCTGGTCACTCAGCGCCGGCGGACTGCTTACCGGTTTTTCGATCAATCCCTCGACGGGGGCAATTACCGGCACGCCCACTACGCCGGGAACCTATCCGTTTACCATATCCGTGGTCGATTCCAACTTCGGCATCGCCACAGCAACCTTCCAGTTGACGGTACAGAGCGTAGGCCTGTCGATCATGACCTCTTCCCTGCCCGCGGGTACGGTGGGCGCCGCTTACGATTCCGGTTTGCTGGCGGCGAACTCGACCCCGCCGCTCACCTGGTCGGTGACCGTGGGCAATTTGCCGCCGGGCATTCAACTCGGGACATCGACCGGCGTGCTATCCGGTACGCCGGCGACAGCCGGAAGTTACGGCTTCACGGTTCAGGTGATGGACTCGACCTCCGCAACCGCAACGGCCCCGTTGACCCTGGTGGTCGATCCCCAGCCGCTGACGATTCTCACGACTTCTTTGCCGGGCGGGTCGGTCGCGAACGCCTATAGCCAGACGGTGACATCGTCAGGCGGTACGGGTGCGATTACCTGGTCGGTATCGAAGGGGACGCTGCCGGGAGGACTTTCACTCTCGCCGACAAGCGGAACCATCTCCGGAACGCCTTCGGCGGCAGGCAGCTTCACTTTCACCATTGAAGCGGCCGATAGCACGGGCCTTGCGGCGCAACAGCAATTCACGGTGGCCATCGCCGGACCGCCGGCGCTTCCGGCCATCACATTGAGCGGCCTCCCGGCCACCTCGAAACCGGGCGATCAGCCAACCGTGACCATCACGCTGGCGAGTGGCTATGCTTTACCGATTACGGTGACGGCAACGCTTTCGATCACGCCGAATCCGGGCAACTCGACCGACCTCAGCTTTGCCGGCGGCTCGCGGACCACCGAGATCACCATCCCGGCCAATACCACGACGGCCACTCTGCAATTCCAGGCCGGCACTTTCCCGGGAACCATCGAGATATCGCTTGCCCTGAGCGCGGCGGGTGTGGACGTCACGCCCGCGGTACCGCCCTCCGCCACCACGACCATTGCGGCGTCCGCTCCCACAATCAACAGCGTGACCGTGACCATTCCGCAAACCCCGAACACCATCAATGTGGTGATCGTGGGAACTTCGACCACCCTGGACATGAAGACTGCAACCTTCACGTTCACGGCGGCGCCAGGGGCGACGCTGCAAACCACAACCGCCACGATCGATGTGAGCAGCCTGTTCCAGGCGTGGTATGCAAGCGCGGCGTCGCTCAAGACCGGTTCCCAGTTCTCCCTGACGATGCCCTTCACGATCAGCGGGAATATCTCGGATGTCGCTTCCGTGTCGGTTACGCTTGCCAATTCGGTTGGCTCTTCGAACACGGTGAGCGCCAACGTGCCGTAACCGAGTGCATGGCGCTATCATCGTGCTTCGGAAACGGCACGATGAAGCACGCAATGAGAATCTCGCTGCGGCTGTTGTCACTCGCCGCCCTGGCAGGGGGCGGATGGAGCGGGCAGGCGCAGGCATTCCAAGCGCTCGATCCGTTCGAGCAGGTGAAACTGATGGGCCGGGGCGTCAATGTGCTCGGCTACGATCCGATCTGGGAAGCGGCCGCGAAAGCGCGCTTCCAGGAGCGCCATTTTCAACTGATCCACCAGGGTGGATTTCAAACCATTCGCATCAACTTGCAGGCGTTCAGCCACATGAACGCCTCCCATCAATTGAGCGATGCGTGGTTCCACACGCTCGATTGGGCCGTGAAGAACGCGCTCGCCAATCATCTCCAGGTAATCCTCGACGAGCACGATTTCGAACCTTGCGGCAAGGATCTGGAAATCTGCCGGCCGAAGCTGCTGGCCTTCTGGGAACAGGTGGCGGCGCATTATAAAGACGCGCCGAATGGCGTGCTCTTCGAGATCCTGAACGAACCGAACTCGCAGCTCACCCCCGACGCATGGAATGGCTTGCTGCAAGATGGCCTCGCGATCATTCGCAAGAGCAATCCCCAGCGCAATGTGGTGATCGGACCGGCGTTCTGGAACAACATCAACTACCTGGGCAAACTCACGCTGCCGGCGGACGACCGGCATATCATCGTCACGGTGCATTATTATCTGCCGATGGAGTTCACGCACCAGGGAGCGAGTTGGAACCCCGCGACGGCCAAACTTTCCGGCGTGAAGTGGGGAACCGATGCCGAGAAGCAGCGCGTTGTGGACGATTTCACCCGCGTTCAGCAATGGTCAAAGAAAGAGAAACGGCCGATTCTGCTGGGCGAATTCGGCGCGTACGACAAGGGCGAGATGGATTCGCGCGTGCGCTACACGTCCTTCGTGGCACGCACCGCCGAGAAGCTCGGATGGGCATGGACCTACTGGCAGTTCGACTCGGATTTTATCGTTTGGGACATGGCCAAAGATTCGTGGGTCGAGCCGATCCGAAAGGCGTTGGTTCCGTAGGCGCCAATTTCAATCGAGCGCGATGGCGATGGCCCCGGCGGCGATCAGCAGCACACCCACGCCTTTGCCCCATGTCAATTTCTCGCCGAGAAACACCGTGGCGAGCAGAATCACAAACACCACGCTGAGCTTGTCGATGGGCGCCACGCGCGACGCTTCGCCTACCTGTAGCGCGTGAAAATAACAGAGCCACGAAAGCCCCGTGGCCACGCCGGAGAGCGCCAGGAAAATCCAGGTTCTCGCCGTGAAATGCTGAAACGGCGTTCCCGAACGGACCGTCAGCGCGATCAGCCACGTGAAGACCACTACGACCGAAGTCCGCACGGCGGTTGCCAGATTGGCATCCACTCCGGCGACGCCGATTTTGGCCAGAATCGCGGTGAGCGCCGCGAAGACCGCGGAAAGGAGGGACCAGACAAGCCACGTCATCAGGTACAAGCTACCACGCGCGCGCGATTAACCTGATTGTGACAATTTCCACCTCGGTGCGGGATTCCTGTTGGGAGTTTCCACACATTTGGACGATTCAATCACCGCAAAAAGAAAAAGCAGAGAAGGACCACTCCTGAACTACTCAGTTGACGAAATCCTCCAACATGCGACTGAAGCGGAAAGCCCGAGCGGTTCGCGTCGCCGAACGGAAACTGAGGACGGCAATCGCCGCCAATGGATATTCTTTTATCCTTGTGCAGTCTGAAAGGTATCGCCAGGCCCTCCGGGACTACACAGAGGCCGTTTCGCTGGCCTATGCGTGCCCCGGCCGGGCTGGAAAGCACCGATTTCCGTGCTCGTTTATTTCGCCTGGATGGCGACGAAGTGGTTCACCCCCGCGCGGTTGAAGAGGAGCAGCACGGGGCGCGTTCCCGAAGCCTTCACCCCGGCGCGAACATCGGCCCCCGATCTCACCGGTTGATGATTGACTTCAAGAATCACGTCATCGGGCTGGAGTCCCGCTTCCGCCGCCGCACTGTTGGGAGCGACATCGGTAATGACGACGCCCTCCGTCCCCTTCAACTTCAAGCGGCTGGCGATGGCGGATGTCACGGGTTCCACCGAAATCCCCAACTGCGCACCGGCGCTCTCGCCGCCGCCGTTACCCTCGGATGCCGATGCCTGGTTGTCGGTTTGCAGTTCGGTAAGCCTGGCGTGCAACTGCTCTTCGCGGCCGTCACGCTGGACGGTAAGGGTCACGTCGGTTCCCGGAGGCGTGGACGCAATCCGATTGCGCAGGGCATTGGAATCATCCACGCGGGAGCCATTCACGGCAGTGATTACATCGCCGACTTTAACGCCGGCCTTATCGGCAGCCAAGCCGGGCTCCACGCCGCTGACCAGCACGCCACGGGTATTTTTCAGGTTCATGCTCTGCGCGATCTCCGGCGAAATCTCCTGGATTTCCACGCCCAGCCTGCCGCGGCTCACATGACCGGTCTTGACCAACTGATCCATGACACTGCGCGCCATATTCGAGGGGATGGCGAACCCGATGCCGATGTTGCCGCCGGAAGGCGAAAGAATCTGGCTGTTGATACCGATCAACTCGCCCTGCGTGTTCACCAGCGCGCCGCCGGAATTACCCTGATTGATGGCGGCGTCGGTTTGCAGGAAGTCTTCGAAGCTGCTGCCATCGCTCAGGCCCGTGCTGCGGCCTTTGGCGCTGACGATGCCCATTGTTACCGTCTCGCCGATACCCAATGGATTGCCAACGGCGAGACAGACATCGCCCACGCGAACCTTGTCGGAATCGGCCAGCGAGAGTACGGGCAGATTGGTTGCCTGAATCTTCAGCACCGCGAGATCGCTGGGCGTGTCGGAACCGAGCACCTTCGCATCAAAGTGCCGTCCGTCGGTCAAATCCACCGAAATCTGCTCGGCGCCGTCGACCACGTGATGATTGGTAATGATATGTCCGTCGGAGGTGACGACGACACCCGATCCGAGCGCCTCTTCCCTCTCCATTGGCGCCTGGTCGCCGCGGGGTGTCGCGCGCCCGCCCCCGCCAAAGAACTGGCGGAACATGGGATCGTTAAAGAAATCGGGCATTTGGGGCGCCCGCACGCGACGCGCCGCATGGATGGTGACCACGGCAGGTGCGACGCGATCCACAACGTCCGCGTAAGACACCTGTGGAAGCGTACTGCGGGCGGAGGCAGTTTGAGGGCTGGCTGCCGAAGTGGAGCGTGGCGCGGTGTTAATTGCCAGGAGCATCAGGCCTGTGGCCAGTGCCGCGAACACAATCACAAGACCAGCACGGGATTTCATATTGCGCATTGTCTCTCCTTAGCCATGCGTGGGACTTTTGAAAATTGATGTGATTCTGCCCACTTCATTGCGGGTGTCCCCTGTTTCAACAGCAAACCAAGGACCCAAGTAATGGAGCGTTCACGCGAACGGGCTGAGCCCGAGCGGAACATAATCTGAGCGTCCCTATTCTATGTATTACAAAAACGGCTGGAAGGTGTCAAGACTAACCGGGGTGAGTCCGACCAGCGCATCACTCGCTTCGCAGCGCAATCATAGGATCGACGCGGGTGGCGCGGCGCGCGGGAACGAACGCGGCAACCAGAGCCGCGAGGGTAAGCATGGCCGAGAGCCCGGTGAACGTCAGGGGCTCGATGGCAACCACGCCATATAGCACGTGCGACATGGTGATGCATAGCGCCAGGGCGGCTGCCATTCCCACCGCCAGCCCGGCGCCGCTGGTGCGCGCGGCCCCGGCCATCACCATGCGAAGGATGGCGCGCGGCGACGCGCCGAGCGCCATGCGGACCCCGAATTCCTGTGTCCGCTGGGCCACGAAAAAAGCCGAAACCGAATACGCGCCCATCAGCGCCAGCAGCAGTGCGATGGCCGCGTCGATGCTCATTACCATGGCCGCCGACCGCACGCCAGATGTCTGCTCGGCGAGAATCTGCTCCATGGATTTCACGTTGTAGATCGCTTGGTTGGCGTCCACGCGCCGAATCGCCAGGCGCGCCGCGGGCGTGAATTCGATCGGGTCGCGCGCGGTGCGCAGCACGAAACGAACTCCCGGCGGAGGGTCTTGCCGGTAAGAGGTATAAGCCGTGGGTTCGTTCTGTCCTCCGAACCAGTCGCGGATATCCCCGCAGACGCCCACCACCGTGAGCCACGGCGACGCCGCTCCTCCCAGCCGAATGCGCCGTCCAAGGGGCGACGATGCGCGCCAGTAATAACGCGCCAGGCTCTCGCTGATCACCACCACGCGGGTGGCTTCCGGCGCGTCCTGCTCGCCGATCGATCTGCCGTCCTTCACGGGAATGCGCATAGTCTGGAAGTAGCGCGAACTGATTGCGAGGCGGTCCGGGCGCGGTTCGCCGGCGGCAGGCTTGTCCCGTCCTTCGATTTCCCACTGCGCGGCCTGGTTTCCTCCCGACACGGCCGCCGATTCGACTCCCGAAATGGTATTCATCTCCAGGAGCACACGTTGGTAATACTGCGCGCTCTGAATGGCATCGCGCGGCGAAGGCGTTACTTCCAACGTGAGCACGCCTTTGGGATCGAAACCGGCGTCGATCGCCATCATGTGCTCGAAGGTGCGGACCATTACGCCCGCCCCCACCAACAGCACCAGAGCCAGCGCCATCTCGGTCGATACCAGCAGGGCACGGGCGCGGTTGCCGGCGCGGCCGGTGACCGTGCCACGGCCGCCTTCTTTTAAAGACTGGTTCAGGCGTTCGCTACTTCGCCGGCGCAGCAGTTGATAGATCGAGGGCAAGGTGCAGGCGATTCCAGCAGCCAACGAAATAACGATGCCAAAAAACATCACCTGGCCATCCATTTCCAAGTGGCGCAGCCCGGCCACCCATCGCAAAACCTCGGCCGGGATGTTGGTTTTCATGATGCCAAGTTGCCACGCTCCCGCTACCCAACCCAGCAGCCCTCCGGCCGCGGAAACGGCCAGGCTTTCGGTCAGCAACTGCCGCACGAGGCGGAAGCGGCTGGCGCCCAGCGCGGCTCGCAGTCCTAACTCTTTTTGGCGGGCGGTGAACCGCGCCAGTTGCAGATTGCCGATGTTGGCGCAGGCCAGCAGCAGCACGAACCCGGCGGCGCAGCCGACAATCGCCACGAACCGGTTGGTGACCTCGTTCATCTGGCCGATCGGTTCGACCGCGACTCCGCGCCCGTCGTTGGACTGCGGGTATCGTTGGGCTAGCGTAGACGCAATGGCCGCCATTTCAGCGCGCGCGCGTTCCACCGTGACGCTCGTTTTCAGTCTCCCGACCACCGCGAGTTCCGCGCTTCCGCGCCGGGCCCTCCCCTCGGGACTGTATGCCAACGGCGCCCAAATCTGCGTGGCCAGCGGAAAATCGAACTCGTCGGGCATGATGCCGATCACCGTGTGGGCGCGCCCATCGAGCGCGATGGATTGCCCGAGCGATATCACGTGACTTTTCTGAAAGGAACGGCTCACCACCGCGACGTGATCGTCGCCCGGCTGGCATTCGCGTTCCAGAAAGCCGCGTCCCTTCGCCGGCGCCATGCCGAGCGTCACGAAGAAATCGGCTGTGACTCGCGCGGCCGTCACGCGTTCCGGTTCGCCGGCGCCGGTGAGCAACGCGTCCCACGGCCGGAACGCCGAAAGCGACGCGAAGGAGCGGCTGTTTTCCTTCCAATCGAAGAAATTCGCGGGCGCTACCGGATCGCGGTGCAGGCCGATTTTGGAGGTTGTCTCGCCCAAGAGCATGATGCGATCGATGTCAGGAAACGGGAACGGATGGAGAATGATGGCGTTCACCGAAACGAAAGCGCACAGATTGGCGCCGATCCCGATGGCCAGCGAAAGCACCGCGGCGAGCGCGTATCCGGGGCTGGCGCGCAAGCTGCGCGCGGTGAACCGCAGATTTCCACGCAACTCGTCAAACCAGGCCAGGCCGCGCGCTTCGCGGCAGCTTTCTTTATAGCCCTCGACCGCGCCAAATTCCAGGCGCGCGCGCCGCGCCGCGTCGGCGGGAGGGTAACCCGCGCGCATCAGATCGTCGGCGCGATGGGCCATGTGCGCGGCCAGTTCTTCCGCCATTTCGCGCTCCATGCGCGCGCGCCGAAACAGGCCCGCGGCCAGCAAACTCAGGAATCTCACTTTAGGCCTCCTGCGGCCTGGCTGCCAGCGCCGTGGCGACGGCCATCGCAGTGCGATTCCAGCTCTGCGTTTCCTCTTTCAAACGCTTCGCGCCCGCGGGCGTGAGCCGATAGAACTTGGCGCGGCGGTTATTTTCCGATACGCCCCACTCGGTGTCGAGCAGATCCTTCCGTTCCAACCTGTAGAGCGCCGGGTAGAGAGCTCCCTGTTCGATATTCAGCGAGTCCCCGGAGATCTGGCCGATGCGCAGCAGGATTCCGTAGCCGTGCTGCGGCCCCAGGGACACGGCTTTCAAAATCAGCATGTCCAGTGTTCCGGGAAGCAGTTCGGCATGATCCGGCATGGGCAACTCTCCTAATCTCTATAGGAGATTATGCAGCCTCTCTCCTAAGTTGTCAAGGAGTGAATGCAGGATCGTGCTTGCCGGCCAGGCGGCGATCGAAGTTTCAGCCTGACGTCAGGCTTTCTGGGCCGCCGCTTTCCGTGCCTCTGCGGAATCGTAGCTCTCGCCGTAAATCGCCGGTACCTTTGCGCCCATAGGCCGCATATACATGGACAATTGCCCGCGATGGTGGATGGAATGACGCAGTCCGAGTCCCACCAACATCACCGCGGGAAGTTGCATCAACCCGCGAAAATCCACGATCCTGGCCGACTGCTCACCTGTCATGGCGGCCATCGCTTCGAAGCGCGAGGCAAAGTTCTCCTCGTACCAGGCGAGCAGATCCGCCGAGTTCCGGATGGATTCCGGGCGCGGCCGTGGACTCACATCGAAAACCCCCGACATTGCCGAATCGAAGAAGCGCATTTCCGAGGCGGCGATGTGCCATGCCAATTCAAGCGCGGTCTTCGAAATCTGGTCGGGACGATAATCGCCTTTATCGAGCGGAATCGCTTGGATTAACTTCTTCGTGACTTGATGCTCATTCTTGAAGTGCACGAGATACACTTCGTCCAGCAAAAACTTGGCTTGTTCGGGTTGCATGGATATCAGCATACCTTACCGGCCCGATCGCAAAATTCCGCTGCTTGTTTGAATACCCCGTGGAATCGTGCTATATCGGTTTCGGACAATGCGATGAAGAGCACCGAGAAGAAGGGAATCGCGATCGCCGCCGCGGTATTGTTTGCCTGGACCACGGTCTTCGCCCAAGAGGCGTCAAAAGACGACTTCGTGCGCCGCGAGGGTACGCACCTCGCCCTTGCGGGCCAGCCGTATCGCTTCGGCGGGCCGAATATCGAATGGCTCGGCCTGGAAGGGTACGGCCCGCACGATCCAGCCGGTCCTCGTTTGGCGAGCCGGTTCGAAATCGACGATGCGTTCGACACGGCTCTCGAGATGGGCGCGCGCGTAGTGCGCTCGCAGACCATGGGCGACACCGTCGGCTGCCCACTGTGCATCGAGCCGCGGAAATCGGAGTTTAACGATGCCGGTTTCCAATCCTCGGATTACGCGCTGGCCGCCGCGGGACGCCGCGGGATGAGGGTGATCATGACCCTGGTGGGCGATTGCGCGGCATGCGCCGGCGGCGGCATCGGCCAGTACCTCGCCTGGGAACACAAGACCGACCTGCAGGACTTCTTCCGTGACCCGGCCCTGATTGCCGCGTACGAGGAGCACGTGGACGCCGTGCTCAACCACGTCAACCGCATTACGGGCCTGCGGTACAAGGACGATCCCACGATCCTCGCGTGGGAGAACTGCAACATGTGCGGCATTCTGGCGGCATTGATGGGCTCCCAGGGGAATATGGCGGAAGTGGCGGCTTGGGTGGAAACCGTGGGCCGGCACATCAAACAGGCCGATCCTAAGCACCTCTACCTGGATACCAGCGGCATCTTCCCGTTCTATGGGAAAGCGCTCGACAACCCAAGCCCGGACATGGCCACATTCGAATACTATCCGCACTGGGCGGTTCAACTCGGCGGCGCCCTAACGACGACCCCGGCCACCTTCGCCCGCGACGCGGCCAATGTCACCGGCCACGGCAAGGTGTACATCGTGAACGAATTCGGATGGGATCGCACGAACTGGAAGACCACCGCGGAGTTGCAGGAAGTGCTCGACACCCTCGCGCGCGACGGCAATGTCTCGGGCGACCTGTTCTGGGCTCTCCAAGCACACCTCGACAATTTCGGTTTCCAGCCTATTCCCGCCGATTCCAGGCAGCTGCCCTTCGCCGAAAAGGGCGAATGCGGCGAGTGGTGGGCGCTCTATTATTCCGGAATCAAGACGTTGGTGAACAGCGCCGAAGACATGGCGCAGCGCGTGCAGCAACTGCGTTCGCACGCCTTCGCGATGGCCGGAAAGCCTGTCCCGAAACATATGGCGCCGGCCGCGCCGGCGATGACCTCAGTGGTGCTGGGAGGATTGGTGGCCTGGCGAGGCTCGGCCGGTGCCGTGCGTTACTCGATTCAGCGGATGAGCCCCGGTGCAAAGGAATGGCAGACCGTTTGCGATCAATGCGCCACCGACGGCGACGATCCTTGGATAGATCCGAAACCGTTGCTCGGCGCCCGCTACCGTGTGATCGCCCTGAACGCCGACGGGGTCGCCAGCGTGCCGTCCGATCCCAAATAAGGGCAAAAATTGATTTGACTCACCTGCGGTGAGGCGGTACCATTGACAACGTGAAGTTCTTCGTGCCTCTCGCTTTCTTCGTGGTAATTCAACAGCAGTCCTGCGGATTTGGTGACTCTTCCAATCAAAAGAAACCAGTGGCAGAGCCGAAGGCAGCCCAGCCGCGCCCCGGCCTCCATAGGTTCGTACTGACGCGCAACACGGATATTGCTTTCGACAGTCAGACGGGTCAGATATGCAAGACATGGGATTGGTCGCCATCCGGCAAGGAACCAACGCCAGACCCGTTGACCGGGAGAATGCCTCAACGAATGGCGGGGGAGTTCGCGCCCACATGCCTCTCGCTATATCAATCGTATCCTTCGGGTGTCGGTGTGGATCTGCCAGTGCCCGCGCCTGCCCCTGAACAGTGAAGCGGTTCGTTCGTCATCCGAACGCATCGCCGAAACGACCATGGGTTGGTCGGTATTAACATGTTTTCCACAGAGTTGCGACCATTTATTTGTGA